>DASTVL010000342.1:0-4014 GCA_035759115.1 Solirubrobacterales bacterium | reverse complement strand
CCGCTCCGCCTACTCGGCCAACATCAAGGAGCGCCACGACTGCTCGACCGCGCTCTTCGACGCCCGCGGCGAGCTGGCGATGCAGGCCGAGCACATCCCCGTCCACCTCGGCTCGATGCCGGACGCGGTCGCCGCCGTGCTCGAGGAAGAGCACCGCCCGGGCGAAGGCTGGATCCTCAACGACCCCTACCGCGGCGGCACCCACCTGCCCGACGTGACCCTGATCTCGCCGGTCTTCATCGGCGGCGGGCTATTCGGCTTCGCCGCCTGCCGCGCCCACCATGCCGACATCGGCGGCCCCAGCCCGGCGGGGATGCCGGCGCGCTCGCGCACGCTCGAGGAGGAGGGCGTGGTGATCCCGCCGACGCGGATCGGCGAGGGCGAGCTCGAGCGCCTGGCCGGGCAGATGCGCTCGCCGCACCAGCGCCTCGCCGACCTGCGCGCCCAGGCGGCCGCCAACCGGATCGGCGCGCTGCGTCTGGAAGAGCTCGCCGAGCGCCACGGCGCCGAGCATCTACGCGCCGGGATCGAGGAGATCCTCGCCTACGCCGAGCGCCGCACCCGCGCCGCGCTCGCCGATCTCCCCGACGGGACCTACGAAGCCGAGGACGTGCTCGAGGACGACGCCGGCGGCGAGCAACACGACGTCGCGCTGCGGCTGCGGGCGACGGTGCGTGGCGACGAGCTGACGCTCGACTTCAGCGGCACCGACGCGCAGATCGACGGCAACCTCAACTGCCCGCTCTCGGTGACCAGGTCGGCCGCCTTCTTCGCCGTGCGCGTGCTCACCGATCCCGACGCGCCGCCATCGGCCGGCGCCTACCGGCCGATCGACGTGATCGCCCCCGAGGGCAGCCTGCTCAACGCCCGCTTCCCCGCCGCGGTCGCGGCCGGCAACGTCGAGACCTCGAGCCGTGTCGCCGACCTGACGATCGCCGCCCTCGGCGGCGCCCGGCCGGTCCCCGCCCAGGGGCAGGGCACGATGAACAACCTCACCCTCGCCGGCGAGGGCTTCACCTACTACGAGACGCTCGGCGGCGGCCAGGGCGCCTGCCCCGGCGCCGCCGGGCCGTCGGCGATCCACGTGGCGATGTCGAACACGCTCAACACGCCGGTCGAGGCGCTCGAGACCGAGTTCCCGCTGCGCGTGCGCGAGCTGGCGCTGCGCCGGGGCAGCGGCGGCGGCGGGGCGCAGAGCGGCGGCGAGGGGATCGTGCGCGAGATCGAAGCCCTGGCGCCGATGCGCTACACGCTGATCGGCGAGCGCCGGCGCCACCCGCCGCGCGGCCGCGACGGCGGCGAGGACGGCCGGACCGGGGCCGATCTGCTCAACGGCGAGCCGCTTCCGGGCAAGAGCGAGGGCGCTCTGCAGGCGGGCGACAGGCTGCGAATCGAGACGCCGGGGGGCGGCGGGCTCGGATCGACGTCCAGGTAACGCCGTTTTAATTTGGCGATTCGGTCGCCCTCGTCTAGACTGCATGGCCTTGGCGGGGCTCTCGCCTGGACAGGGGCAAGCGCTACTTCCCAGTCTCGACTCACCCCGACCTTCCGAGGTACGAATTCATATGCCGATCGCTTTAAAGGAATGGGCTGTAACCGTGCGCGCTCTCGCCGAGGGCGAGCAGCTGCTGACCCTGCGCAAGGGCGGGATCCGCGAGGAGAACAAGAACTTCGAGCTCGATCACGAGCGCTTCTTCCTCTACCCGACCTTCGACCACCAGCGCAACAACCTGGTCCGCGAGTCGCATCACCCGGAGCTGAGCCGCGCGCTCGAGGAGGGTGTCTGGCCCGACGAGGAGCCGCCCCCCCGGGCGCTGCTGCAGGACGGCGGCATCCCCCAGCCCGACCGCGTGCGGCTGCGCTGCTGGGCCGAGGTGACCGACCACCTGACGATCGACAACCCGCGCGTCGTCGACGAGCTCTCCCCCTACTACGTCTGGACGCCCGATTACGCCGAGAAGCGGCTCAACTGGAAGCGGCGCCACCCGCTGCACATCCTGCTGCTGCGGGTCCACCGCATCCCGCGCCCGGTCACCGTCCGCGTCCGCGAGGAGTACCACGGCTGCCGCTCCTGGGTCGAGATCGACCGCGACCTCCCCTTCGAGGGCACCCCGGTGATGGCCGACGAGGAGTTCGACCGCGCCCGCAGCGAGATCCACAGCGTCTGCACCTCCTCCGAACCGGTCCTGGTTTAGCCGTCTCGGACAGTAGGCTCGATCCATTCCCTGGGTCGAGACTCACTCGCTTAGCTTCACCGCCCGCCATGACAGCGGCGACGCCGCCTTCGCCGAGCGCTCGCTCGACCGCATGGAGGAACTGCGACTGCGGCTCGAGGACCGCTTCGCCGTGGTGCCCGGCGAAGTCACCGTCGTCGTCCACACCAACCCACTGATGCTCGCCCTGGCCCACCCCTTCCTGCCGGCGGCGCGCTGGTCGGCGGCGCCGGCCGGCCGCCGCTACCTGGCCGGCTGGGCGATGGCGACCGAGCTGCACGTGCTCAACGACCTGCACATGGAACGACGCGCCGCCGGCAACGACTCGCGCGAGGCGCTGCGCGGCACCGCCGAGCGGCTCTACGCCCAGCTCGTGATCGCCGCCAACAACCCCGACCTCCCCCCCTCCTGGACGCCGCGCCGCTTCGCCCGCTACCTCGGCTGGGCCTGGCTGGTCGAGGGCGCCGCGCAGTACTTCGCCCGCCAGGTCGGCCTCTACCGGGCGGCGGTGATCAGGCGGCTGCGCGAGAGCGGCGGCCCCTCCTTCCCCCCCTCGCGCCGCGACGCCGTGCTGCTCGGCGGCACGATCTTCGACCTGCTCGAGACCGAACGCGGCGCCGACGCCTGCACCCGGCTCGCGCTCAGCATCGACCCCGGCGGCGCCGCGCCGACGCTGGAAACCGCCTTCGACGCCGGCGTCGGTGAAATCGAGTCCGCCTGGCGCGACTACCTGCGGGCGATGGCCCGCCCCTCTAGCTGACGCCCGGCGTTCCCTCGAGCACCTCGCGCGCCTGCTCGGCGAGCTCCTCGGCGACGAGCACCTGGCGTGGGCCGGCGGCGAGGAAGTCAGGCACGTCGAAGCCCGCGGCGCGCTTGAGCATGCTCGGGATGCCGTGCTCGGAGAGCAGGCCCTGGATCATTTCCGCCTCGGCCTGGTTCTGGCCGTAGCCAACCTTGACCAGCTTGCCGCTACTCGACGACAATCTCGGCCTCCTCGATCTCGCCGTCTTTGATCCAGAAGCCCTTCAGGTCGGGCGCGTCCGGGTCGGCCAGCGAGACGATCAGGTAGACCGCTTCCGGCCAGCCGGCGAGGTTGACGTCGGTCTGCGACGGATAGGCGGCGCTCTTCGTGTGCGAGTGGTAGATCGCCGCCAGCTCCTCCCCCGCCTGCTCGATCTCGCGCATCAGCCGGAACTGCTCCTTGGCGTCGATCGAGTAGCGCAGTGGGCTGCCCTCGGCGTTCTCGGCCCGGTAGACGGTCGCGGCCACGCCATCCTGCCCGCCGACCATCCCGCAACACTCGTTCGGCAGGTCTTCCCGCGCGTGGGTGACGATCTCGTCGGCGAGGCTCTGCGCGATCCGCATCGGACCGGCTACCACCAGACGGTGGAGTCCAGGTTCTCGATCTCGTCGATCGGGCGGGTGTAGACGCCGGAGGAGAGGTACTTCCAGCCGTCGTCGGGGATCAGGAAGACGACGTTGCCGCCCTCGAGCTCCTCGCCGATGCGGACGGCGATGCGGGCGATCGCGCCGGAGGAGACGCCGGCGAAGACGCCCTCCTCGTCGAGCAACTTGCGGGTCCAGACGATCGCGTCGCGGTTGGAGACCATGATCTTGCGGTCGAGCAGGGTGATGTCGATGATCGGCGGGATGAAGCCGTCGTCGAGCGAGCGCAGCCCGTGCACCATCTCCCCCTGCATCGGCTCGGCTGCGACCAGCAGCGTCTCCGGATTCGCCTCCTTCAGCCGCCGCCCGTTGCCCATCAGCGTGCCGCCGGTGCCGAGCCCGCCGACGAAGGCGG
>DASTVL010000341.1:0-6769 GCA_035759115.1 Solirubrobacterales bacterium | reverse complement strand
CTCGAGCGACGCGGCGCGCACGGTCGCAGGCCTGATGCGGACCCTGGGCGAGCCCCGGGTCTCGATCGGCTCCGCCGCCGGCGCCGCGGGGGCGGTGCGGGTCACGGTCGCCTGGGAGCTCGGCTGGTACCAGTGGGGCGTCGACCTCGGCGACGAGGCGCGGCCGGTCTTCCAGCTCGGCAAGGGCGATGAGATCGGGCAGCTCGACGGCTCCGCGCGGGAATGGAACGCGCGGGCGGAGCAGGGTGGCCGGGTCGCCCTCGGCGTCGCGCCCGGCCGCAGTCGCGACGGCAAGCCGGTCGGGTAGGGCGAGCTTGAAGCTGGTCGTGAACGTCGACGGCGGCGCCCGGGGCAACCCGGGCCCGGCCGCGATCGGCGCCGTCGTCCAGGACGGAGAGGGCAACGTGCTCGAGGAGCGCGGCGAGCGGATCGGCACGGCGACCAACAACGTCGCCGAGTACAAGGCGCTGCTGCTCGGGATCGAGCGCGCCGCCGAGCTGGGGGCGAGCGAGCTGGAGCTGATCGGCGACTCGGAGCTGATCGTGCGCCAGGTCAAGGGCGAGTACAAGGTCAAAAACGCGACCATGCGTGAGCTCCACACGGAGGTGAAGAAGGCGCTGCGGGCCTTTGACAACTGGTCGATCCGCCACGTCCGCCGCGAGCAGAACGCCGAAGCCGACCGCCTCGTAAACGCTGCCCTCGACGGCGATGCCTGAGCAGATCGACCCCCGCGTCGACATCGGCCACGTCCACCTCAAGGTGGCCGATCTCGACCGGGCGCTCGACTTCTACTGCGGTGTGCTCGGCTTCGAGCTGCAACAGCGGATCGGCGACGAGGCGGCCTTCGTCTCGGCCGGCGGCTACCACCACCACATCGGCCTCAACACCTGGCACTCGAGGGACGCCCCGCCGCCCCCGGTGCGGAGCACCGGCCTCTTCCACGTCGCGATCCGCTACCCAGACCGCCGTACCCTCGCCGACGCCCTCCAACGCCTCACCGAGGCTGGTATCCAGCTCGAGGGCGCCTCCGACCACGGCGTCAGCGAGGCGCTCTACCTGCGTGACCCCGACGGCAACGGGATCGAGCTCTATCGCGACCGCCCACGCGACGAGTGGCCCCGCCTCCCGGACAGCAATGAGATCGCGATGGTCACCGAACCACTCGACCTGCAGAGCCTGCTCGCAGAGAACGGATAGAATCCCGCCAGATGCGGCTGTAGCTCAGCTGGCTAGAGCGTCTGCTTGCCATGCAGAAGGTCGTCGGTTCGAATCCGATCAGCCGCTTCGCATCGAATCCCCAGCATTTCGGCCTGTTGGCCCTCGCGGGCGAATATCAAACCACCCCCGCATATTGCCTCCGTTTTGGGCACTAGTTCCCAAAATGACGCGGATGCGCAGGGATTAGCGGCGATTTCGGCCGATTCCGGCTCGCTTTGGGCCGGCGGTGGAGCTACGGTCGGCCAGCCGACATAAGCTCCGGCCATGCATGCCGGACCGACCATCGGGGCCGCGAAATAGAGTTGCGTCGTCCGATGCCCGCTTGCCGATCGATATGAACCTCAAGGAGATCGAGGAGCAGGTTGCCGACGTATGCTCCGCTGAGGGGTCTGAGTTTCTCTTTGAGCTGTTGCGTGCCTACGGCATTCCGAAGGCCTCGATCACGCGCCTGCGCTCGGGCTCCTACAACAGGTCCGACCACGAGGGCGAGTATCTCTGGCGGAGCAAGGTCTACTACCGCTCACTCGACTGCCCAGATGAGGAGCTCTACGCCGCGGTCGACGCGGCCAAGGCCGAGGAGCGAATCGTTCGCGAGCGCCCCCGCTTCGCGATTGCCCGCAACGAGACAAGGCTCGTCGCTGCGGACCTTGATACCGGCGATGCGCTCGACATCAAGATCAAGGAGCTACAGAACCACGCTGCCTTCTTCCTTCCGTGGGCGGGGATCGAGAAGACCCAGATCGAGGATCTGAACCTGGCGGACGTCAAAGCCGCCGGGAAGATGGCGAAGCTCTACGACGAGATCACGATGAAGAACGCCGTCGAAACCGAGGAGCAGATCCACGACCTCAACGTCTTCTTCTCGCGACTCCTGTTCTGCTTTTTCGCCGAGGACACTGGCGTCTTCAAGAAGGGCAGCTTCACCAACGCAATCGGATCCCTCAGCCTCGGCGGCGGCGAAGACCTTCACGAACTCTTCGATCAGATTTACGACGTTCTCAACACAAGACCCGAGTCGCGCATCGGCTTTCCGTCTCACCTTCGAGAGTTCGGCTACGTGAACGGCAAGCTCTTCGAGCGGCACTCGAGCGCCCCGAGATTCACGGCCAAGGCGCGGTCGATCGTCCTCGAGTGCGGCACGCTCGACTGGTCCCAGATCAACCCCGACATCTTCGGCTCGATGATCCAGGCCATCGTGCATCCGAGCCAGCGAGGAAAGCTCGGCATGCACTACACGTCGGTCGACAACATCATGAAGGTGATCCGACCACTCTTCCTCAACGACCTGGAAGAGGAGTTTGACGCCGCGGGGGATAGCACCGCCAGGCTTGACCGGCTGCTCGATCGTCTGGCGACGATCCAAATCTTCGATCCCGCCTGCGGCTCCGGCAATTTTCTCGTAATCGCCTACAAGGAGCTGCGCCGCCTTGAGCACAAGATCTTGGAGCGGATCGCCGATTTGCAGCCTTCGAGGCGTCGACTTTTCGACTTTTCGCGAATCCTGCTCGACAACTTCTACGGCATCGAGATCGACGACTTCGCCCACGAAATCGCCACGCTCTCTCTCTGGCTCGCCAAACATCAGATGAATGTGAGGTTCAAAGAGCTGTTCGGCGTCGAGATTCCCCTCATCCCACTGAAGGAAGCGGGGAACATCAGGTGCGGCAACGCGACTCGGATCGACTGGCGAGAGGTATGCGATCCGGCGGCAGACCCTACCTACGTGCTCGGGAATCCGCCATATCAGGGTGGTACCCGACAGAGCTTGGCCCAGAAGGAGGATCTGAGCATCGCTGTCGGCGATTCGTCGATCAACAAGTACCTCGACTACGTGGCCGCCTGGCTGTACAAGGCGGCGGACTATATATCCGCTCAGGACCAGGCTGCCGCCGGGCTCGTGGCAACGAACTCGATCGTCCAGGGCAGCCAGGTGACGATGCTGTGGCCACGAATCTTCGATCTCGGCGTCGAGATTACCTTCGCGTATACGCCGTTTCGGTGGTCCAACGCCGCGAAGCGAAATGCCGGGGTGACCTGCACCATTGTCGGCCTCGCACGTGCGGGTGCGGCAAAGGAGAAGGCGCTCTACTCGGATGGGGCCAAGAAGACGGCAAAGAGTATCAACGCCTACCTGGTCCCCGATGGAGGCGATGTCATCGTCACCAATTCAAGGAAGTCGCTGGCTGGCCTACCGCCAATGGTGTTTGGCAGCATGCCGCGCGACGGAGGAAACCTGATCCTCGACCGACGCGAGGCTGACGAGCTCATTGCCCGCGAGCCCCAAGCGGCGCGCTTCATTCGCCGGTATGGAGGCGCCAAGGAGGCAATCGACGGATCGTGGCGAGCATGCCTCTGGATCGAGGACCATGAGCTCGAAGCGGCCCTGGCCATACCAGAGATCGCCGATCGCGTCTCGCGTGTCCGTGGGTTCCGTAAAAAGAGCGACGCGAAAAGCACCCGGGACGCTGCCGCGAAGCCACATCGATTTGTCCAGCGGGCGCACATGCGCGGCACGGCCATCGTCGTCCCGAGCGTCTCTTCGGAGCGCAGGCAGTACGTGCCGATGGACTTTGTGGACGACAAGACTGTCATATCCAACGCCGCTAACGCAATCTACGGTGCCGAGCCGTGGCTATTCGGCCTGATCCAGTCTCGGATGCATATGGCCTGGCTTGGTGCGGTGGGCGGACGTCTGAAGACCGACTACCGTTACTCGGCAGTCCTCGTCTACAACACGTTCTCCTTGCCGAAGCTGTCGGTGAGGGATAAGGACGCGCTCAAGGCTGGCGCGGTCGGTGTCCTCGCGGCGCGAGAGCAGTTTTCCAACCGCACCCTGGCTGAACTCTACGACCCCAACGAAATGCCTGCCGTACTGCTTGAGGCCCATAAGGCGCTGGACGAGACCGTTGACCGCCTCTATAGGCCGCGGCCGTTCGAGTCCGACGAGGAGCGGCTGAAGGTGCTCTTCGCGATGTACGAGGAGATGGTGACTGAGCAGGAGGTGGCGAATGCCTGACGATCTGGTCCACGTCGAGTATGCCCAAACGGGGCAGAGCACCGCGGTCGACTCGATGGGTATGCGTGAGATGCAGGTCAAGGTATTCGCCAAGCGCGAGAGTCAGTACCTGCTGATCAAGGCTCCGCCCGCCTCAGGGAAGTCGCGAGCCCTGATGTACATCGGCCTCGACAAGCTCTACAACCAGGGCCTGAGGAAGGTGATCGTCGCCGTCCCCGAGCGCTCGATCGGCCGCTCCTTCGCCAGCACCCCGCTGACCGAGTCCGGCTTCTCCGCCGACTGGCTGATCGAGGATCGCAACAATCTCTGTACCCCCGGCAGCGAGGAGGGCAAGGTCGCCGCCGTCCAGCGGTTCCTCGAGGGGACGGACCCGATCCTTGTCTGCACCCACGCGACCCTGCGCTTCGCGCACGACGCGATTGACGAGAAGCTGCTCGATGGCGTGGTCCTCGCGATCGACGAGTTCCACCACGTCTCCAGCGACGAGAACAGCCGGCTCGGAGGGCTGCTGCGCTCGGTCATCGCCAACACCAATGCCCACATCGTCGCGATGACCGGCTCCTATTTCCGCGGCGACGCCGTTCCCGTCCTTCACGCCGACGACGAAGCCAAGTTCGACAAGGTCACCTACAACTACTACGAGCAGCTGAACGGCTACACGCACCTGAAGGCGCTCGGGATCGGCTACCACTTCTATACGGGGCGCTACACGAGCGCCTTGGACGAAGTCCTCGACACCGACAAGAAGACGATCCTCCACATCCCATCCGTCCAGTCGGGCGAGTCGACCAAGGACAAGCTGCGCGAGGTCGACACCATCCTCGACTCCATCGGGGAAGTCGTGGGACAGGACCCCGAGACCGGCGTGATCGAGGTGCGTCGCGAGGACGGCCGGGTGATCAAGGTCGCCGATCTCGTCAACGACGACCCCACCGAGCGCCCCAAGATCGTCGAGTACCTGCGCACGATGGAGGAGCTCGACGACATCGACCTGATCGTCGCCCTCGGCATGGCCAAGGAGGGCTTCGACTGGCCCTACTGCGAGCACGCGCTGACGGTCGGCTACCGGGGGTCGCTGACCGAGATCATCCAGATCATCGGGCGCTGCACGCGCGACAGCCCGAACAAGACGCATTCGCAGTTCACCAACCTGATCGCCCAGCCCGATGCCGGCGACGAGGAGGTCAAGATCGCCGTCAACAACATGCTGAAGGCGATCACTGCCTCGCTGTTGATGGAGCAGGTGCTGGCGCCCAACTTCAAGTTCCGCACCAAGCAGGGACCGGACGACCGCCCCGGCGTCGGCGAGCTGAAGATCAATGGCTTCAAAGAGCCGTCGACCGACAGGGTCAAACACATCGTCGATGCGGATCTGAACGACCTCAAGGCACAGATCCTTCAGGACGCCACGATGCTGAAGGCAATGCCGGGCAACGTCGACCCCGAGGTGATGAACAAGATCCTGATTCCAAAAATCATTCGGACTCGCTATCCCGACATCTCCGAGGAGGAGGTCGAGGAGGTGCGCCAGCACGTCGTCACCGACTCGGTCGTGAAGAACGGAGAGGTAAAAGACGTGGGCGACAAACGCTTCGTCCTGATGGCCGGGAAGTTCGTCAACATCGAAGAGCTGAATATCGACCTGATCGACACGGTCAACCCGTTTCAGAAGGCGTTCGAGGTGCTTTCGAAGTCGGTCACGAAACGGGTGCTCGGGCTGATCCAGGACGCGATCGACGCCACTCGAATCGAGATGAGCGAGGAGGAGGCGCTCCTGCTCTGGCCGAAGATCAATGACTTCGCCCGCAGGGCGGGCAAGCCGCCGGCTCGCAACTCAGGCGACCCCCAGGAGCAACGGATGGCGGAGGCGTTGCTCCTCCTCCAGCAGCGACGTCGGGAGCAGGCGCTTTGACGATCGACGCCGAGACCCTCAGGGCAATGATCGCCGAAGACGACTTGGGGCTGCTCACCCTGCCGGCGAAACGGCAGACGATGACGAAGGACGAGCGGCTCGTCGCGAGCTTCGAGGAGATCAAGGAGTTCGTCAGCCGGCATGGGAACACGCCCGATAAGGAGGCGGACGACGTCACCGAGATGATGCTTGCCCACCGACTCGGGTCGATGTCGGCGTCGGATGAGCAACGAGAGCTGCTGGCTCCGTATGACGACCTTGGCATTCTCGAGCCGCCAAAGCCTCCAGACTCGCTGGAGGAGGCCGTCGCCGAGGACTCGCTTGGCTTGCTCGAGGCGCCAGAGGAGGACATCCACGCCTTGCGGCACGTCCCGAAGCCCTCGGTGCAGCCTGAAGAGATCGCGCGCCGCCGTCCCTGCGAGGACTTCGAGCGCTTCGAGCCCCTGTTCAAAGCATGCCATGAGGAGCTGCGCAGCGGCACGCGCCGGCTGATCAAGTTCCGCGACGAGCAAGCCGTCAGAGAGGGTGCCTTCTACGTGCTGAACGGCGTGCTTGTGCTCGTCGCCGAGGAAGGCGAGAGGAAGATCGAGCATGGGCGCCCGAACGCACGGCTGCGCTGCGTG
>DASTVL010000340.1:0-24346 GCA_035759115.1 Solirubrobacterales bacterium | reverse complement strand
TCGAGGGCACCCGCCGTCCCGGCGCGATCGCGTGGAAGCCGAGCGGGTTGAGGTCCTCCTCGCCGAGCATGTTGTTGAGGATCACGCCGGTGCCGGGAACGAGCACACCGGAGCCGGAGCCGTTGGAGCAGGTGACGCTGGCGCACAGCCCGTGGCCGTCGAGCACGGAGATGTGGGTGGTCGAGCCGAGCAGGTCGCCGGCCTTGAGGTCGAGCCGCTCGGGGTCGAGCAGGGCGGCCTCCAGCCCCTCGCCGTAGAGCGCCTCGGCGAACTCCTCGCCGCGCGCCCGGTTGGCGGCGTCGATCGCCGCGACCAGCTGCTCGGGGCCGCTCTCGGGGCCGAGCCGCTCGAGCAGGCCGAGCGTGTGCGCGATCAGGATCCCGCCCGAGGACGGCGGCGCGTTGGTCCAGACCTCGGCGCCCCGGAACGGGGCGTGAAGCGGCCGCCGTTCGATCGCCTCGTAGGAGGCGAGGTCGTTCGGCCCGAGCGTCCCTCCGTGGGTGGCGACGAAGCCGCTCAGCGCCGCCGCCACCTCGCCGCTGTAGAAGGGCGCGGCGCCTTCGGCGCCGAAGCGCTCCAGCGCCTCGGCGAGGTCGGGAAAGCGGAAGACGTCGCCTTCGCCCAGCGGCCGGCCCTGCGGCGCGTAGAGCTCGCGCGTGCCGGCGAGGCGCTCGTGGATCGGCCAGAGGATCTCCAGGATGTAGGCCTGGATCGCGTTGATCGGGGCGCCCTCGCGGGCCAGCCGCACGCCGGCGCCGACCAGGTCGGCCGCCGCGGCGGTCCCGAAGCGCATCAGCGCCTGCTCCAGCCCTGCCGCCGTGCCCGGCACGCCGCACGAGGCGGGGCCGACGTAGAACGTCTGCACCGTCTCCTCGTCGAAGTGGACCGGCACCGGAACAAGCTCCTCGCCGCGCTCGATCCCGTCCTTGCCCGGCGCGGCGACGAAGAAGTCGATCAGGGTCGTCTCGGCGCCGCGGCTGACCATCATGAAGCCGCCGGCGCCGAACCCGGTCAGCGGGCTCTCGACCGCGAAGGAGGCGAGCACCGCGGCGACCGCGGCGTCGACGGCGTTGCCGCCCTCGCGCAGCACCTCGGCTCCCGCCTCGGCGGTAAGGGGGTGCCCCGCCGCGACGACGCCGTTCACTTCGGGGCGTTACCCGGGCAGGAACTCAGGGACGTCGAGGCTGCTCAGCTCGCCGGCCTTCTCGTTGCGCGGCCGGCGGCCGCGGCCGGCGTCCTTGGTGCGGCGGATCGTCGGCTCGGCGGCGCGGCGCGGCGGCGCCTGGCCGTCGAAGCGGGTAGCCACCACGGTGACCCAGATCTGGTCGCCCAGCTCCTCGTCGATGTTGGCGCCGAAGATGATGTTCGCGTCGGGGTGGGCGGCTTCGCCGACCAGCTTCGCGGCCTCGCTGACCTCGATCAGCGAGAGGTCGGGCCCGCCGGTGATCGAGAGCAGGATCGCCCGCGCCCCCTCCATCGAGGTCTCCAGCAACGGCGAGGAGATCGCTTTTTCGGCCGCGAGCAGGCCGCGGCCCTCGCCGCTGCCCATGCCGATCCCGAGCAGCGCCCGGCCGGCGTCGGACATGATCGTGCGCACGTCGGCGAAGTCGAGGTTGATCAGCGCCGGCAGCGTGACCAGATCGGAGATCCCCTGCACCCCCTGGCGCAGCACGTCGTCGGCGACCTGGAAGGCCTCGACCATCGAGGTGTGCTGGTCGAGCACCTCGAGCAGGCGGTCGTTGGGGACGACGATCAGCGTGTCGACGGCCGCCGCCAGGTCCTCGATCCCCTTGTCGGCCTGGTTGCCGCGGCGCGAGCCCTCGAACTTGAACGGCTTGGTGACGATGCCGACCGTGAGCGCGCCGACCTCGCGGGCGAGGCGGGCGATCACCGGAGCGGCGCCGCTGCCGGTGCCGCCGCCGGCGCCGGCGGCGACGAAGACCATGTCCGAGCCCTTGAGCAGGCGCTTGATCTTGTCCTGCTCGGAGAACGCGGAGCTGTGGCCGACCTCGGGGTCGGCGCCGGCGCCGAGGCCGCGCGTCTGCTCGTCGCCGATGTGCACGGTGACGTCGGCGACGCAGAGCTGCAGCGACTGAAGATCGGTGTTGACGGCCATGAACTCGACCCCGGGCACATTCGCGTCGACCATCCGGTTGACCGCGTTGACGCCCGCGCCCCCCACGCCCACGACCCGGATCACAGGCTGATGCGGCTCCCCCGACCCGGGAGGCTCATACTCAGGTTCCTCCCGCCCATAGCGCGGCGTCTCGGCCGGCGCTTCAGCTCTAGGAGCCGGCTCCTCCGAAAAGACCCTCTTCAACCTTTCAGGCGCAGTCTCAGCTTCCTCCGCAGCGGAAGTGGGCTCCGGCTCCTCGGCGACAGGCTCGGGCTCAGCCGGCGGCTCGGGTGGTGACGGCTCCGGCGCCTCGGGCGGATCGTCCGGCGCGTCGTCGGAAGTAGAGCGGAAGAGGTCGGCAAGGGGACCCTCGCGCATACTCGCCCGCTTACGCCGACTCATGCTCCAAGACCTCCTTAGCCAAGTCTCGATAGTAACCCGCGGCGTTCCCCTGCGGATCGTACTTGAGCACGCTGGCGCCTTTCACCGGCGCCTCGGCGAACTTGATCGCCTTGCGGATGCGCGAGCGGAAGACCAGGTCGCCGAAGTTCTCCTCGAGGATCTCGACCGCCTCCTTGGCGTGGACGGTGCGCGAGTCGAGCATCGTCGGCAGGATGCCCTCGATCTTGACGTCCGGGTTGAGGTTCTCCTGGATCATCTTCAGCGTGTTCTGCAGCTGCACCAGCCCGCGCATCGAGAGATACTCGCACTGGACCGGGACGATCACCTTGTTGGCGGCGGTCAGCGCGTTGATCGTCAGCAGCCCGAGGCTGGGCGGCGTGTCGATGCAGACGAAGTCGTAGTCGCCGGAGACCTCTTTCAGCGCCTTCTCGAGCGAGCGCTCGCGGCCGATCTTGGTGCTCATCGCGATCTCCGCGCCGGCCAGGTCGATCGAGGACACGGCGATGTCGATCTCGCGGTGCTGGATGATCTCGCTGATCGGCATGTCGTTGACGAGCACGTCGTAGAGGCTCTTCTCGACCTTGTCCGGATCGATCCCCTGGCTCATCGTCAGGTTCCCCTGCGGGTCGAGGTCGATGCAGAGCACCCGGTGCCCCGACTCGGCAAAGGCCACAGCCAGGTTCAAAGTCGTCGTCGTCTTGGCGACCCCACCCTTCTGATTGGCGAAGGCGATCACCTCGGCATGCTTGGTCGGCGCCTCAACCTCAGGCTCCTCAACCACGAGCGAGTGCCGGCTCGGAGTGATCAGATCGCGCGCCTGCATACGCTCGGGCTCCTCGGCGACCGGCTCCGGGGTCGGCTCGGGCGCCGGAGGCGGCGCGGGAGCGGGAGTCGGCGTCGGCTCAGGAGGCGCCTCAGGCACGGCCTGCTCCATCTGCTGCAACTCTTCGACGATCGGATGCTGCTCCTCAGCTTCCGGCTCGGCGGTGGGCGCGGACTTGTTCCTTCGGCTCAGAAATCCCATTGCGCGGGTATTCGCACGGGTACCCGTTTTTCCTGCCGGCCCACGAAATTGCTAGGAATCACCCCGATCCCCGACATTCTCGACAAGCGACTGGTCTTCGTGACCGGCAAGGGCGGAGTCGGCAAGACCACGGTCGCGGTCGCGCTGGGGCTGCGCGCCGCCGCCAAAGGCAAGCGCACGATCGTCTGCGAGGTCGCCTCGCAGGAGAACGCCTCGCGGATCTTCTCCCACACCGAGGTCGGCTTCCACGAGGTCGAGATGGCCGAGAACCTCTGGTCGATCTCGATCGACCCCGACGAGTCGATGCGCGAGTACGTGCTGCTGCAGCTCAAGGTGCGGGCGATGCGCGACCTGCTCTTCCGCAGCCGCATCTTCTCCTACCTCGCCGCGGCGACGCCCGGGCTCAAGGAGCTGGTCACGATCGGCAAGATCTGGGAGCTGGCCCAGCTCGACCGCAAGGTCAAGAGCGGCCGCAAGTACGACCTGGTGATCGTCGACGCGCCCGCCACCGGGCACGGGATCGGCTTCCTGCAGACGCCGCGCACCTTCGCCAACATCGCCCGGGTCGGGCCGATCCACTCGCAGGCGCAGGCGCTCAACCGCCTGATCGTCGACCAGGAGCACACCGGCACGGCGATCGTCGCGCTGCCCGAGGAGATGCCGGTCAACGAGTCGGCGGCGCTGGAGAGCGAGCTGCGCTCCGAGGTCGGCGTCGCCGTCGACCGCGTCTACCTCAACGGCCTCTACCCCGAGCGCTTCGACAAGGACGAGGCCGAGCGCCTCGCCGAGCTCGCGTGCGGCGAGGACGGGATCGTGCGCGCCGCCGCCCGCGCCGCCGGCTCCGAGCACGGCCGCGCCCGCTCGCAGCGCGCCCAGCTCGCCCGCCTGCGCCGCCGGGTCGAGGCCCCGGTCAAGACCCTGCCCTTCCTCTTCGAGCCCGAGCTCGGCCTCGCCGCCGCCGAACAGCTTGCCAAGAGGCTCAACTGATGCCGGCCGTCGACGAGATCCTCGCAGGCAAGGACATCTGCATCTGCGCCGGCTCGGGCGGGGTCGGCAAGACGACGACCTCGGCGGCGATCGCTGCCGGCATGGCGGCGCGCGGCCTGCGCGTCTGCGTGCTCACGATCGATCCGGCGAAGCGGCTCGCCGACTCACTCGGTCTGCGCGAGCTCGGCAACGAGGCGAGCCAGGTCGACCCGGAGCTGTTCGAGCGGCACGGGATCGAGATGAAGGGCGAGCTATGGGCGATGATGCTCGACGCCAAGGCGACCTTCGACGAGCTCGTCGCCCGGCAAGCGCCGGACGAGGAGTCGCGCGACCGCGTGCTCGACAACCGCATCTACCAGCAGATCTCCAGCGCCCTGGCCGGCTCGCAGGAGTACATGGCGATGGAGAAGCTGTTCGAGCTGCACACCTCCGGCCGCTTCGACCTGCTCGTGCTCGACACGCCGCCGACCCGCAACGCGCTCGACTTCCTCGACGCGCCGAAACGCCTCACCCAGTTCATCGAGGGACGCTCGCTGCGCGTCTTCATGAAGCCGACCGGGCTGGCGGCGAAGGTCGCCGGGCGCGGCGCCTCGGTCGCGCTCTCGGTCTTCAAGCGGATCGTCGGCTTCGACCTGCTCGCCGACCTGGCCGAGTTCTTCAACGCATTCAGCGGCATGGTCGACGGCTTCCAGGCGCGCGCCAAGCGGGTCAACAAGCTGCTCGCCGACCCCCACACCTGCTTCCTCGTCGTCTGCGGCCCCCAGGGCGAGCCGATCGACGAGGCGGTCTACTTCCACCGCAAGCTGGTCGAGGCGGAGCTGCCGTTCGGCGGCGTGATCGTCAACAAGGTGCACTACCCGGCGGAGAGCCTGCGCGGCGAGGGCGACCCCGCCGACCTCGAGGCGACGCTGGCCGAGAAACTGGGAGACGACGACCTGGCGGCGCGCGTCTGCGAGAACTTCGCCGACTACCAGGCACTGGCCGAGCGCGACGCGCGCAACATCGAGCACCTCGCGGCCGAGCTGCGCACCCGCAGCGTCATCCGCGTCCCCTACCTGGACGAGGACGTGCACGACCTCGGCGGCCTCGCCGAGATCAACCGCTACCTGTTCGCGAGCGCCGCGGAGCGGATTGCCCTAGCTGCCGGTCGCGCCGACTGACCAAGCAGATCAAGGAAGCAGGGAGCGTGGCGTGCTCTGCACGCGAGCGACCGATGACGCAGATATGCGCCGGTCAGCCGGCGCGACCGTAGTGGTCGTACTTCAACTCCTTGACCTCCCAGTCCGCGTCCTCAGGGACCGGGAAGAGGTGGCGGACGCGCGGGGTGTCGATCCGCTCGCGGTGTTCGAGGTCGCCCTCGACCGCGGGGAAGTCGAGCGTGCTCTCCTCGGCCGGGACGGCGGCGTCCTCCTCGACCTCCTCCATCCAGTCACGGGCGTCGGTGACGCGGATCTCGTCCTCGGCCGGGACCGGCTCGAGGATGCGGGTGTCCTGACTCATCTCGTGCTCCTCCTCTTCGACTTCTTCGGCGACCGCGATCGAGGCGTCGCCGCCGTCTAGGCCGGTCGCGATCAGGGTCTCGTCGGCGACCTCGTTGAGGTCGGCGCGGAGCTCGCCGAGGGCGGCTTCGCGCAGGATGCGACGGACGCTGTCCTCGACCCAGCCGGCCAGCTCGACGTCGACGGTCGGGGCGCCGGCCATGCGGGCGCGCTCCAGCTCCATCGCCGCTTCGACCCGCTCGCGCGCGGCGAGGCGGTCGCTTGAGTCGCCGGCGATCAGCGCCGCGGCGCGCATCGGCAGCGAGGCGCCGACCGGGCCCTGCCCGTCGAGCACCGCGCGCAGCGCGAGCAGGTGGTCGCTGAGGCCTTCGAGTGCAGAGGGACGCTCGCAGCCGAGCTCGAAGCGGCGCACGGCCCAGGCCAGCGGGCCGGCCGGGTCGGGTCGGGCCTCGAGCGCCTCGGCCAGCTCGGCGAGCTGCTCCGTCTCCTCCTGGTCGAGCTTGTAGCCGCCCTCGCGCGGCGCCGGAGCGCCGGTCGGAAGCCGGCGCCAGCCGGCCTCGCCGCTGGGGACGAACGCGTGCGGTCCGAGCCCGACGCCGCCGGGCTTGAACAGGCGCATGACGCTGATCAGCTCGCCCAGCTGGGCGAGCGCGGCGCCGGCGCTGTCGGGCCCGTCGCCCTGCTCGGCGATTGCGAAGTACTGCGGTTCCCAGGCCTCGCGGCCCATGCCCTCGCTGCGCTGCGCCTCGAGCGGCGCCTCGAAGGCGTCGCCGCGGACGATCTGGGCGCCGTGCGGCAGCTGCAACCGCATCCCGGGCATCCGCAGACCGACCACGGGCACGGCGACGAAGTCGGCCTCGTCGACGTCCTCGGCCTCGGCGTCGAGCACCGCGAGGGCGCCCTCGAGCCGCTCGCGGTCGAGCGAGAACTCGGTGCAGCCGTCCCAGAGGGCGGCGATGAAGACGGTCAGCATGCGGGCGGCGCGCTCGCCTGGGTCGGCGGGCACGGTCTCGCCGCGCTGCTCCAGATAAGGGACGGCGACGCCGGCGGCGTCGACCCCGTCGCGGGCGGGCCCGAACGCGGGCAGCGATCGCAGCTCGGCCTCGCGCTCGCGCACGAAGCGCGCCGTCAGCGGCACGTAGCTGTGGAAGAGCGCGTCGTCGGGCCCGGCGGACTCGGCGACGTCGAAGGGGATCTGCTCACCGCCGGCGACCAGCGTGCTGAAGCGGGTGGCGGCCTCGGCGGCAAGCCGCCGGATCGCCTCGTTGAGCAGAGGATCGCGCACGGGCCGACCTTCCCGCCGCCGGGCGGCGCTCCTGCGCCTGCACGATGCGTTGCAGCTATGCGGGGACCGGGGCCGGCTGCTCTTCGAACAGCCAGCGGGCGCCGTAGCGGCGCATGTCCTCGATCAGCGGCACCAGCGCCTCGCCCTTCTCGGTCAGCGCGTACTCGACCCGGGGCGGCACCTCGGGAAAGGTGTTGCGCTCGACGATCCCCTCTTCTTCCAGCGCCCGCAGCCGCAGCGAAAGCGTGCGCGGGCTGATCCCCTCGAGCGAACGCTCGAGCTCGCAGAAGCGGGCGCAGCCGTCGGCGAGGTCACGGATCACCAACAGCGTCCACTTGCCGCAGACGACGTCAGCGGTGCGACAGACAGGGCATTGGGAGTTGCTCTCGGCGCTCATTTGGCTGCTTCGCAGCGAACCGCGGTTGCCTCGAAACGGCTCGCAAAAGCCAGTTTAGCGCCATGGCTTCACTTACTGAAGTTATGGGCGCGGCAGGTAGTGGGTCAGTTTGAAAATTAGCCTCGACTGCAACCCGCGCTAGGAGCGAGGGTATGTCGGTACATGGCCAGCAGAGAGTCGTTTTGGGATAGCCCCTTGGGGCAGATCGCCTTGGTTGTCGTGGTTGTGGTGTGGGCGGCGGCCGTGATGGCCTTCTTCGTCGCCATCTTCCTAGTCCTCAACTACCTGATCTTCCACATCCCCCTAAGCACCCGGTAGGCAACGCGAGGAGATCGGCGAGCCGAGGCGCCCGCGTTTGACCTGCGGCAGTGGGCTCAATCCAGCAGCGCCGCGATCTCTCCCAGGCTCCAGATGTGGTCGGCCACTCCGGCAGCCATCGCCGGAGTCCGCGAGTAGCGCTCTCGCACGGCCGAGTGCGGGCGGGCGAAGTTGTAGTGCATGTAGTGCAGGGAGACGGCGTGGGCCAGGTTCTCGATCTTGCGGCTGAATCCGTTGGTCAGCCGCGTGAATCGCCGCATCCCCATCCGCATCGTCAAGTTCTGGCGCTCGACGTAGCTGGTTGAGATCCGGTCGGGATCGGGGTCGCCCTTGAGGACTCGGCGCTTGGTCCCGGTGCAAACCGGCGGGCTGTATTTGCCCTGCTCGGGAGCGCTCGCGTAGTGCTTCTGGATCTGCGCCCAATCGACATCGTGGGCAAACGACGGCCCCACGGTCCCTTCGTAGATCCGGTGCCCGTCGGTGCTCAGTTGGATGCGCCCGCTCATTCGGTTGGCGAGGTCGGTCAGGAAGACTTCGGCGTCGTCCATCGTCCGCTCCCCGACCAGCCAGGTCGGGACCAGCTTCGTATCGGCGCAGAGCGCCGTGAACGTCCAGACATCGCCATAGCCCGGCGTCCCTTTGAACTCCTCGGGCAGGTTCTTCTGCTTGGCGTAGCAGTAGGCCCAGATCTCGTCGGCCTCGACCACCGCGCAGGGGAGGTCGACCAGCACGCCGTCCTGATACTCGGCGCAGGCCTCTCCGAGATCGGCCAGCAGTTTGGTGATCGTGTTCTTGGCCGCGCCGGTCATGCGCACGGTCGCCCGGATGCTGTTGCCCTCAACCAGGCAGCCGATGATCTGGGCGCGCTTCTCGGTGGACAGCCTGTTCATACTGACCATTATGCTTGAGCGCCCGGACAGAAAAATGTCGCCCACAGGGGCCAATATTCGCAGACCACTGGTATCCTTCTACGAGAAGTTGAAGTGGAGCTGGAGGGGATCGAACCCTCGCGTCCGGGTCCTAAAGCCAAACGCGCCCACCAGGGACCAGCCCCAATCGTCAGCGAAAACGGGTCGGACCTCCGGTGTTTGCCAACCTCGGAATTTCCGGCCCGTTTTCTTTACTCGAAAAGCCCTGAGAGCGCCCCCTTCTCCTTCGGGAGTTCGTAGGTCCCGTCCGCTCGGTGAACGATGCGGTCCTCACCTTTGAGGCGGGTCATAGTCGAGTAGAAGCGCTTTCGCGCTTTCGGCCCCCCTTCAAGCCAGCCGCGCTCGACCATTTGCCCGCGAATCTCACCTGAGGTCAGTGGCTGTCCGGCCTCTTTCAGGATGAAGCTGATCGCTTCCGGCTTATTTGGCTTGACGGGAGGCGTGGCTGGCGTCTCTTCCGGCCCCAGCCCCCCACCGATCTTCTGGTGGATTTTGACCGCGTCGTAAAGCTCGATCAGCTCGGCCTCAAGCTCGGCGATGCGCTGTTCGACACCCTCACGGGGGAAAGCTTCAAGCCACCCCTTCAAGTCGGTTGTTGCCACGGAATTACCTCCTTGGTGTTTGCCCGTGAAAAGACTACACCACAGGGCGGCACCTAGATGGGAGGGGGTCGCCGTAGGGGGTTCAATGAGCACGACTCGAATTGCCTACCCCCGAAGACAACCCCCAGTTAAGGGGCAACTAAGCTGCGGGTCCCATCGGGTGGGCTACTCGCCGTGCCAGCGAGCGTTGGCGGCGTCGCGGGCAATCTTGGACCGCCGCGCAGGAGACAGACCTTTTGCCCTTGCTTTGCCTCCTTTGCGGCCGCCTTCACGACCAGCACGAACCTGAGGAGCCTCCGGCTGCGGCGTTTTATCGGTCGCCTCGCTCACGATGGACGCGGCGAGGCGGTTCAAGTCGGCGGGCTTCTTGGACCGCTTAGGCATGGTCAGAGGGTACCTCGCTGCTCAGCGAGAACCGGCCAGGGGTGACCTTGGTCTTTCCGGCCTCCCACGTGATGCCGTCGAGCAGATCCGCAGCGTCGGCGGGCAAAGCCTGGGTCAGCTTGATCAGCGTGTCGATCCTCGGCACCCGCTCACCGCGCTCAAGCAGCCCAATCTCCGTGCGATGGAGGCTGGCGCGATAGCCAAGCGCTTCCTGGGAGAGGCCGGTGCGCTTCCGGCACCGCCGCAGATTTTCGCCGAACCGCCTTGCGACATCCACCTTGCTCACCACGCCTCCAGCCGGTGCGCTTCACGTGCCGCGTTGGTCGGCCAAAGGGACTGCGACTCGCCGCCTCTGGTTTCGAGCAGGCCGCAGTCGCGAAGGGACCCGACTGCGCGCTCTACTGCTTCGTGATCTCCAATCTCACGGGCAAGCTCGCGGCCGGTGCGGGCCACGGGATCGCCCGCCAGGATCAAGGCAAGAATCGCGCGCTGGACCTTGAAGTTCCGGCGCGACTCGCCCCGCTTAGGATCTGGCTGCATCGGAAGGTTCCGCCTTTCGGTGCCGGGCGGGGGGCTGTTGTCGCAGCGCCCCCGCCGCTTCGTTTTAGGGACCCGGCGAAACTAGCGCGAAATCACCTGCGGTTGGGCGAATTTTGAAACTGACCCACTACCGCGCGGCAGGGACTTCGCGGCGGGTCCGCCGAAGGCTGCGCGCACCGTGCTGTTGCTCCTGCCGTCTCCGGGCCGGCCTGCCCAGACGGCATCGATCTTGATCACCTTGATCCGGTAGCGGGCGTCGGTGGGGCCGTAGACGAGTTCGAGTGGGAAACCCGTTTCGATCTCCAGCAGTTCGCAGAGGCCGTCCGGCGTGCGGGTCTTGCAGCTGAAGTCGCCTTCCAGCGATTTCACGTCGTCGGAGACGAGGAAGAAGGCCCTGCCGTTGTGAAGGTTGACGCCGGCCACCGTGGCCACCGGGACCTTCTTGCCTGGCAGCTGGGTCAGCGCCTTCACACCACGCCGCACCTGCGGCTCGGTCCACTTGCGGCTGCCGTCGGCGGCCTCCTCCGTGTGGGAGATCTGGATGTTGAAGCGGAACTCGATCAGGCGGACGCCGCTCCCGCGAGGCGCGGCGCCCCCACCGCCGGAGCCACCCGAGCCCCTGTCACCGGGCTGCACTTCCACGTCGACGCTGCCGGAGGAGGTCTCGTCGACCGTCAGGGTCTCCTCCGACGAGCCGCCGCCGGAGCTGCCGGTCGATTCGAGCTGGGCCGACTTGGGCACGCCGGTGTGCTGCTGCTTGAAGGGATCGGATTCGGTGCGGTCGCCGAGACGCTTCTTGTAGTCGCGCAGTCCCGGCGTCGCCTCGACCACGGCGAGGCGACCCGCGCGGCTGTTCCCACCGTCGGCGGCACCGACCGTGCCCGTCACCGGCGGCGGGACCTCGGTCTCCGAGTCGCCGAGCAGGAAGGGGACCGCGGCGATCGCGACCAGGACGAGGGCAAGCGGCAGCAGCAGGCGACGGTCCCGCAGGTCCTGGTAAAGGTCGGTGGCGAAAGCCGGCGCTTTGATCTGCGACGTCTTGCCCGCGCCGCCGAGGCTCGGCTTGCGCAGCTTCGGAAGCTTCAACTCCGGTCCTTTCTTCAGCCAGTTCATGGCAGTGCCCCCGTGGTCGTGGCGGCCGGCGTCAGCGTCGCTTCGCCGGGAGCGGACGGGGATGCCCCGCCGATGACTCCCTCGCCGGGAGGGGTCAGGTAGGTGGTCAGGGAAAAGTTCGCCTGCAGGTCCGGGAAGCCCTCGGCCGGATCGGCCTCGAGCGCGAAGCCGTCGATCGTGACCAGGCGGCCATCGACGGCGACCTTTTCGCCCTTCTTCGTGTCGACCAGCGAGTCGATGCCCTTGATGAAGTCGGCGACGCCGAAGAAGTTGCCGTCGAAGGTGACGGTGTAGGGCATTACGGGAAGGCCGGCGGGGCCGACCGTCGCGCCGAGCGGCAGGAGCGCAGCCGCGACCTCGGTCGGCGAGGCCGCAGCTTCGCCGGCGGCGGGCGGAGCGGCTTCTTCTTCGCCCCCGCCAACGCTCAGGTTGATATCGCGGAAAGTGCCGTCGGCGCCGTCGGCCAAGCGGTTCATCTGGACGAGCAGCGAGGCCACGTCGTCATCGCCCGGCACCGCCTTGCCGACGACGACCAGACGCTGATAGTCGTCCGAGAACTGCTTCTTCGCCTCTTCGCCTTCGGCAATTTCGGCTTCGTGCTGGACCAACGACCCTTCCAGCTGCTCGACCTGCGTGCCCAGCTGCTTCGCTTCGTCGCGCTTCGGGCTGAGCAGCTGGGTCCAGAAGACGAAGGCGAGCACGGCAAAGATGGCGCCGACGATCAGCGCTCGGTTGGTGGCGTTCAGCTCGAGCTTCATCAGCCTTCCCCACCTTCGTCAGAGGCGGTCTGGGCGTCGCCTTCCTCTTCTTCGCTGTCTTCCGGCGCGGGCACCGGCGCGGCGCCTTCGGCCGTCGCCGGGAGGACGACCGGGGCGGCGTCGAAGACGACGACGATCCCGAACTTGGCGATGTATTCGCGCGTGCGGCATTCGTCGCCCTCCGAGTCGCCCCCGCCGCCGCTGTCGGTCTCGCTCTTCTCCGGCAGGGCAGACGACTGCACACCGACGCGAGTGACGCCGTCGATGTCTTCGAGCGCGGTGACGAACCCGGCAACGGCGTTCTGGCTGTCGGCGCAGCCGCTCAGCTCCAGAGCCGGGCCCGGGCTCGCGGCGCGCATCGACGAAGTGTCTCCGGTGGATCCACCCTCGACGTTCACCTCCGGTGCGACGGTGGCCGTGAGGCCGACCAGCCAGACGTTCCCCGGCAACACCAGTGAGAGTTCCCGCATCACCCGTTCCCAGTCGAAGCGGCTGTCGGCGAGCTCGCTCACCGTCGCCACCCGCTCTTCGCTCATCGCGCGGAATTCGGAGTAGGCGGCAAGGCTTTGGGCCTTGGCCGCGGCTTGGGCGTCTTCGCGCTCGAGCGTCGCCACTTCGACTTCGCGTTCGCCGATGTGGTTATTCGCCAGTACAAGCGCGACCACCCCGGCCAGCAGGAGGACGAGGCCGCCGAGCACGACGTAGGGCAGCGGGCCGGTGCGCAGCGGGGCGGCGCCTCCGCGGCGCTCCTCGGGCGGGATCAGGTTGACGGGGCGCATGCTCAGTCCTCCAGCGCCAAACCGAAGGGGACGGTGAGCCGCGCGGCCGAGGCCTCGTCGAGCGCGTCGAGGGCGGGCGGGCGGGCGACTGAGATCGGCAGGCCGAGGCCGGCTTCCATCCGCGTCGCGAGACCGGAGATCGCGCTGCCGGGACCGCAGAGGACGATCCGCTCGACGGGGACGACCGCCTCTTGGGCGCCGTAATAGTCGAGCGAGAGGCGCAGCTCGTCGATCAGCGCCGTCACGCCCTCTTCCAGGGCGCGGCGCGCGGCGGCGGCGGTCTCGGCGTCGCCCTCGATCGTCTCCAGCGACGCCTCGAGGCCGACGTGGGAGAGCCACGGGGCGGCGTGCTCGGGGTGGATGCCGGAGGCGCTGGTCAGCCGGCCGGCGATCTGCTCGAGCCCGGCATAGGAGACCCGGGTGAAGAGGCAGGCGCGGTCGCGGGCGACGGCGAGGTTGGTGACGTCGCCGAGGTTGCAGTAGAGGACGGCGGAAGGCGGCGCGGCATCGTCGCCGGCGGCGAGCGCGGGCGAGGCCGGGCCGGCGAGGGCGCGGATCATGCCGAAGGCGGAGAGGTCGACTCCGACCGGCTCGAGGCCGGCCTTGCGGATCGGATCGAGCAGCGAGGAGACCATGTCGCGGCGGGCGGCTACGACGACGACGTCGACCTGGGCCGCCCCACCCTCGATGTCGGCGGCGCCGCCGACGACCTGGTACTCGAGCACGGCCTGGTCGAGCGGCATCGGCATCTGCTCCTGGGCGCGGAAGCGGACCGCCGCCTCCATCTCCTTCGGGTCCTCGATCGCCGGCAGGCGGATGGTGCGCACGACGACGCGCTGGTTGCCGATCCCCAGCCGGACCTGCTTCGAGAGCTTGTGCTCGGCGAAGAGCGACTTCAGCGCCGTGACAAGACGATCGGCGTCGAGCACCTCGCCCTCGTGGAAGGCGCCGGGGTCGAGCGCGGCGATTGCCGACGCCTTCAGCTCGACGGAGCCGTTGACGGCGACTTCGGTCGCGGCGACGCTGCCCGCCTCGATGTCGAGGCCGACCACGGAGTCGGGTTTCTTCTTCCTGCTCAGGGAAAGCACGCAGACCCTGCATCGACAGGAAGGCCGCAGAACTTTCGCCCTGCAACTACTCAGTTATAGGAGAACCTGGACGGACGATCTACCGGCGCCGCCGATCGGGGCGCGATCGAGGTCAGAACGTGCCCAGGTACCACTCGACCAGCTCTTCTCCGGCGAGCAGCCCGACGACGCCGCCGAGCGCCAGGAACGGGCCGAACGGAATCGCCTGCTTGCGCGCCGCGGCGCCGTTGCGAGCGATCATCGCCAACCCGACCAGCGAGCCGGCGAGCAGCGCGACGAGGATCGCCGGCCCGACCGCGCGCCCGAGGAACAGCCCCATCGTCGCCGCCAGCTTGACGTCGCCGAGCCCCATCCCGCGCGGATAGGCGAGTGCGGCGGCGAACAGCAGGCCGCCGGCCGCGGCCGCCGCGAGCGCCCGCTCGGGCAGGGTGCCCGGGTCGGCCACGACGATGATCGCGAGCGCCGCCAGCGCGCCGGCGATCAGGACCTTGTTGGGGATGATCCGTTGCTCGAGGTCGGTCAGCGTGATCGCAACCAGCATCGAGACGAATACGAGGCCGAGCGCGACCTCGCCGGCATCGTCCCAGAGCACCAGCGCCGTCGCCGCGAAGAGCGCGCCGGTGGCGAGCTCGGCCAGCGGGTAGCGCGGCGAGATCGGCGCCCCGCAGCAGCGCGCCCGGCCGCGCAGCAGCAGCCAGGAGAGCACCGGCGCGTTGTCGTAGGCGGCGATCTGGGAGCCACAGGCGGGACAGTGCGACCGCCCTCCGACGATCGATTCCCCCCGCGGCAACCGGTGCGCGACCACGGTCAGGAAGCTGCCGATCGCGAGGCCGGCGACGAAGAGGGGGATGGCTGCGGCGGCTGGGTCCAACGATCGCTCGGGTCGGGGACGGCGAACCTATCCGCCGCGGCGGCGGACGGCTCAGCCGAAGGGGATGATGTGGTCCGTTTCCAACTCGAGACGGCTCTCGTAGCCGACCGCGTCGTACATGAACTCGAGCCCGTCGGCGGGCGCGGTGCCGGATTTCCTCACCGTGACCGCGACCCCGATCCGGCTCCCCGGCGACAGCTCGAGCGGGACCTCTTTGCCTTCGGAATCGACATCGGTGAAGGTGAGCGGCACCGCCACGCGCTCCCATTCGGTCGGCCACGAGGTCTGCGAACAGCGCACGTAGGGCTGCCCTTCCCCGGCGGGACAGAAGAGCCCCTCCAGATTGGTCGTTTCGCCGTTGTTGACGACCGGCACGTCGACCTCACGCTCGACCGTGGCCGGGCAGGCGGTTTCCGTGCAGACCGGCACATCGAGCTCGTAACGGACGAAGAGCGAGACGCAGACTTCGCCGCCGTGCACCGCGCTGTTCACGGTCTGCGAGTAGAGCTCCAGCGTGCCCTTGCCCAGCAGCGTGCCCCCTTCGCCGGCGACCGGCGGCGAGACCCAGACGTGCCGCCGCACATGGGCGTCGGCGTCGGGTTCGACCTGATCGAGCAGGCCGTCGAGCTCGCCGGGCTCTTCGGCCAACGGTTCGAGTTTGCCGTCGAGCAGTTTGCGCGCGTTGCCGATGCCGAGGACCGAGCCGACCTGGCAGTTGCCGCTGCTCGGCCACAGCATCGCCAGGCCGATTTCGTCTTCCAACGGTTCCACCGGCCCGACGTCGGTGGCGTAGTCGTAGACCGGCTGTTCGTCCGACGGGAGTTCGGGATCGAGTTTCGGCGCTTCCCCATAGAGCAGGTCGGGCGCCCCCGGTTCGGTTCCGGTCCGCAGGCCTTCGGCGCAGCGCCCCTCGGTGTTGTGCGTGTCGTGATCGCCGGCGATCGCCTGCTTGGTCGGGTACTGGCAGGGCGTGTCGGTCAGCCAGAGCTGGCTCGTGCCGGCGTCGACTTCTTCTTCGAACGGCGGCGGGTTGTCGTCGAGCGTGGCCTCGGGGTCGACGATCTCGGAGTGGATCTCCTGAAAGGCCCGGTCGCCGGTGATGCCGGTTTCATCGAGCAGCGCCGAGACGATCACCCGCTTGACCAGGCCCGCCCCGCATTCGGGGCAGCTGGGATCGCCGGTCCAGACGACGAAGCGGTAGATCTCGCCGCTGATGTCGCCGATCGCGAAGGGCTCCGGTTCGGATTCGACCTCGCCGCTTTCCACCGTGCCCCCATCCGGTTTGGCGCCGCCCTCGTAGACCAGCTCCTTCAGGTTGCCGCCGTTGCGGCCGACGGCGTAGCGGGTCCCCTGGACCCGCCAGCGCGGGTCGTTCGGATTGACGGAATGGGCCGGCTGGCCGGTCAGGGCAATGTCTTCATAGGGCAGGCGCCTGATCTGCTCCAACTCCGCCTGCAGGCGGTTGTTGATCGTCTGGCTCTGCTCGGCCCGGAACGTGTTGCGGGCGCCGGCGTCGAAGACCTGCAGGGCGCTGAGCGCGCCCAGGGTCAGCAGCAGCGCCGCGACGACGCCCTCGACGATCGTTATCCCGCGCTCCTCCGAGCACAGTCGTGCCAGCAGCGCGCGCATCATGGCGCCTCCGGGACTTCGGCCCAGTTCCTCAGCCCGGCGCCGTCGGCGACGGTGATCGCCTCCGAGCCGGAGGCGTTGGGGAAGCGCAGCTCGACTGCGACGTAGTCGGGCGGCTGGCCTTCTCCTTCCTCGGGGTACTCGTATTCGAAGACGTTTGGGCCGAGGATCCCGTATACGGCCTCCGCCGACTGCCAGCTTTCGTCCGGCAGCTGCACCGAGCGCGTGCAGCTGTCGGCGTCGCAGGCGTAGGCGACTTTGCATGCGACCGTCGCGCCTTCGCCGCCGCAGGCTGCGTCGCCGGCCTGGGTGACGATTTCCATGCTCGATGACGTCGGGTTGTAGACGCGCTCGCCCTGGCGCAGCTCGCGGACCAGGCGTTCGACCATGAAGCGGCCCTGCTGGATCTGACCCGCCTTCTCAGTCGTCTGCGGCTGGGCTCGCTGCGCCGCCATCACGACGCTCATCGCGCCGAAGGCGACGAGCAGCGAGAGCATCATGCCGACCAGCAGCTCGGGCAGCGTGAAGCCCGCTTCGTCCGCGAGGGCGCGGCGGCTCTGGGCGATCCGGCGCATCGCTCAGCATCCGCTATCGGGCGGCGAGGCTGCGGCCGTCGACGTGCACTCGACGAACTCCGGCTGCCCATAGCCGAGGAAGTACTGCGACTCGGTGTTGGGGAGTTCGAATTCCGAGGCGTTGTTGCTCGCCGAGATACTCGATTTGGAGTTGACGATGATCGACTTGGCCGCGACCCCACCGCAGACGTGGGTGTTGCTGTTGATCGTCAGCTGCGTGCGCGGCGCGTAGAGGACGAAGCTCTGGTCGCAGTTGAAGAGGATCGCGTTCGAGTTGAGGTTGATGTAGGTGTTGCGTTTTTCAGAGCCGAGCACGAGGATCGCCAGGTCGGGAGCGCCGGCGCCGGTCGGCTGAATCTTCGAGTTGGAGTTGATGATCAGCGGGCTCGACTGGTTGTTGCAGTCCTCCGGCGCGCCGAAGTAGATCCTCACCTTCGCCCCGCCCGCGATGTGCAGGTAGGAGTTGGAGTTGAGGATGATCTGGCAGAAGTAGTAGTTGAACTCGCCGCCGGAGGCGCCCAGCGTCAGCGCGGCGCCGGAGTTGAGGATCAACGTCTTCTGACTTGAGTTCCAGGCCCAGGAGCAGTCGCTTGCCGGCGTCAGCGGGTCGAGTTTGCAGATCCGGTCATTCGAGTTTTCGTTCGCCACGTTGCCGGGGTTGACCGGCGGCAGGGTCGTCGTCCCCTGTGCGACCGGACACGTGACCGTTCCGTTGTTGTTCGGGTTGAGACCGTGCCCGACCCCGACCTGAGCCGATTCGCAGATCACTTTCGATTGGGAGTTGAGGCCGATGTCGCCGTTGGTCGCGACGCTCGCGTTGATCGTCGCGTTGGCGTTGAGCAGGATCCCGTCGAGGCCGACGACGCTTGCCTCGCCGAAGGGGGCGAGGCCTTTTTCGCCGCCCTGGGCGGACTGCGCGATCGCGTTGACCCGCCGCGTCGCCCCGTCGACGCTCCCGACCGAGACGATCTCCAGTTCGGTCTCGGTCGGCCGCACCGCATAGGTGAATTCGCCGCGGTCGATTGGGCCGCTGACGTTGACCGGACACCAGCCACCGGCGCCGGTGGCGCTACCGCCAACGGGCGTACAGGGCGAGGTCGCCTCGATCCGGTTGAAGCGCAGCAGCGCGTTGGCGACGCCGGCCTCGGCCGCTCCGAGCGCGGCCTTGGTGTTCTGGTCGCGCACCGTGCCTTTCTGGGCCCCTACCGAGCTGACGACGACGGCGGTGCCGAGCCCGAAGCTGGCGAGCATCGCCAGCATCACCGTCGGCACGGCGAAACCGCGCTCGGAGGAAAGGTTGGGAAGGAGTCTGTCGCGGATGGCCATACGCGTCCCCTTTTAGATCGAACGAGATCGGCTTCGGCTTGAGCATTGACCCATCAAACCGCGTCGGAGCTGCTTTTCCGTGGACGTATCGGCCATCCGTCCAGTCCAGAATTGGGTAAAGAAAAGGCGGGCCCGAAGGCCCGCCTTTTCGTCAGCCGACTACTGTCGGCGCTTAGGACTAACTGCTCCAGTCCGCCGGGTTCGGGCAACCGCCCGGATCGGACGCGCTGCCCTGGGTGCAGGGGAACGTCACTGCGCCCGTTTCCCCATCACGTTCGATCAGGAAGGCGTTGCCGGTCTCGGGTGAGTTGACCGTCAGCGTGTATCCGGTTCCGCCGTCGGCAGCTGCCGCAGCGACGAGGTAGGGGTCGCCCGATTCGCTGTCGATGTTGATCGTGTCCTCGATGCCAGCGAGGTCGCCCGGTTCGACGCCGGTGTATTCGCCACCTTCATCGGTCGCGTAGGTCTCCATCGCAGTCTGAGCCGTACGGGCCATCGACTTGGCCTGTGCGTCGTTTGCCTTGTCCCGCTGGTTGAAGAACGCGGGAATCGCGATTGCGGCGAGGATGCCGAGGATCAACATGACGACGAGAAGCTCGATCAGCGTGAAGCCGGCCTCCCTGTCGCCACTGAGCCGGGCGCTCATCTTGGCCCGGAGATTCTGGAGAAACATCAGTGACCTCCTATGGTCATCTCGTTTTCGCCAGAGCCCCGTCGCGTTGAAGCCACGTGGTGTCTGTCGACCCCGGTGGTAGCCCGGCCGGCTCCCGAGTGGGAGCCCCGAAGGCTTTGCGCCACCGCCTCACAGCGGTTTTGCCTTTTGCACCAGAGCACTGGCAGATTCATCACACTCCCCTATTCGACCGCACGCGAGATCCCTAAATCCCCGAAATTTGGGCTGCATCCACCCAAAACTCAGTTCCGCGGCAAATCCCGGACCGACGCCCTACGGGAAAGTCCGTAGGACGGGGCAGAACACGCAATCTGCGGCCCATGCAGGGGCAGAGGGGGGAGTTGCTACGCGGGAGTCGTGACCGGCAGGCCGCAGGCGACCGCGGCCTCGGCAAGCTGCTTGTCGTACGTGAAGCACCAAAAGACGGCTGACGCGTTTAGTAGGCTAAACACCTGGTGGCATCGAGAACCAGTCGCTATCCAACCCTCCAGTCCTCGGGAGACGGGGCCGTCCCTGGCTTGTCCCCGAGCGAAAGGAGGTCACATGGATCCAGCGATGGTTCTCTATCTGCTGTTGCTTTGGATGCTCGTCCAGAGCGTACGGCAGTAGGCCACCCGCCCCGGCGCCGCTTCGTCGGCGCCGGGGCGAATGCAGCCATGAGAAAGACCCGCCGAAGCGGGCCTTTCTCTGAGGTCATTGGACAAGCCAACGGCTCTCTATCTAGGAGCATTGTGACATGAACGACAGCGTCCAGGCCCACGAAGAGGCGCTGAAGCGCGCCAACCGGAAACTCCGCCTGCTCGAACAGCGCACGCAGGTCGCGAAGACGGAGCGCGACGAGGCGATCCGCCGGTCGAAGGACGACCTACCCCGTCGCCAGGTGGCCGAACTGGTGGAGATGACGCCGGGGCGAGTTCAACAGATCATCGACTCGCCCTGACACCGCCAAACTACACTCTGAAGTCGATCTACTTCGGTGGGCGGTTGGCGGGCCTGCCCGGCGCTTCGCCGCTGCGGCCCGGGGCCTCAGGCTCTTCATCAGCGGGGGGAGATGGCTGGGTCGAAGGGGCCGTCGTCTCGGTCGTCGGCTGGGAGGCCTGGGTCGACGTGGGGGCGGACGGCGCCGGCTTCGGGCTCGGCTTGGATGCGGTCCTCTGGATCTTTGGGCCGATCCCCGCCTTGCCGGACGGGGGACCGGGGTCGGAAGCGGGATTGCCCCCGCCCTGCGCTGCGGGCGCAGTCGCAGAAACAGGGGTTGCGCCGAGCGCATCCGCGGCCTGGCCGCCGGCGGCGGTCGCGACCCCCGTGCCGACGTGCCGGGCCGCTGACCTCCTCGCCAGCCTCCGCTTCTTCGTGCGGGCGGCGCGCCTGCTCGCAGCGGTGGACGTCTTCGCCGCGGAGCTCGTCTGTCCGCCGGCCGGCTGCTTGCGCGCGACCTCCGACGCCGCTCCGGGCCCGGGCGCGCCGCCGTCGCCGCTGACGACGAACGCCGCCGCGACGCCGGCAAGCATGAACACGGCTGCGGCGCTCGCCAGCAGTGGGGCACGCCGGCGCCAGTCGCCGCGGACATCCCTCGCATCTCCGTCCCCACGTGGCTCCGCGGGCGGCCCGCCGGCCGGCTCGGGCGGCACCTCCCCTCGCGACCAGCCCCGGTAGGCAGCCGCGGCCTCGCCCATCTGCTCGACCGCCGGTCGGCAGCGCTCGCAGTCCGCGAGGTGGCGATCGAGCCAAGCGGCGTCGACGCCGGGGAGCGCGTCGAGCTCGCCGTCTTCGCGCGCGGCGATCGCCGGCAGGGCCTGCGCGCACGCTTTCGCGGGCGCCGCGACCGTTGCCAGCGGCGTGCCGCGCAACTCGTCGTAGAGATTGATTCGCGCCCGCTCGAGCAGTTGCGCGACCTGCCCGGCGCCTGTCTGCATCCGCCCCGCGATCCGCTCGTACGACATGCCCTCGCGCTCGTGCAGCTCGAGCGCCTCGCGCTGGCGCTCGGGCAGCCGCCGCACCGCCTCGCCGATCCACTCGTCCATGCCGGTCAAGGTAGCCCTCCCCCACGCGGATAACCAGTAGCGGGCGCAAAGCAGCGCTCGGCAGGCCCAGGCGCCTGGCCGAATGACGTAGAGCGCACGCTTTTGCGCTGTCTCAGATGTAGATTTCCCCGGCTACCAATCGACTTGGCGGTCGGTGACGCTCGTCTCGAATGCTTCAACCAGCTCGAGCAGCTCGGTGCACTCCCAGGCTCGGCCCCACTTGCGCTCGTTGAGGCGGCGGACCACTCCGGCCTCCTCCAGCCGTCGCAGGGCGGCGTTGACGGCGACATGGGAGCGATCGGTCAGGCGCTGCGCCGCCGCGGAATCGAGTACCGGGCGCTCGGGCAACGCCGCGATCAGCAGGCGCGCGGCCGAGCCCTCGCGGGGCGAACCCGCGCGCGCGAGCCACTCGAGCTCGAGATCCTCGATCGCTTCCGCCAGGTTCCGCGCCTCGCCCGCCGCTGCCTCGGTCGCGAGCGCAAACGATTCGCACCACTCGCTCACGTCGCCTTCGCGATAGGCGGTCAACCCGCCCACATATGCCTTGGGCGTGCTCGCCAGAAGCAGGCTGATCGGCGGGAGGTAGCGGCTGATCTCGCCACGGCGACGCAGGACGGAATAGATCAGGGCCCTACCCGCCCGGCCGTTGCCGTCGGCGAACGGATGGATCGTCTCGAACTGAGCGTGGGCGATCGCCGCCTGCAGCACCGGCGGCAGATCGTCGCGTCGCACAAACCCGCAGAGATCGTCCAGCAGCGCGGGCACCTGCTCCGGGGGGGGCGGAACGTAGACGGCTTCGATCGGGTTGAAGTCGTTGCCGCCGATCCAGTTCTGCGTCGTGCGAACGACGCCGGCGATGCCGTGATCGTCGGCGAACCGCAAGAGCAGACGATGAATCTGAATCAGGTCGCGGAGCTCGATCGCATCCGACTCGGCGCCGACCTCGATCGCCTTTCTCATCGCCTCGACGTTTCCCAACACTTCCGCCGCGGTCCGACCGCCCCGTCCCCTGCCCGGTCCGAGGTGCGTCGCCCTCGCCAACCGCTTCTGCGAGATCAGGACTCCCTCGATGCGCGACGACGCCACGCTCTCCGAGCGCAGCAGGTTCTGGGCGACGGCGCCCAGAGTCGCGATCCGGGCCGGCGCGTGCTGCAAGCGCTCAAGCGCCTTCGTCGCCCGGTTGAGCGCGGTGCTCGCTTCGGCGTCGAGGACGAAATCCCGCTCGGCCACGGGGTCGGGCACGAAGGCCCGATATCGGCCGGCCCGACGCCCCCGCCGCCCCTGAGCCGCCGGATTGAGCTCCCACTGACGATCGACGTACCGACCGACGGGCTCCTCGACCTGTCTAGCCTTCACCGCCATGCCGCAACCTTTCGTTGGCGACGAGCTTTGTAAGGTTATAAGCTTACCTTACTGAGCCGAAAAAGCTTTGAAAGGTTAGGCTCAGCCGATCTTGTCGTAGAGGCTGAAGATCGGCAGGTACATCGCGATCACGATGAAGCCGACGACGCCGCCGACGAAGACGATCATCAGCGGCTCGATCAGCGAGGTCAGGGCTTTGATCTTGGCGTCGACCTCGGTCTCGTAGAAGTCGGCGATCTTGGAGAGCATGTTTTCGAGCTGGCCGGTTTCCTCGCCGACCGCGACCATGTGGCCGACCATCGGCGGGAAGATCTCGTTGCGCTCGATCGGCCCGGCCAGCGAGCCGCCGCGCTTGGCCGCCGCGTAGAGGTCTTCCATCGACTGCTCGAGCACGACGTTGCCGGCCGTTTCGCCGGTCAGCTTGATCGACTGCAGCATCGGCACGCCGGCCGAGACCGAGCCGGAGAAGGTGCGCGACCAGCGCGCCAGCGCGATCTTCTGGATCACGTCGCCGATCGAGAACGGCAGCCGCAGCTTGAAGCGGTCCCAGATCTCCTTGCCCTTGTCGGTCTTCTTCCACTGGAAGAAGCCGACGACGAGGCCGGCGATCAGCGGGATCAGGATGAACCAGTAGCCGGTGATCGCCTCGGAGGCGGCGACGCAGACCTTGGTCGGCAGCGGCAGCTCGGCGCTCTCGGCCGGGTTGTCTTCGGCCAGTTCTTCGAAGATCCCGGCGAAGACGGGGATGATGAAGGCGACGACGGCGAGCAGCGCCAGCGTGGCGAAGCCGAAGACGAGGATCGGGTAAGTCATCGCCGATTTGACCTGGCGGCGCAGCGAGTCGGCTTTCTCGACCTGGTAGGCGACGCGGTCGAGCGAGTCCTCCAGCCGCCCCGATTCCTCACCGGAGCGGACCATCGCCCGGTAGAGGCGGTCGAAGACTTCCGGGTGGCGCTCCATCGCCTGCTCGAGCGTCGAGCCGGCCTCGACGTCGGCGCGGACGCCGGCGACGGCCTCCTTGATCTTGTCGTCCTGGGTCTGCTCCTCCAGCGTGTGCAGGGTGCGCAGCATCGGCATCCCCGAGGCGACCAGGGTCGCGAACTGGCGCGAGAAGACGGCGAGCTCGCGCACGTCGACCTTCTTCCAGCGCTTGAACAGGTCCTCGATGTTGAACGGGGCCCGCTTCTCGCTGACGTCGAGGACGATCAGGCCGCGCTGGCGCAGCTGCTCGGTGACCTGGGCCTTCGACTCGGCCTCGAGCTCACCGGTGCTGGCAGCCCCGGCGACGTCCATCGCGCGGAAGGCGAAGGTGCTGGCCGCCATCGGTCAGGCCCCCGACGTGTAGGCGGGAGGCGGAGGCGCGGCGGAGGCGACCGGGTCCGCGCGCAGCCCGGCCGGTTCGACCGGCGCCGAGCCGAGCAGGCGTTTGAGCTCCTCGGGCACCGAGGCGCGCTGTTCGGCCAGCGAGCGGGTGATCGAGCCGGCGCGCACGAGCCGCGCCAGGTCGGCGTCCATCGTCTGCATGCCGACCGCGCCCGAGGTCTGCACGGCGGCGTAGATCTGGTGCGTCTTGCCCTCGCGGATCAGGTTGCGGATCGCCGGCGTCGGCACCAGCACCTCGGTCGCGACGACGCGGCCGACGCCGTCGGCGGTCGGCAGCAGCTG
>DASTVL010000339.1:0-14680 GCA_035759115.1 Solirubrobacterales bacterium | reverse complement strand
CTGCACGATCGGGGCGACCCCGACCAGGTCGAGCCCGCGCTCGCGGGCGATGCCGAGGTCGTGGATGTCGAGCACGGCGAACTCGACCCGGCTCGCGACGAGCAGCTTCGGCGCATCGGTCGACTCGCCCGGCCGGCGGATCGTCAGCTCGATTCCCCGCTCGTCGTAGTAGCCCTGGCGCCGCGCGGCGTAGATGCCCGAGTGCGCGGCGTTGGGGACGAAATCGAGCACGAGCGTCACGCCTTGCGGCGCGCCCGGTTCCGCGCCGTCACCGCCGCAGCCGCCGATGACGGCGAGCAGCAGGACGGCCGCCAGCAGCGCGGCAGCTCGTCTCATTCGACAGAGAAAACTATTCGATCGTGATTCTGGTTAGACTCCCGCCCCGAAACCGAGTTTGGGAACGGGAACTAGAGGAGGCGTAACCAGTGCAGCAACGAGGAATCGCGGCATATCTCGCTGAGTTGATCGGCACTTTCCTGCTGGTGTTCTTCATCGTCAGCGTGGTGGTGCTCTTCCTGGCCACCGGCAACCAGGCTCAGTTCGGCTCCGACTTCGCCGTCATCGGCCTCGTTCACGCCTTCCTGCTGTTCGGGCTGATCGTGATGTTCGGCGTGGTCAGCGGCGGCCACTTCAACCCCGCGGTGACGCTCGCCGCGGCGGCGATCAAACGGATCGCCCCGGTCGACGCCGTGATCTACATGCTGGCCCAGCTCTCCGGCGGCGTGCTCGGTGCGCTGCTCGCCAAGGGCCTGCTGCTCGACGAGGGTCGCGCCACCAACTATGCCGCGGCCCAGGTCAGCGGCCTGCTCGGCGGCAACTTCCAGGGCATGATCGTCGAGGGGATCGGCACCTTCTGCCTCGTCCTCGTGATCCTCGCCGCGGTCTACTCGAAGAAGAGCGTCAAGGACTGGGCGCCGCTGGCGATCGGCACCACGCTCGGCTTCATCGTCATGGTCGGCGGCCCGCTGACCGGCGGCTCCTTCAACCCGGCCCGCTGGTTCGGCCCGGCCCTGGTCGGCAACGAGTGGGGCGGCGTCTGGCCCTACCTGCTCGGCCCGATCGTCGGCTCGCTGCTCGCGGCCGCGGTCTACAAGTTCGTGCTCGAGCCGGGCGGCGCCGCGCCGACCGAACCGCCGGAGAAGGTCAAGGCTCCGGCCGCGCCGAAGCCCGGCGCCGGCAGCACCGCCTGAGCGCTCCCGCCCTCTGATCCCTTCGCCCCGCCGGGCCCGCAGCGGCCCGGCGGCGGCGTGCCTGCGCTAGCTCTAGGCTCTAGTCCGTGCGCCGGATCACCTTCTCGCGGAACTACACCCTCTCGCTGTCGCGCACCTGCCAGTGCTACTGCAAGTACTGCGCGTTCGCGACGAGGAAAGCCCACATCCACGCGCCGGAGATCGTCGAGAAGAAGCTGGACGAGGCGGAGCGAAGGAACGCGAAGGAGCTATTGGTCCTCACGGGCGAGCGGCCGGAGGTCAACCCCGAAGTGGCCGCCAGGCTTTCGGAGTGGGGCCACGCCGACTTCACGTCCTACGTCGTCTGGAGTTGCGAACGCGCTCTCGAGCGCGGCATCCTGCCCCACACGAACATCGGCGTCTTGAGCGATGAGGACCTCGCCAGGCTTCGAGAGGTGACGGCATCGCAAGGCCTGATGCTCGAGTCGGCATCGGAGCGCCTGATGGACACCGTCCACGCCGGCTCTCCCACGAAGCACCCGGCCAAGCGCTTGGCCACGATCCAGGCGGCGGGGGAGCTCAAGATCCCCTTCACCTCGGGGATTCTCGTCGGCATCGGCGAGACCGAGGACGAGCAGATCGAATCCCTCGAAGCGCTGGCTGACCTGCACCGGGAGTACGGCCACCTCCAGGAGGTCATCCTCCAGAACTTCGTCCCGCACCCCCGTTATTACGGCCAGGAAGTAGCCGACATCGCCGACGAGGCTTCGCGCCAGCGGTGGGGGGAGGATGGGGGTGTCCCTCCGCTTGCTGGGTTTTCCGCCAGAGAGGCTGGGCTGCCGTCCGAGGGCGTCGGTGGGGCGGAAAAGAGGACGCCGCTGCGCGGAGGGACACCCCCATCCTCCCCGTCGCAGCTCGAGGCTCCCGAATGGGCGAGCCCGGTGTCGGTGGACGACATCAAGCGGCTGATTCGGGAGTGCAGGCGGTTGATGCCGGATGTTGGAGTCCAGGTGCCGCCGAATCTCTCGGATGCCTGGGCCGAGCTGGTCGAGGCCGGGGCCACGGACTTGGGGGGGCTGTCCGCGAACGGGGACCACATCTCGCCCGAGGAGCCGTTCCCGTCGCCGCATGAGGTGCGCAAGGGGCTGGCGCCGAAGGGGTATGCGCTGACGGAGCGGTTGTGCGTCTACCCGCAATACATGGACTCCGAGTGGATGGAGCAGGGGGTCCTCGACGTGATCAAGCTGAAGTATTGGAGCTTCATCCCGCGTAGGGGGTCCGGGCGGCGCAACGGGGAGACGATTGACGCGAAGCTGGCGCCGCGGGCGATCGAGAAGGGGCGCGACGGGGTCGAGCTGAGCGAGGACGAGTTGACGGCGCTGTTCGCCGAGACGCGGCCCGAGGTGATCGAGGAGATGCGGGTCGCTGCCGACGAGTTGCGGGCGGAGCTGGTCGGGGACACGGCGACGTTCGTGGTCAACCGGAACATCAACTTCACCAACATCTGCGTCGTCGGCTGCGCCTTCTGTGGCTTCGGCCAGGGGAAGCGGTCGCCGGATGCGTACGAGGTCAGCGAGGAGGAATTCGCCGAGCGCATCGGCGAAGCGGTCGCGTTCGGCGCGACCGAGATCTGCATGCAGGGGGGCATCCATCCCGACCTGACCCTGGAGGAGTACGGCAAGTGGCTGCGGCTGGCCAAGGAGACGGCGCCGCAGCTGCACCTGCACGCCTACTCGCCGATGGAGGTCCACTACATGTGCGAGCGTTCGGGCAGAGCGCCGGAGGCGGTCTTCGAATACCTGCTCGACTGCGGGCTCGGCTCGACCCCGGGTACGGCCGCCGAGGTGCTCGACGACGGCGTCCGCCAGCGGATCTCGCCCAACAAGCTGCCGGCCGGTCGCTGGGTCGAGATCGTCGAAGCGTCTCACCGGGCCGGGCTGCGCTCGACCTCGACCGTGATGTTCGGCCACATCGAGGAGCCGCGCGAGCTGGCCCGCCACATGCGCGTCGTGCGGGCGCTGCAGGAGCGCACCGGCGGGATCACCGAGTTCGTGCCGCTCAGCTTCATCCCCTTCAACACGATGCTGGGGCGCACGCACGGGATCGAGGAGATCTCCGCCGAGGAGAACCTCAAGCACACCGCCGCCTTCCGCCTGGCGCTCGGCAGGACGATCCCCAACTTGCAGGCGAGCTGGGTGAAGATGGGCCTCGGGGCGGCGACCGAGGCGCTGCGCTGGGGTGTCAACGACCTCGGCGGCACGCTGATGGAGGAGAACATCTCGCGCATGGCCGGCTCCCAGCACGGCGTGCGGCTGGAGCCCGAGCAGCTGATCGAGGCCGCCCGCGCCGCGGGCCGCGATCCGGCCCAGCGGACGACGCTCTACGAGCTCGTCGAGAGCTACTGAGTGGACGTTTGACGTAGGGAGTATCTTGGCCGGATCGCTTCGCGTTCCGTAGCGGCGGGGAATGGGTTCCCAGGGTTGGCGATCGTCTCGTTGATCGCCCTCTTCGTCGCGCTCGCGCTGATCGCGCTGGTCAGCGTCCAGCCCTGGCAGCCGAGCGTGGTCGCCCCGCAGCTCGGCGTGGCCCCCGGGCTGGAGGTCGATCTGGGCGACGCCGTCGCCGTGCAGCCCGGCGGCGGGCTCGCCGTCGCACCGGCCCTGCCCGCCGGGCCGGCCGGCCCGCGCCTCGCCGCCGCGACCTCAACCGCCGACAAGGCGACATCCGGTCCCCGGCTCGGCCTCGCCCCCGCCCGGGCGGTGTCCCGCGCCGCGGACGGCGGACCGGCTCACGGGGATGCGGCGACGCCTCCGCCGCCGCCCACGCAGCCGCCTCAGCCGCTTCCTCCAGCGGCGCCCGAGCCGGTCGCGACTCCCGTCGCCGCGGTTACGCCCGAGGCCGAAGCGGCGCCGGTCGTGGCGCCGATCCGCAAGCCTGCGAGCTTCGGCGCGGCCCCGGGCGGCCCCAGCACGGCCGGCGGTGGGGTTGAAGAGGAAGAGGAAGAACCGCCGGCTGGGGAGGAAGAAGAGCCCGAGCCGGAAGAGGGCGAAGGGGGGGACGAAGAAGGCGAAGGCGAAGGGGACGAATGCACGCCACCATTCGTTCTCCGCGACGAGGCCGGATCGCACGAGCTGGTCATCTGCGAGGAGACCTCGGGCGAAGACGAGGTCTTCTACCTGCTGCTCGACGGCGAGCGACTCGGGAACCTGGAGCTGCCCTACCCTGAGTAGATGCGCGCGATGGTGCTCGAACGGCAGTGCGAGCCGTTGCGGCTCGCGCAGCTGCCGGCACCGGAGCCGGGCCCGGGGGAGGTGCTGCTCTCGGTTGCGGCCTGCGGCGTCTGCCGCACCGACCTGCATATCGTCGACGGCGAGTTGACCGAGCCGAAGCTGCCGCTCGTGCCCGGCCACCAGATCGTCGGCGGCGTCGTCGGCACGGGGGAAGGGGCGGCGCGCTTCGCGCCGGGCGACCGGGTCGGAGTGCCCTGGCTGGGCTGGACCTGCGGCGAGTGCCGCTACTGCACGAGCGGACGCGAGAACCTCTGCGACCGCGCCCGCTTCACCGGCTATGACCGCGACGGGGGCTACGCCGAGCTGGCTGTCGCCGACGAGCGCTTCTGCTTCCCGCTGCCGGCGGCGATGTCCGACGAGGAGGTGGCGCCGCTGCTCTGCGCCGGCCTGATCGGCTACCGGGCGCTGCGGCTGGCCGGCGACGCCGAGCGGCTCGGCTTCTACGGCTTCGGCGCCTCGGCGCACATCCTCTGCCAGCTCGCGGTGCACCAGGGCCGCCGCATCTTCGCCTTCACCCGCGAGGGCGACGCGGAGGGTCAGGCGTTCGCCCGCGAGCTCGGCGCCGAGTGGGCCGGCGCCTCCGGCGAGACGCCGCCGGAGCAGCTCGACGGGGCGATCGTCTTCGCCCCGGTGGGCTCACTGATGACCGAGGCGCTGCGGGTCAGCTCCAAGGGAGCCCGGATCGTCAGCGCCGGGATCCACATGAGCGACATCCCCTCGTTCCCCTACGAGCAGCTCTGGGGCGAGCGCAGCCTGAGCTCGGTCGCCAACCTGACCCGTCGCGACGGCGAGGAGTTGCTCGAGCTCGCGCCGCAGGTTCCGATCCGGACCAGGGTCGAGGTGCACCCGCTGGAGGCCGCCAACGAGGCGCTGGCCTCGATCCGCGACGGCAGCCTCGAGGGCGCCGCCGTGCTGAAGCCCTAACGGAAGAGGTCCTCCTCGGGGGGGCGGCGGAGGGCCGCGGCGCCGGGCCCGTCCTCGGCGCTGACGTGGCGCTCGAGGCCGCGGACGATCGCGACCGGGACGCGGCTCGCCTTGTCGCGGACCAGGTCGGCGGCCGCGGCCGCCTCGTCGGCAATCGCGATCACGGTCGCCTCCAGCTCGCGGCCGCCGGCGTCGGCGCGGCCGCGCCAGTCGTCGAGCGGGGCGAGCCCGGCACAGCCGATCGCGACCTCGACCTGGCCCAGCCGCCAGGCGCGGCCGAAGCTGTCGGCGACGATCACCGCCGGGCCGGCGCCGCACGCCGCCCGGATCTCGCCGCGGATCCGCCGTGCGGAGGCATCCGGGTCCTCCGGCAAGAGAGCGACCGTCCCCGCCTCGGCCAGGTTGGAGGTGTCGATGCCGGCGTTGGCGCAGACGAAGCCGTGCTCGGTCTCGGCGATCAGCACGCCGCGCTCGGCGCGCAGCACCGCGCGGCTCTCCGTGAGGATCAGCTCGACCAGGGCCGGCTCCTTGCCGAGCTCGGCGGCGAGCCGCTCGGCCTCCGGCCCCGGCTCGACCGCGGCCAGGCGGCGTACCCGTCCCTCCGCCTTGGAGACGATCTTCTGCGAGACGACGACGACGTCGCCGTCGCGGACATCGGTGCGGGTCGCGATCTCGGCCCCGATCTCGGCGCCCTCCGCGACCTCCGGCATCCCGGCGACGCCGAGGACCCGCAGCTCGGTCATATCCCGAGCGCCCGCGCGGTCCGCCGGGCGCGCTTCGGCCCCTCGGCGAGCGCGCGGGTCAGTGCGATCACGTCGGCCGGCGTGTCGAGGTCGAGCGCCAGCGAGGACAGCTCCTCGACCGCGTAGGGCACGCCGGCCTCGCGGGCAGCGGCGACGTGGCGCTCGCAGCTGCCCTCGCCGAAGGCGGGCCCGATCGCCGCGGGCGGCGCCAGCACAAGCGCGTTGGTGCCGCTGCCGTGGCGGTCGGGGACGATCGCCACGTAGCTCGGCGGGATCCCGGTCAGCAGCCGGTCGAGCTCGCGCGGGTCGAGCAGCGGGCAGTCGCCTGGCAGCAGCGCGACGCACTCGGCGCCGTCAGCTTCGGCCCGTGCGACCCCGGCCTCGGCGGCGATCGTGTGGCCCTCGTCGGCGGGGTCGGGCAGCACCTCGACGCCCGCGGCGGCGGCGAGCTCCTGCGCGCGCGGGTCGCCGCTGACCAGGATCGTGCGCTCGATCGAGCGCGCCGCGGCGATCGCCTCCAAGGTGTCGGCGAGCATCGCCGCGACGAGCGCCGTCCGTCGCTCCGCGTCGACGCCCCCGGCGAGCCGCTGCTTCGCCGCGTCGAAGCGCTTCACCGGGAGGATCGCGGTGGCCCTCACGCGCTGCTCAGCTCGCCGGCATAGTCGAGCGCGATCCGGGCCAGGCGGGCGCGTCCGGCGGCGCCCTCCATCAACGTCGGCGCGACCAGGGCCGGCAGCTCCTGCGGCGGCGGGTCGGGGTCGCCCTCGTCGGCGATCATCGCGTCGATCAGCCCGGCGTAGAGCGAGGCGACGCCGCTCGCGGTCGAGGGCCGGCCGAGCGCCGCCATGAAGCGCTCGGTCGGGCCCTTGACGACGGCGCCGGCGACGAAGGGGCTGACCGCGATCTTCGGCGCCGGCGAGGCCGCGATCGCCTCGCGCATGCCCGGCAGGGCGAGGATCGGGCCGATGCTGATCACCGGGTTCGAGGGGCCGATCACGATCGCCTCGGCGGCGGCGATCGCGGCCAGCGCCTCGGGCGTCGGCGCGGCCTCGGCGATGCCCTCCAGCTCGACCCCCTGCACCTCGGTCGCGCCGCCGTCGAGGATCAGGTACTCCTGCAGATCGCGCCTGCCGGCGGCGGTCAGCACCTTGGTCCGCACCGGCGCCTCGCTCATCGGCAGCACCCGCGCGGTGACGCCGAGCCCGCGCGCGATCTGCTCCTGCGCCGCCGTCTGCGTGCCACCCTCGTCGAGGAACTGACGGCGGTAGAGGCAGGCGGCGAGGTCGCGGTCGGAGAGGCTGAACCAGTCCGGGGCGCCGAGCCGCGAGAGGCGCTCGAAGACGGTGAAGCTGTCGTCGCGGATCCCCCAGCCGCGCTCGGCGTCGATTTCGCCGCTGAGCCAGTAGGTGATCAGGTCCGGGTCGGGCGAGACGTGGACGCCGAGCAGCTCGATGTCGTCGCCGGTGTTGGCGATCACCGTCAGGTCGGCGCCGATCTCCTCCTGCATCCCGGCGGCGAGCTTGGCGCCCCCGGTGCCGCCGGCGAGCAGGGCGACCCTCACGACCTCACTCCCAGTGGTCGCCGTGCGGAAGCCCGGTCAGCTTGATTCCGGCGTGGGTCTTGTAGCGGACGTTGACCGAGATCAGCAGCGGCGTCAGCTGCTCGACGATCCGCGCCGTCTCCAGCGGCCCGGCGTTGACCGCGCGCAGCCCCGGGATCAGCTCGATCAGGCGGGCGACGCGGGCCTTGTCGGCCTTGCGCTCGCCGCAGACCGGCACGTCCTCGTCGAGCTCGGCCTCGGGGTCGGCGAGGCTGGGCGCGCCGACCGTGTGCAGGGCGGCGACGACGGTGACGCCCTCGGGGACCATCTCCTGCGCCTGCTGCGCGGCCGAGCCCTGCCAGACGCCGAGGCTACGGGTCGCCTTGCCGCCGAACGCGGCGGCGAGCGGCACCGTGCAGTCGACCAGGATCTGCCCCGGGCGCAGCGCCTCGCGCAGGTTGTTGAGGTTCTCCGACTGGGCGCGGAAGGGGACGGTGAGGAAGACGACCTCCGCGCGTCCCGCCGCCTCCTCGTTGAGCAGGCCCTCGACCGCGGCGTCCGGCACGGCCTCGCGCAGCTTCGCCGCCGCCTCCTCGGCCCGCTCGGCAGAGCGCGAGCCCAGCACCACGGGACGCCCGGCCTGCGCCCAGCGCCGGGCCAGGCCGGCGCCGAGGGCGCCGGTGCCGCCGAGGATCGGGATCGGTTCGCTCACAGGCGCGCCAGTCTATGCTCACCCGGCAATGAGCCTGGAGCCCGGAATCGGGCCAATCCGGCCACGGGGGGGGCGAATTCGAAGAGCTGACGCCTATATGACCCTATGGGGTCATCAACTCGTCAGAAGTTTGGTCGTGAGGTCTGGGGGTTGGCTGCCAGGCAGCATGGAGTTGTGGCGCGTCGGCAGCTGCTCGCGCTGGGATTGAGCGCCCAGGCGATTCAGCACCGGATCGAGAGGGGTCGCTTGCACCGAGTTGGCCGCGGTGTGTACGCCGTCGGTCGTCCGGAACTCGGTGTCCGGGGGCGATGGATGGCCGACGTGTTGGGCTGTGGCCGGGGTGCCGTGCTGAGCTGTGGCAGCGCAGCAGAGCTGTGGGGCATCGAGAAGGAGCGCCGGGGCGCGACCGAGGTCTCGATCGCGACGGCGTCGATGCGCAGGAGGGACGGGGTGCTCGTCTATCGGCGCCCCAATCTCGGCGATGCAGACGTCGTCGTGCGCGACGGCATTCCGGTGACTTCGGTGGTGAGGACGCTGATCGACATCGCCACTCAACTTGATCGGTCTCAACTCGAGCGCGCAGTCAACGAGGCCGACCGACTCGACCTGATCGCCCCCGACGTACTCGCCGAAGTGCTGAGCGAGCATTCCGGCAAGCGGGGAGTCGGGCCCCTGCGCGATCTGCTGGACGAGCGCACGTTTCGGCTCACGGACTCCGAGCTGGAGCGGCGGTTCTTGCGCCTTGTCGAGGAGATGGGGCTTCCGACTCCGTTGACGCAGCAAAGGGTGAACGGCTTCAGGGTCGATTTCCTCTGGCCAGAGCTAAAACTCGTCGTCGAGACAGATGGATTGCGCTACCACCGGACTCCGGCCCAGCAGGCCAGGGACAGGCAGCGCGATCAAGCGCATCTCGCTGCGGGGTTCGCGCCGCTGCGTTTCACCCACGCGCAGGTTCGTTGGGAGACGGGCTACGTCCGTTCGACACTGCAGGCGGTTGTCAACCGGTTGAGCCGCCTAAGCTAGCCCTGTGAGCGATCTGCCGGGCAGCGTGCGCATCCGCGAGGTCGGGCCTCGCGACGGCTTTCAGAACGAGCCGGAGACGATCGCCACGGCCGACAAGGTGCGCCTGATCGACATGCTCTCGGCCAGCGGGCTGCGACGGATCGAGGTGACCTCGTTCGTCCGCCCCGACGTGATCCCGCAGCTCGCCGACGCCGAGCAGGTGCTGGAATCGGTGCAGCGGCGTGCGGGGGTCTCCTTCTCGGTGCTGATCCCGAACGAGCGCGGGCTCGAGCGGGCGTTGGCACAGCGCGAGCGCTTCGACGAGATCAACGTCTTCGTCTCCGCCTCGGAGACGCACAACCGCAGGAACGTCAACCGCTCGATCGAGGAATCGCTGGCGGGGCTGGAGCGGACGCTGGCGAGCGCGCGCGAGGCGGGGCTGCGCTGCGAGGGCGTGATCTCGACCTCCTTCGGCTGTCCCTACGAGGGCGAGGTGCCGCGCGAGCGCGTCTTCGCGATCGCCGAGCGGCTCGCCGCGGCGGGCTGCGCCGAGATCGGCTTCGGCGACACGACCGGGATGGCCAACCCACGCCAGGCCGGCGAGTTCTTCGCCGCGGCCCGCGAGCGGCTCGGCGGGGTGGAGCTGACCGCGCACTTCCACAACACCCGCGGCCAGGGCCTCGCCAACGTGCTGGCGGCGCTCGAGCAGGGCGTCGGGTCCTTCGAGTCGAGCTTCGGCGAGCTCGGCGGCTGCCCGGTTCCGGCCGGAGCGACCGGCAACGTCGCCAGCGAGGACGTGGTCTCGATGCTGCACGAGATGGGGGTCGAGACGGGCGTCGAGCTGCCGCGCCTGATCGAGGCCGCGCGCGCCGCCCAGGACGTGCTCGGCCGGCCGCTCGGCGCCCATGTGCTCACGGCGGGGCCGGTCGACTGGCTCGGCGGCCAGGCAGCCGAATAGGCTGCCGTCCGTGAGCGAGTTCGAGCAGGCACTGGAGGCGGCGTTGGCGGGCGGCCCGCAGCGCCATCACGAGAAGACCGCCGAGCAGGGCAAGCTGCCGGTGCGCGAGCGCGTCGCCCGCCTCGTCGACGAGGGCTCCTTCACGGAGGAGGCGCTGCTCGCCAACTGGAACCAGGAGGGGCTCGGCGCCGACGGTGTCGTCACCGGGCTGGCGACGGTCGACGGCCGCCGCGTCGCGCTGATGGCCAACGACCCGACCGTGAAGGCGGGCTCGTGGGGGCCGAAGACGGTCGAGAAGATCCTCCGGATCCAGGAGCGGGCGCTGAGCCTGCAGCTGCCGATGGTCTACCTGGTCGATTCGGCCGGGGCGCGGATCACCGACCAGGTGCAGATGTTCCCCGGCCGCCGCGGCGCCGGACGGATCTTCCACAACGAGGTGCGGCTCTCCGGCCAGGTGCCGCAGGTCTGCCTGCTGTTCGGCCCCAGCGCCGCCGGCGGCGCCTACATCCCCGCCTTCTGCGACGTGGTGATCATGCGCGAGGGCAACGCCTCGATGTACCTGGGGTCGCCGCGGATGGCGGAGATGGTGATCGGCGAGAAGGTGACGCTGGAGGAGATGGGGGGGGCGAAGATGCACACCGGCGTCTCCGGCTGCGGCCACTTCCTGGTCAAGAGCGACGAGGAGGCGATCGACCTCGCGAAGCGCTACCTCTCCTACATGCCGGCCAACTGGCGCGAGGGGCCTCCGGCCGCCGCGGCGGCGGCGCCCGCATCGGAGGCGGCGATCGCCGAGATCGTCCCCGCCGACGAGAACCGGCCCTTCGACATGCGCGAGCTGCTCGACACGCTGCTCGACGCCGACTCCTTCCTCGAAGTGCACAAGCGCTGGGCGAAAGAGCTGATCGTCGGCTACGGGCGGCTCGACGGGAAGGTCGTCGGCGTCGTCGCCAACCAGCCGCGGCAGAAGGGCGGCGTGCTCTTCGTCGACTCGGCCGACAAGGCGGCGCGCTTCATCCAGACCTGCAACGCCTTCAACGTGCCGCTGCTCTTCCTCGCCGACGTGCCCGGCTTCATGATCGGCGCCGCGGTCGAGCGGCAGGGGATCATCCGCCACGGGGCGAAGATGATCAGCGCGGTCTCCGAGGCGACCGTGCCCAAGCTCAGCGTGATCGTGCGCAAGGCCTACGGCGCCGGTCTCTACGCGATGGCCGGGCCCGCCTTCGAGCCCGACTGCTGCATCGCCCTGCCCAGCGCCTCGATCGCGGTGATGGGGCCGGAGGCGGCGATCAACGCCGTCTTCTTCAATCAGATCCAGAAGATCGACGACGAGGCCGAGCGGGCCGAGTTCGTCGAGCGCAAGCGCGAGGAGTACGGGGCCGACATCGACATCCTCCACCTCGCCTCGGAGCTGGTCGTCGACGCGGTGATCGAGCCCGAGGACCTGCGCACCGAGCTGATCCGCCGCTTCGCCGCCGCGGCGAGCAAGGACCGCCGCTTCGCCGAGCGCCGCAATCCGGTCACGCCGGCCTAGAGGGTTCGGGCGAGCTCGACGAACCAATCGAGGGCCTCGGGGTTGGCCAGCGATTCGCGGCTGGCCGCGCGCTCCGGCGGGGTGCCCATCAGGATCCGCTTGACCGGGACCTCGAGCGCCTTGCCGCTGAGCGTGCGCGGCACCGCGGCGATCGCGTAGACCTCGTCGGGGACGTGGCGGGGAGAGCACTGCTCGCGCACGCGGCGGGCGATCTCGCGGCGCAGCCCGTCGTCGAGCTCGGCGCCCTCGCGGAGGACGACGAAGAGCGGCATCCAGCCCTCGGTGCCGGGCCGCGGGATGTCGACGACGAGCGCGTCGACGATCTCCTCGACGGCGAGCACCGCGCGGTAGATCTCGCTCGTGCCCATGCGGATGCCGGAGCGGTTGATCGTCGAGTCGGAGCGGCCGTAGATGATCGCGGTGCCGCGCGAGGTGATCTCGATCCAGTCGCCGTGGCGCCAGACGCCGGGGTAGTGCTCGAAGTAGCTGCTGCGGTAGCGGCTGCCGTCAGGGTCGCCCCAGAAGCGGACCGGCATCGAGGGCATCGGCTCGGTGACGACGAGCTCGCCGACTTCGTCGATCACGGGCTTGCCGTCCTCGTCCCAGGCCTCGATCGCGGCGCCCAGCGCCCGCGCCTGCAGCTCGCCGCGGTAGACGGGCAGCAGCGGCGTGCCGCCGACGAAGGCGGTGCAGAGATCGGTGCCGCCGCTGGTCGAGAACAGCCAGGTGTCGGCGCCGACGTGCTCGTAGATCCAGTCGAAGCCCTCGGGCGAGAGCGGCGAGCCGGTCGAGCCGACCGCCTTCAGGCGGCTCAGGTCGCGGCCCGCGCCCGGCTCGACCCCGTCCTTCATGCAGGCCGCGACGTAGGAGGCGCTGGTGCCGAACATCGTCACCCCGGCGCGCTCGGCGAGGTCCCAGAGCACGCCCATGTCGGGGTGTCCGGGGCTGCCGTCGTAGAGCACGATCGCGGCCCGCGTGAGCAGGCCGGATACAAGGAAGTTCCACATCATCCAGCCGGTCGTCGTGAACCAGAAGAGGCGGTCGCCGGGGTGCGCGTCGACGTGCAGGTTGAGCTTCTTCAGATGCTCGAGCAGGATCCCGCCCTGCCCCTGCACGATCGCCTTCGGCAGCCCGGTGGTGCCGGAGGAGTAGAGGACCCAGAGCGGGTGCTCGAAGGGCACGCGCTCGAACTCGAGCGCGGCGCCCTCGCCGGCAGCGAGCAGCTCGTCCCAGCGGGTCGCGTCGCGCAGCGGGGAAAGGTCCGGCTCCGGGTCGAGGTAGGGGAGGACGACGGTGCGCTGCAGGGTCGGCATCGCCGCCTGCAGCTCGGTCAGCACCTCGCGACGGTCGAAGTCCTTGCCGCCGTAGCGGTAGCCGTCGACCGCGAAGAGCAGCTTGGGCTCGATCTGGGCGAAGCGGTCGATCACGCTGCCGGGGCCGAAGTCGGGCGAGCAGCTCGACCAGACGGCGCCGAGCGAGGCGGTGGCGAGGAAGGCGACGATCGCCTCGGGCACGTTCGGCATGTAGGCGACGACGCGGTCGCCGCGCTCGACCCCGAGCTCGCGCAGGCCGGCGGCGACGGCGCCGACCTGGGCGCGCAGCTCGCCCCAACTCAGCTCGCCGAGCTCGCGCAGCTCGGAGGCGTGCAGGATCGCGGGCCCCGCGTCGTCCTTGCCGGCGAAGACGTGCTCGGCGTAGTTGAGCCGGCTGCCGGCGAACCACTCGGCGCCCGGCATCTCGCGGCTGCCGAGGACGCGGTCGTAGCCGCCGTCGGCGCGCACGCCGAAGAAGTCCCAGATCGAGGACCAGAAGCCCTCGAGGTCGTCGACCGACCAGCGCCAGAGCTCGTCGTAGCCGTCGAGCTCGAGTCCGCGCTCGGCTGCGAGCCAGCGCATGTACTCGGTCATCCGCGCCCGCTCGACCAGCTCGGCCGGGGGCTCCCAGAGCTTCTCCGCGGGCGTCGCGCTCACCCGGCAGCGGAGGCCGCGGTCGCCCGGGCCTGCTCGCGCTTCAGCTCGTGCGGGTCGTGGGCGCAGAACAGCGTCACCTCATCGCCGTGGCGGTCGGCGAGCTCGCGCAGGCGCTCCTGGTTGGCCTTCCGCGCCTTGTTGTCGGACGCGGTCATGTTCTGGAAAAAGCGCAGCACCGGCGGGCAGCTGGGCGGGGTCTGCATCTCGCCGTGGTTGAAGTAGGAGTCGCCGCAGTGCAGCAGCCAGCCGTCGCCGTCGCGGATCGCGACGCCGGTGTGGCCGCGCGAGTGGCCGAGCAGCGGGATCAAGAGCACCTCGGCCTCGGTGCCGGGCAGGATGCGGATGCCCTCGAAGCCGAACCACTCGTCGCCGCCGCCCTCGTGGCGGACCCAACGCGGGTCGTGCCTCCAGTGGGCGCCGCCGATGTAGCGCAGCTTGTCGCTGAGCGCGGGGTGGAGGGCGGCGTCGAGCTCGGCCGAGAGCACGTGGACCTCGGCGGCGGGGAAGTCGGGCAGGCCGCCGGCGTGGTCGAGGTCGAGGTGGGTGGTTACGATCTGGCGCACGTCGGCGGCGGCGAAGTTGAGCGCCTCGAGCCGGCGCAGCGCCGTCGTCTCCTCCTTGGGCCGCGGGTTCATCATCGTGCGGAAGGCGCCGCCGAGCTGCGCCGGGTTGCGCGCGTCCTCGAGCCCGAAGCCGGTGTCGACCAGGAGCAGTCCGTCGCCGGTCTCGATCGCAAGGCAGTGGCAGACGATCTCCGCCTTGTCGCGGATTCCACCGTCGCCGTTGATCAGCCGCCGCCCGTGAGGGCAGAGCGACCCGCAGTTGAGATGGTGCACCCGCA
>DASTVL010000338.1:0-12784 GCA_035759115.1 Solirubrobacterales bacterium | reverse complement strand
CGACTGCACCGGCTCGGGCGCTTGCGAAGTGACGATGGACGAAGCCCGCACCGTCAACGCGGTCTTCGACGAAATCGTCGTCCCCGAATTCCCCCTCACGGTGACCACCAACACCGGCACCGGCACGGGGACCGTGCAGTGCGACACCGGCACCGGCCCCGAAGCCTGCACCGCCGAATACGAGGAAGGCACCGAAGTCACGCTCACCCAGAGTGCTGACGGCGGCTCTGAATTCGTCGAATGGACCGGCGACTGCACCGGCTCGGGCGCTTGCGAAGTGACGATGGACGAAGCCCGCACCGTCAACGCGGTCTTCGACGAAATCGAAGGCCTCGTCACGCTCAGTCTGATCAAGGGCGGCTACGCCGAAGGCGGCACTGTCACCAGCGATCCTGCGGGGATCGATTGCGGGACCGCCTGTGGCATTGATACGGCTGACTTCCTCGAAGGAGAAACGGTCACGCTGACCGCCATCGCCGAGGAAGGCTTCGTCTTCGCCGGCTGGCTCGGCTGCAAATTCGTCAGCGCAACCCCCGAAGAAGGCGAATGCGAAGTCACCCTCGATGGCCCGCTGACCGAAGTCACGGCCGTGTTCGTCAAAGACGGCGAGCAGGGCCCGCAGGGTCCGACCGGACCGACGGGCCCCACTGGCCCCACTGGCCCCACGGGTCCTGACGGCCCCACTGGACCGACCGGACCGACGGGCCCCGCCGGTGACGACGGCGCCACCGGTCCCCAGGGCCCCGCAGGCGCCGACGGCGCCGACGGCTCAGATGGCCAGAACGGCTCCAACGGCCAGAACGGGGCCGATGGCGCCCAGGGTCCCGCCGGGGCCCAGGGCCCGCAGGGCGCCCAGGGCCGGCGCGGCCCGGCCGGCAAGGTAAGGGTGATCTGCAAGGTCCGCGGCAAGAAGGTCCGCTGCGTGGTTAAGGCCAACAGAAAGCGCAAGGGCAAGCGCGGCCACAGGCGCAACCGCATCGGCTGGCGCCTGATGCACGGGGGCAAGGCCTACGCCCACGGCTCGAGCGCCGTGCGCCGCAACGGCCGCGCCCACCTGTGGCTGCACACCAACCGCCTAAAGCACGGCCGCTACGTGCTGCGGGTCGCGGATGAGAAGGGCATCCGGATCGTCGTCGGCGGCTAGCAATTTCCATCCAGCCACTTTCTGGCATCACCGGCAAGCAAGGAGAGCAGCGTGAGAGCCACACAGCGCAGATCGCAAAGCATCACCATCGCCGCGGGGACTCGGGGAGTCGGGGCAATCCCGGCGACCCGCGGCGCCCTCGCGCTCATTGCGGCGCTCACCTCCCTCGCGCTCACGGCCCCCTCGGCCTTGGCGGCCGCCGAAACCCGGCTCGGCCCGCAGACCTTCGGCGCGGTGGAACAGCCCAGCCTGGTCAAACCGGGCGGCATCGCCGTCGACCCCGCCACGGGCGACGTGCTCGTGATCGACCTGACCGCGAAGACGGTGAGCCGGTTCAACTCGGTTGGCGAGCCCGCCCCGTTCTCGGCCCTGGGCACCAACACGATTGACGGCGTCGGTCCCGGACCCGACGAAACGCCCCAGAACAAACTCTTCTTCGGCGCCGCGCCGGAAGTGCAGGTCGCGGTCGCCCCGCCGGGCTCGGCCGGGGGCACTGCGGGCAACATCTACGTGACCTACTCGCAGTCGACCGTGCACGCGATCGACGTCTTTGCCTCCAGCGGCGAATACCTGGGTCAGCTGACCGAATACGAGGAAGGCCCCGGCGCCGGCGGAGCGCTGAAGGCGATGGGCGAACCGTGCGGGGTCGCGGTCGATCCCAGCGGAGCCGTCTACGTCGGCGACTACAAAGAGAAACAGGTGCACAAGTTCGTCCCTTCGGCAAACCCCCCGACCAATGCCGACAACACCGCCAACTTCGCCCAGGCGACGACGGGCATCGAACGCCCCTGCACGCTCGCGGCCGGCGCCGGCGCCAGCGCCGGGCACCTGTTCGTCTCCGCGTTTCTCCAGAAATACTCGAAGATCGACAGCGCGAGCGGCGCCTTCGAGTACGACATCGCCTCGACCTCGGGCGGCGCAGGTGCCAACGCCACGGTCATCACCGCCGACCCAGGCAACGGCGAAGTGCTGATCCGCAAGAACACGACCGTCGAGCAGTACGACGCCTCGGGCGCGACGGCCGCGGCGCTGAAGCTGCGCTGGAGCAGCCCGGCGGCGAGCGGCGCGGTCGAAGGGCTCGGCGCGGGGCCCGAAGGCCCCGCCTACCTCGCGAGGGCGGGCAAAACCCAACTCGACGAATTCGGCCCGATGGTGCTGCTCGCGCCGGATATCGAAGACGAATACGCGAGCAGGGTCCTGCTCGGCGAGGCGACGCTGAACGCACGGTTCGGCCCCGAAGAAGAAGAAACCAGCTACGCCGTCGAGCACATGACCGAGGCCGCGTTCGCGGCCAACGGCGGAAGCTTCGAAGGCCCGAACGAACCGTCTGTCTCGCCCGGGGGCGAAGTGGGCGCGCAGAGCGTCGTCTCGGTTGCGGTGGGCGGCCTGCAGGCGGGCACGAAGTACCGCTTTCGCTTCACCGCGACCAACCCGACCGGGACTACGGTCGGCGAAGGGGGCTCGTTCACGACCTACGGGCCGCCGGGGACCGACGCCTCCTGCCCCAACCAGGCCTTCCGCGGCGGCCAGAGCGCCTTCCTGCCCGACTGCCGTGCCTATGAGATGGTCAGCCCGGTCGACAAGAACGGCGGCGACATCGTCAGCGAACCGAACTCGGCCGGCGAACACACCGCCTACATCCAGTCGACCCCAGAGGGCGACAAGATCGCCTACTCGGCGGCGCCGGCGTTCGCGGGCCAGGCGAGCGCGCTCTACTCAAACCAGTACGTCGCCAGCCGCGAGGAGAGCGGGCCGCACGAGGGCGATTGGTCCAACCAGGGCGTGAACGTGCCGGTGGGCAAACAGCTCCCCAACGCCACCGGCTGGCTGCCGAACGAAGTCGGCGCGCTGTCACCGGACCTCTGCAGCATGTGGATCGCGGACCACAACGCGGCGCCGCTCAACCCGGACGGCCAGGAAGGCCTGATCAACCTCTACCGGCGAGACAACTGCGGGACCGGCGCGGGCGCATACGAAACGCTGACGACGGCGGAACCCCCGCCGGGCACCTCGCTGTTCTACGCCAACACCGGCTCCATCCAGGGAATCTCCGACGATCTCACGCGGGTGTTCTTCGCGGCCGCAGCAAAGCTCACCGCCGACGCGGCGACGGGTAACAGCAGGCAGGTGTATCTGCACCTGGGCGGCGAGCCCGTCCCACGCCTGGTCAGCATCCTGCCCGACGGCGAAGCGGCGCCGTCGGGGACCAACTCGCAAAAGGAAGTCGGTGGCGGCGAAGCGGGCATTCTCAGCGACGCCGTATCGGCGGACGGGAGCAGGGTCTACTGGACGGCCGACTCGGCATCGGGCAAGACGATCTACCTGCGCGAGAACCCGGCGGCGGCGGAAACGGTCGAGAAAGAAGGCGGCAGCTGCAAACCGCACCCGGCGCTGGCGTGCACGGTCAAGGTCTCCTCGGCTCCGGGCGCCACCTACTGGGGCGCGAGCCCCGACGGCTCCGCCGCCCTATACAGCGAAGGCAGCCTGAGCGGCGGGGCGGCGACGCTCTACCGCTTCGATGCGGCGGGCCAGACGCGGACGCCGATCGCCGAAGGCGTCTACGGGCTGGCAGGGGCGAGCGAGGACCTCTCGAGGATCTACCTGGCCTCGGGCATAGACCACGACGGCGCCGGCCCGGCGACGGCGGGCAAGCCGAACCTCTACCTGCTGGAGGGCGGGGCGCTGACGTTCATCGGGACGCTGCTGGCCGAGGACGCCCTAGCGAACAAAGGCCCAGGCGGAGGCGAAACCTACAGCGTGGTTACCAGCCTGTCTCACTACCGCTCGGCGCGCGTGAGCCCCGACGGGGGCCGGATCGCATTCCAGTCGCGGGCCGAGCTGACGGGCTTTGACAACGCCGACGTGGAGACGGGGGAGCCGAGCCTTGAGGTGTTCACCTATGAGGCGGGCGGGGAGCTGCGCTGCGCCTCGTGCAACCCGGCGGGGGCGCGGCCGCAGGCAAAGGAACTGGCGCGAGCATTTCGCTACCCGGCCAGCTCGGCCGAAACCGGGATCCAGGCCGCCGCCTGGATCCCCGGCTGGGAACACCCGCTGCACGCCTCGCGACTGCTCTCCGACGACGGCAGCCGGCTCTTTTTCAACTCAAACGACGCGCTGGTGGCGCGCGACACCAACGGCGCCCAGGACGTGTATGAGTGGGAGGAGGCGGGCAGCGGCAGCTGCGAGGTCGGCGGCCCCGGCTACTTCGAGCAAAACGGCGGCTGCCTGTATCTGATCAGCTCGGGGGAAAGCCCGCGCGAATCGGAATTCTGGGAGGCCTCGGCGAGCGGCGAGGACGTCTTCTTCACCACGGCCTCCTCGCTGGTCGGCCGCGACAACGGCTACATCGACCTCTACGACGCGCGCGTCGGCGGCGGCTTCGCCGAAGCCGAGGCGCAGGCCCAATGCGAAGGCGAAGCCTGCCAGAGCCCGCCGCCCGCGCCGCCGGCCGACACCCCCGCCTCGGCCACCTACAGCGGCCCCGGCGACCTCGCGGCGCCCGACAGCTGCGCCCGCGCCGCCCGCAAGGCGGCCGCGCGCAGCCGCCGGGCAAAGCGCCTGCGGCGCAACTCCGCGCGGGTCGGCTCTCCGCGGCGGGCGAGGCAGATGAGGGGCAAGGCCACGCGCCTGGCGCGAAACGCCCGCAAGCTGAGTCGCAAAGCAAAGCGCTGTAGGCGCGCCAACCGGAGGGCGGGACGATGAAGATGTCCAAGAGCAGACGCGCGATCGCGATCCTCCTCGCCTGCGGCGCCCTGGGCGCCGCCCCGGGCGCAGCCCAGGCGGACTTCGGCCTCAACAACTTCAAGGTGCAGATCACCGGGCCCGAAGGCGAAGCGGTGACCCAGGCCGGCTCGCACCCCTTCGCGATGACGACCTCCTTCGGGGTCAACTACCTGGGCGAAGGCGCCGACGCCTTCACCGAGGGGCGGATCAAGGACGCCTTCATCGCCCAGGTCCCCGGCCTGGCCGGGGACGCGACCGCCTACCCGCGCTGCTCGACCGTCGACTTCGCGACGGTGATCGGCTCCCAGAACCAGTGCGCCGACGAGACCGCGATCGGGGTCGTCGCCGCCAACGCGATCCGGCCGACCAGCTGGGTGCAGTCGCCGGTCTTCAACCTCGTGGCGCCGCCGGGCGTGGTCGTGCGGCTGGGCTTCCGCACGGTGCTGCAGAACATCGTCGTCGACGTCGGGATCAACCCCGAGGCGCCGAACAACCCGGTGGCCCGGGCGCGCAACCTCTCCCAGCTCGAATACATCTTCGGCTCCAAGTTCCAGCTGTGGGGAGACCCCTCCGACGAGGGCCACGACAATCTCCGCGGCAAATGCGGCTACCGCCCGTCCGAGCTGCCGGTGGGCGAAGAATACGAGTTCCTGCCCTCCGGCGGGGCCTGTGAGAGCGTCGACCGCGACCCCTTCCTCACCCTGCCGACGCGCTGCGCCGGCCAGAACCCGACCACCTACGCCGGCGATGCCTGGGAGCAGCCGGGCGCGCTGCTGGCCAACGGCGAACCGGACCTCGCCGACCCCGCCTGGGTGACCGGCGGCTTCCAGTCGCCGCCCTTCACCGGTTGCGGCGGGGGCATCGTCAAGTTCACGCCGACGATCAGCGCCCGCCCGACCAGCAGGGCGGCGCAGAGCCCGACCGGGCTGGACTTCGGCCTCGACTTCCACGACGAAGGTCTGACCAGCGCCGAGGGCCTCTCGCAGTCGCACCTGCGCAAAGCGGTCGTGACCCTGCCCGAGGGGATGACCGCCAACCCCTCGGTGGCCGAAGGCCTGGAGGTCTGCTCGCAGGCCGACCTGGAGCGCGAGACGGTCGGCTCCGCGCCCGGCGCCGGCTGCCCGGAAGCCTCGAAGATCGGCACGATCGAGGTCGAATCGCCGCTGGTCGAGGAGATCCTCAAGGGCGCCCTCTACCAGGCGACCCCCTACGCCAACCTCGCCGAGGACTCCCTGCTCGCCTTCTACATCGTGATCAAGAGCGCCGAGCTCGGGATCATCGTCAAGCAGCCGACCAAGGTCGTGCCCAACCCGGCGACCGGTCAGCTGGAAGCGATCACCGACGAAGCGCCGCAGCTGCCCTTCAGCCACTTCCGGCTGCACTTCCGCGAGGGCGGCCGCAGCCCGCTGGTCACGCCGCCCACCTGCGGCACCCACACCGCCACGGCGAAGCTCTACCCCTGGTCGGGCGCGGACCCGGTCGAGGTCGACTCGGCCTTCACGATCATCAGCGGGCCCGACAACGGCCCCTGCCCGTCGGGCTCCCCGTTCGGCCCCGGCTTCGAAGCCGGCACGGTCAACAACGCCGCCGGGGAGTACTCGCCGTTCAACATGCGGCTGACCCGCAAGGACGGCGACCAGGACATGAGCCGCTTCTCGGCCAAGCTGCCGCCCGGCATGGTCGCCAGGCTGGCCGGCGTCGCACAGTGCTCCGACGCGGAGATCGCCGCCGCCAAGGCCAAGACCGGCCTGGAGGAGATCGCCTCGCCGAGCTGCCCCGCCGCGGCCGGGATCGGCCGCGTCGCCGGTGGCGCCGGGGCCGGCTCCCAGCTCACCTACGTCGGCGGCAAGCTCTACCTGGCGGGCCCGACCGGCGGCGCGCCGCTCTCGGTCGTCGCGATCGTCCCCGCCGTCGCGGGCCCGTTTGACATCGGCAACGTCGTCGTGCGCCAGGCGCTGCGGGTGGACCCGCGCAGCGCCGAGGTCACCGCCGACGGCTCCGCCTCGGACCCGTTGCCGACGATCCTCGCCGGCATCCCGCTGAACGTGCGCGACATCCGCGTCTACGTCGACAAGCCGAGCTTCACCTTGAACCCGACCTCCTGCGCCCCCTCGCAGGTGAGCGCCTGGATCCAGGGCTCGGGCGGGGCCCTGGCCTCGCTCGGCCAGCGCTTCCAGGCGGCCTCCTGCGCCTCGCTGGGCTTCAAGCCGCGGCTCGCCCTGCGCCTGCGCGGCAAGGCGACCAAGCGCGGCGGCCACCCGGCGCTGCGCGGCGTCTTCCGCCCGCGCGCCGGTGACGCCAACCTCGAGAAGATGGTCCTGCGCCTGCCGCGCTCGGCCTTCCTCGACCAGGCCCACATCCGCACGATCTGCACCCGGGTGCAGTTCGCCGCCGGCGCCGGCAACGGCCGCTCCTGCCCCAAGGGCGCGATCTACGGACGGGCCCGCGCGTTCAGCCCGCTGCTGGACGCCCCCCTGGAAGGCCCGGTCTTCCTGCGCTCCTCCAACAACAAGCTACCCGACTTCGTCGCCGCCCTGCGCGGGATCATCGACGTCGAAGCCGTCGCCCGCATCGACTCCCAAAGAGGCGGCATCAGGGCGACCTTCACCAACGTGCCCGACGCGCCGTTGAGCAGAGTCGTGGTCAACATGCAGGGTGGCAAGAAGGGCCTGATCGTCAACTCGACGAACATCTGCCGCGGCAAGCACCGCGCCAACGCCAGGATGATCGGCCAAAACGGCCGCCGCAACGCGATCAAGCCTCTCGTGCGCGCGCAGTGTGCGAAGAAGCGGATGCGGGCGCGGCACAGCCGCGCCCGTCGCGCGGGCTGATCCGCCTGCCCGCTCCCCTGGGCCATGGACCTTCATCCCACGATGCGAAGCAAGACCAGTCATGTTGTCATCGAAAGGAGCAGTCAATGCATTTGAGGACATTTTTGGTGGCGCTTGCCGCCGTGCTCGCGCTGGGCGCAGTGCCCGGGGCGGCTGCAGCGCAGGGTGCTGAGTTCATCACCGATGAAGGCCAGTATCCCTTCTTCACTGAAGGGATCACCGGCGAAGACGAAAGCGGCGGGACTGCGAACAAGCTCTACTTCGACACCGCAGAAACCTACGTCTCCTGCCAGAAGGCACCGGAGTTCACCACGTCATTGTCGCAGGGCCCAGCGACAGTGTTGAGCACCAACTCAGCCTCTGACGGCGTGTGTGACTGGGGCTATCAATATCCCGAAGAAGCACTGGAGATGAACGGCTGCCAGCTTGACTTCGAAGCCGGGGCGGTCGGTTGGGAAGCCGGCGGCGATCTCACGGTCGACTGCCCGGCGGGCAAAGCGATCACGGTTGAAGCCTTGGGATATTACGAATGCAAGGTAACGTTCACTCCCAAAGAAGGCCACGCCTTCTACTTCGACGAAGGGGCGACGCTTAAGGTCTACGCCTACGTCATCTTCGACTACGCGAGTACCGGCCTTTGCCTGTTTCAGGGTCCCGGCGGAGGATTGCTGCCCTCTGAAGGCGCTGCGACCTACATCCCCACCTGGGACATCAGCGGGCTTGACGGAAAAGGAAATCCCGGACTGGAGCTCGGGATAGCCGAGTAGGTCATGCCGCGGCGCGACGATTCGCGCTGCTGACCAGCCGAGGGGAGGGCGCCCGTCACCGGTCGCCCTCCCCTCGGCCTGCGTTTCGGCCACTGTGGCCCGGTTCTTTTATGTTGGCCTCTCGGCCGCATCGGTCTCTGACTCGGCGGTGAGCGGCCCGACGGAGAGCTCGGCCAGGGTGACGGTCGTGATCAGTCAGGCTCGGTGTCGTCGCGCTTAAATGACGGATTGACGATCGCGTCGAGCTCGGCGCGCATCGCCTCGAGGTCGAGGAGGGGCGCGTTTCGACGGCGGGCGATCAGCTCCTCGGCCCTCAACGGCTCATGTCCAGACTGGCGAAGCCCAGCGACGGATTTGCTCATTTCGTTCATGTACCTCCAGCTCGACGCCATCGCAGTGAGGGCATGACTGCGCTCGCGCGATCAGCTCGACCTCGAGGTCGAGCTGATCGCCGTCCTCGATGACGCCCACAACCCTGAAGCCGTCCAGGCCGACGAGGCGGCTAACGTGATCTCGCATCCGCTGTTCCTCCTTGCTCCGCGTTCTCAGACCACGCAGAGCCTCGTGAGGGCAGCGGATGTCTCTATCCGGGCCTCATCCCCGCTCGTTTAGCAAGACCCCATTCGTTATTCCCCAGCCGGCGAGGAGGATCGCTCGGTCCCGACGCGGTCGCCTGGCTGCTCGCCAAGCATGCACGGGCAGCAGCACACGGTTGCCCTTCGCTCGGGCGCCTGAAGGTGACCCCGCATGTGCTGAGGCACACCAGCGCGATGATGCTACGGGCGGTCGGCGTCGACCTCTCGGTGATTGCGCTGTGGCTGGGACACGAGAGCATCGAGTCGACGCAGATCTACCTGCACGCCGACCTCGCGCTCAAGGAGAAGGCTCTGGCGCTCACCGCGCCGGTCGGCACGCCCCCCGGGAGATACCGGCCCCCCGACACCCTCTTGGCGTTCCTCGACGCCCTCTGATTATCCGAAGCAGAAACCGCTATCGACACGCCCGCACGAAGGAGCTGCCCCGGCCACAAACGGCCTACTCAGGATAATTCTGGACCCGGAATAACGCTGATTATCCGGAACTCCGGATAATCGATGGCCGTTGACAGAAGGCGCGCGGGATCGCCGCGACCTCGCGCAGGTCGGGGGCGCTGCGGTACTTGACCTCGGCCAGGTCGGGAGCGCTGCGCGGGCCGCAGACGAAGTCGATCTCCCCGGCGCGGCGGGTCTGCCAGACGTGCAGCCCGGCCGGGGCGTCGAAGCCCTCCAGCTGTGACTCCGCCGCCTCGTAGTGGCGGTAGAGCGCCAGGGCGACCGCGTTCTCGACCAGGGCGGGCCGGTCGACCGCGAGCCCGGGCGCCACATCGTGGACGACCGTGTGCAGCAGTGGGTCGCCGAAGTAGAGCTTCTTGTCCTTGGAGAGCTCCGCCGAGTCGGAGTCGCTGCGCCAGAAGTAGACGCTGAGCAGGAGGTACGCGGAGGCGAGCAGCTCGACATAGTCGCGGACCGCGCTGCGCCCCGGGGCGGGCTGTAGGTCCACCGCCATCTCGCCGTGCCATCATCGCTCAGCTAATCGAAAAAGGGTTGAGGAAAGCGCCGCCGCGAAGGCGGCGTCTGTCGACCTCGCTCAGCCGGGCGAGGTCGCAGGCCTCGTCCCATTCCTCCTCGATCGTCTCGATCTGCCGGTCGACGATCGCGCCGGCTTCCTCTTCGGTCAGGAGGTAGGTAGGGGCGCGGGACACGCAGGCGGCGACCTGGCTGAGGCGAAAGCCGTCGCGGCCGATCGCCATGGCTTGCGACGCCTCACCGCCGGCTCTGGGCAGGGGGCAGACGTCGTAGGCGGGGGTGAGGGTGAGCGCGGCGCCGTCCCAGAACGCGGCGTGGTTGCGGGCGTGGTCGTCGGTGTTGCCGGCGAGGACGTTGAAGGTCAGGCGGGAGAAGAGCTCGCGCAGGGTCGCCTTCGGCTCGGTGAAGCGGGCGCGGACCTCGTCGGCGAGCGCCTCGTAGCTCGCGTACCTGCCGCCCCACTCGTCGAGTCCCAGGATCGTCAGCGCCGAGACCAGGGCGCGCCGCCCGCCCGAGGCGGGCCGGTCGAAGCGCTCGACCAGCAGCACGTCTTTGCCCAGCGCCTCGGTCAGCTCGACCTTTGCGGCGTCGATGCCGACGCGACGGGCGAGCTCCATCGCGACGAACTCGCCCTTGACGACGGGGAAGGTGTCGGTGGTCGAGCTGAACTTGGCGATCAGGCGCCGGGCTCCGTCCTCGAGCAGCACCTTCGGGCGGGCGCCGCCGATCGAGCTGCCGTGGAGGAGCGCCTGGTCGAGAGCGGGGGAGAGCGGCACGCCTTCCTCGACCTTGCGTGCGGCTTCGGCGAGCTTGGAGAGTTCCGACAGCCGCGCCTCCCCGTGTGAGCGGGGAGCGTAGTCGGTCGAGGATGCCTGGAAGTCGAGAGCGCCGATCCGGTCGGAGCCGGATTCGAGCAGGTAGGTGAGCTGCGACAGCTCGGCCGTGTCCGCGGCGCCGCTGCCGATCCGGTGGTTGAGGATCACCCGCTGCCCCCAGGCGTCCGGTCCGGCGTCGGCGATGCAGCCGGCGACGGTGCCGACAACCGGCATGATCTGCCCTCGGCGCAGGGGTAGCTCCGGCAGATACAGCGGAATCCGCTCCTCCCGCTCCAGGTAGCTCCGCCCGTAGGTGAAGGAGATCAGCTCGCCGACCCGATCGAGGCGCCCGGCGACGACCGGCCCCTCGGCGCCCGGAAGCCAGATCCAGACGAAGGCCTCGCGGGGCTCAGAAGTCATCGTCGACGTCGCGGGGCCGGCGCACCCTCGCGGGGAGCACCGCGAGCCGGTCCTCGATGCGCGCGGCCTCGAGCGCACGGCGCGAGCGATCCTTGTCGAAGAGCGGTAGGCCGACGAGCGCCGCGGCCTCGAAGGCGATCCCGAGCCGCACCCCCGGGTCGCCGTGCTCGACCTTGAGCATCGTCGTTTCGCTCACCCCGACCCGTTCGGCCAGCTCGGCGACCGTCCAGCGGTGCTCGCGACGCCCCAGGCGCACGCCGGCGCCAAGCAGCTTCGTCGCCTCCAGGGTTGCGGGCGAGAGGGTACGGGACCGACTCATTCCGCATGAAACTATAGCGCAACCCCCGTTAGCTATAAAAAACTATAGAACAGCCTCGAAAGGTGATGGGGCGGCACCAAAGGGCGCCGCCCCGCCGCCTACTCCAGTTTCCCGATCTTGAAGATCTTGGTGCCGCAATCGGGGCAGACGCCTTGGATCGCGGGGCGACCGTTTTTCATCGTCACCTGCTGGGCGTCTTTGATCTCTACCTTCTTGCGCTCTTTGACGCAGTAACCCTCGGGCATCGGGGTCTCCTTTCGCCGCTATGGGCATGACTCGCGTCTCTGGCGCGAGGTGGATTGAGGCGAATGTAACGCAGGCGGGGGACGTTGCCCAGGCGTGAACGTGCGAAATGCTACAAGCGGCTATTCGTTCTGCTGCGAGCGCTCTTTCGCCTGCTCGAGCAGTTCCTGCAGTTTGGCGCTGTTCGAGGCGCCGCCGGTTCCCGCGCCGTTGCCGTTCGATGCGCCGTTGGCTCCTCCGCCGTTCCCCTGGTTGCCCTGCGGGCTCGGGGTCGGTTCGGGGGCCGGCTCGGGTTCCGGCGCCGGTTCGATCGGCGGCGTCAGCGCCGCGTCGGGCGCGCCCGCGTCGATCCGCTCTTCCAATTCCTCCTGCAGCGCCTGCACGTCGCTCTCGCTGACCGAGCTGTTGCGGGCGTCGATCGCGAGGTAGACGGCGGCGCCGGCGATGCCGATCGCGATCACGGTCAGGGCGAGGAAGACGCGCGTCCGCTTGGCGAGCTTGCGCTCGACCTCGGCGACCCATGCGCGCAACCCCTCCAGCGACATCGCTCCAACTTAGTCGAGAACCGCACCGGACGGCACGGTCAAATACGCTCCGGGCCGCACTTCCCACGGCGAGGTCGCTCGCCACCGACCAAGGAGAGAACCGCATGCCCGAGGCAGTAATCGTCGACACCATCCGCACGCCGATCGGCCGCGCCTTCAAGGGCTCGCTGGCCCAGCTGCGCCCCGACGAGATGGGCGCCTACGTCGTCGACCAGCTGCTCGAGCGCAACCCCGAGGTCGACCCGAGCGAGATCGAAGACCTGATCTGCGGCTGCGGCATGCCGCAGGGCCTGCAGGCCTTCAACATCGGCCGCATCATCAGCCTGCTCAGCGAGAAGCTGCCGCAGGAGGTCAACGGGGTCACCGTCTCGCGCTACTGCTCCTCCAGCCTCGACGCGATCCGCCAGGCCGG
>DASTVL010000337.1:0-2683 GCA_035759115.1 Solirubrobacterales bacterium | reverse complement strand
TCCATGGGCTGCGGGGCTCGGTTGAGCCGACGCGGCGGGCCGCCGGGAAACGGAAGCCTCGCACCCGATCGAGCCTACAGCCACTGCCTGCTCGCCGACGCCCTCGGGCTGAGCGCCATCCCACCTCAACCGCACGCTCCGCATGGCCCGAGCGCAGGGCGATGACCTTCCAGGCCGGCCGGTTAGCATCTACGATCTGGCCGTGGAAAATCGCGCCGAGACTGATCGAGATTAGCGCCGCGCAAGGGGGTGTCCGCTAGATTTGAATCGTCCAAATAGAGCGACCGCGAGGCGGCCGGGCGAGCATAAGCGCCGCACCGTCGCGACCGCGCGCCGGACGAGGAAAACACAGGGGGCAACAGATGAGCCAGAGGTGCGAGCAGCAGCAGGCCGCCCCTCCACCACGGCCCGCCCCGGCAAGCTTCGGGACCGGCAACGGCGTCCGGGACGTCTTCGCCAAAACCTCCTCCGGCGAGCTCGATAAGATCTTTCACGCGCTGCCGATCGGCCTCGCCGCGCTCGACGGTGGGCTGCGCGTCCGCCGCGCAAACGCGGCCTTCGCCACCTTCGGCCGCATGCACGACTGGGAGCAGGTCGGGGTCGGGCGGCCGCTCGAGCAGCTCCTGCCAGACTTCGCAGCGCCGCTGCTGCCGGCCTGCCGGGCTGCGCTCGCCGGCACGGACGACGGGACCTCGCTCGAGCTGACGGAGGAGACGGAGGAGGAGCGTCCGCGGGTCTGGGAGGTGCGTCTGAGCCGGCTCGGGGCCGGAGGCCGCGACCCGGCGTGTCTCGCCGTCGTGGTGCTGAACGTGACCACCCAGAAGGAGGAGGCCGGGCGCCGCCGCCTCGCCCTGCGTGAGCTGGATCACCGATTGAGGAACGTCTTGGCCGTGGCGCAGAGCGTGTTCCGCTGCACGGCCTCGCTCAGCCCCGACAAGAAGCATCTGGTCGAAGCCTTCAACGGCCGGCTGGATGCGCTCGCTCGGGCCTCCACGCTCCTCCGCCTCGAGCGGGCGCAAGGGGCAGACCTCGCCGCCATCGTGCGCACCGCGCTCGAGCCGTTCGCCGAGGGCCGACAGCTCGTGTTGGACGGAACGCTCATGGTGCTACCGCCGCGGGTCGCCGGAATCCTGAGTCTGGCCCTGAACGAACTCGTCACCAATGCCGCCAAGCACGGTGCCCTCTCGGTCCTTGACGGCCGGGTCGCCGTGCATTGGCACCTCGAGGACCCGCGCCGTCTGGTGCTGGAATGGCGCGAGGAGGGCGGCCCACCGGTGCGGTCGCCCCGGCGCCGGGGCTTCGGGCGCGAGCTGATCGAGCGGGCACTCTCCTATGAACTCGATGCCCAGGTCGACCTGCAGTTCGCGACGGACGGGGTGCGCTGCCGGATCGCTATTCCTTTGGGCGAGGAGACGGGGCTGGCGGTACGCGCGGAGGCCGTTCCCGGCCCGTGACGCCCGGTCATGGCCGCCGCGTTCGCGCACCGCGCCGTCAGCTAGACTGGCGGGGCTTGGCCTCAGCAGATCCGGCGTACCAGGTGCCGCCGTCCTCGCGCGCGATCGGGGCGGCGTCCTCGGCCCAGTCGTTGAACGAACCGATGACGAAGACCGCGTCGGCGTGCGGCGCCCAAACACGGAAGGCAACCCCGTCTACACGCGGATTGGCGCCCATACCTTCCCGCAACGATGGACGCAACATAGGTCTATCTCCGCTAAGCGCCGACGATGACGATGTTCTTCGCAGGCAGAACACCTGAGGAAGAAGCCTACGAACGGCCCCCTGAGTTGTTAGTTCCTTGATGAGGCTGGCGTCACGACATCGCGAGAGCGCCCCGCAGCGCTGCCGCCTTCAATGCCGGATGAGCAAGACAGACAATTGAGATGATCGATTTGGTTCTGACCGTGGTCGTCGCGGTGCTCGGCTGCGCCCTGGTCCTTGCCGTGGTCGTCATCTGGTCGATCAAGCGCCACCGCGATCCGCGTCTGCGCATCGAAAGCGACGCGCCGCTTGCCGAGCTGCTGCCGTCGCTCTCCGGCCTGACCTACGGCGTCGCGCTCAAAGGCAACGCGGTCGAGATTTTGGAGAATGGCGCTTTCTTCGAGGTCATGTTCGAGGAGATCGGCCGGGCGACGCGGTCGGTTCATTTCGAGGCGTTTCTGTGGAAGGACGGCGTGCTTGGGCGGCGGCTGGTCGACGCGCTGACGCAGCGGAGCCGCGCCGGGGTCACAGTGCGCGTGCTGGTCGATGCCACCGGCGGCAAGGAGATGGGCGAGGCCGCCGTGCGCCGACTCGAGGACGCCGGCTGCAAGTTCGACACCTATCACCCGAAGCGACTTCGCAACATTGGCGTGCTCAACGAGCGCGATCACCGCAAGATAACCGTGCTGGACGGGCGTACGGCCCTGGTCGGCGGCCACTGCATCGTCGACTCATGGCTGGGCGACGCGCAGGACGGCGAACATTTCCGCGATCTCTCCGTGCGGCTGCGCGGCCCGATCGTGCATGCCATCCAGTCGGCTTTTAGCGAGAACTGGGTCGAGGAGACGGGCGAGCTGTTCGTCGGCGAGGACTTCTTCCCAGAGCTGCACGACGAAGGCGACGTCGCGATCCACGTCGCGGGGGTCAAGCCGGAAGGCTCCGCGCCGGCGGTCAAGATCCTCCATCACCTGGCCATCTGCTGCGC
>DASTVL010000336.1:0-4773 GCA_035759115.1 Solirubrobacterales bacterium | reverse complement strand
ACCCACCGGCTGCTCTCGCGCGACGTGCGGGCGAAGGACATCGGGCTGCTGATCGTCGACGAGGAGCAGCGCTTCGGGGTCAAGCAGAAGGAGCTGCTGCGCCAGCTGAAGCTGAAAGTCGACGTGCTGGCGCTCTCGGCGACGCCGATCCCGCGGACGCTGCAGATGAGCCTCGCCGGCCTGCGCGACATCTCGACGATCGAGACGCCGCCCGAGGGCCGCCGCCCGGTGCGCACCTACGTCGGGCCCTACGACGAGGGCCTGGTGCAGAAGGCGATCGCGCGCGAGCTCGAGCGCGGCGGCCAGGCGTTCTTCCTGCACAACCGGATCGAGACCCTGCCCGAGGTCGCCGAGCAGATCCGTGGCCTGGTGCCGAAGGCACGCGTGCTCGAAGCCCACGGGCAGATGGACGAGGGCGCGCTGGAGAAGACGATGCTCGACTTCCTGCGCGGCGAGGCCGACGTGCTGGCGACGACGACGATCATCGAGTCCGGGCTCGACATCCCGACCGCGAACACGCTGATCGTCGAGCGCGCCGACCGGCTCGGGCTGGCGCAGGCCTACCAGATCCGCGGCCGCGTCGGGCGCTCGCGCGAGCGCGCCTTCGCCTACCTGCTCTACCCCTCGGCCGAGGCGCTGACCGAGGAGGCGGCGGCGCGGCTGACGACGCTCGCCGACCACACCGAGCTCGGCTCGGGCTTCAAGATCGCGATGCGCGACCTCGACATCCGCGGCGCCGGCGACCTGCTCGGCGACGAGCAGTCGGGTCACGTCGCCGCGGTCGGGTTCGAGCTCTACTGCCAGATGATCGACGAGGCGGTGGCCGAGGCGGGCGCCGCCGCCGACGGCGAGGAGGCGCCGGAGCCGCTGCGCTTCGACGTGCCGGTAGACGCCTACCTGCCCGCCTCCTACATCCCCTTCGAGGCGGCGAAGATCGACATCCACCGGCGCATCGTCGCCGCCCGCGCGCCCGGCGACCTGCGGGCGATCCGCGACGAGCTCAGCGACCGCTTCGGGCCGCCGCCGCCGGAGGGCGAGAACCTGCTGGCGCTGCAGCGGGCGCGGATCGAGCTGCGCCTGGCCGGGGCGCGCAGCGTCGACCTGCGCGGCGGGCGGCTCAGCGTGGTCGGGGTCGAGCTCGATTCCGAGGGCGCCGGCAAGCTCGGCGAGCTGGTCGAGGGGGCGCTCTACGAGTGGCGTGAGAAGACCGCCTCGGTGCGCGTGCCCGAGGAGCCGGAGCCGCGGTTGGCCGCTGTGCTGGCGCTGGCCGAGGGCCTGCGCGAGGCGGGCCGCTCGCCAATGGTCGAAAAAGATATGCTTCCAGCTTCGTGAGTTCGGACCCGGGGAGGAAAGGCACGCCTGGCAAGGGCGGAAGCTTCGGTGCTTCCGGCCCCGCGGCTGCGCGCCGCCTCGGCCTGCTTGTCTTTGGCGCGGCCTTCCTCATTCTCTTCGTGGTCGTCGCGATCGCTGAGGGGGTCGGCGACCCGGGCGTTCCGTCCGGCAGCGTGGCCCTCGTCGAGGAGGTGCCCGGCGACGGCGGCGAGATCACTCAGGAGGACTTCGATCACGCGCTTGTGCTGGCGGCAAAACAGGGCGGCGAAAAAAAAGCGCCGAAACCGGGTGACGCGAAATACGAGGAACTGAAGGAAGCGGCGCTGAACTCGCTGTTCGAAGCCGCCTGGCTGGAAGGCCAGGCAGCCGAATGGGGCATCGAAGCCAGCGACCCCGAAATCGCCAAAGAAAAGAAAAAACTGAAGAAAGAAAGCTTCAAAACGGAGAAGGAATTCAACGAATTCCTCAAAGAATCCGGTTTCACCCCCGCTGATGTCGACGAACGGGTCAAGCTGCAGATCCTCAGCACGCAGCTGCAGGAACAGCTGCAGGAAAAAGCGCCAAAACCGACCCAGAGCGAAATCGAGAACTACTACGAGGCGGCCAAGGACACCCAGTTCACGCAGCAGCCGAGCCGGGATGTGCGGCTGATCGTCAACAAAGACCGCAAGAAAGCAAAAGAAGCGCGCGAGCTGCTGACGAAAGACAACTCGGAGGGCAACTGGAAAAAAGTCGCCAAAAAATTCTCCGAAGACCCGGCGACGAAAGCAAACGGCGGCCTGCAGAGCGGCGTGCAGGAAGGCACGCTGGAAGAACCGCTCGACAAAGCCGTCTTCAACACGCCCGAAGGTCAGATCGAAGGCCCGATCGACGCCCAGCGCGGATTCACCGTCTTCGAAGTGACCAACACGACGCCGGAAAGCACCCAGGAGCTGAAAGCGGTCGAAAGCCAGATCCAGGCGACCCTGGCCCAGCAGACCGAACAGGACTACTTCGCCAGCTTCATCAGCAGCTTCACCTACACCTGGACCGGGCGCACCTTCTGCGCGGACGACTACGTGACCGAACGCTGCAGCAACTTCAGGGGCGACGGCCACCAGGCCGCGGCGCCGCCGGCCTGCTACGAAGCCGATCCCAAAGGCGGCCTGCCGGAAGCGTGCCCGGCGCCGGTCAAACAGCTCGAACCGGCCGTGCCGGGCAGCGTCAACCCGCTCGAACCGAAGGGCAGACCGCTGCCGCAGCGGCCACGGCCGAAGGAAGAAGAAGGCGAAGCCGCGGCCGGCCTCGAAGGCCTGCCGGAAGGCGTCGTGCCGCCGACCGAAGGCGCTCCGCCGGCGGAAGGCGCCCCGCCGCCGCAAGAAGCGCCCCCGCCGGCCGAATAGACGCGCGCCATCGTTAGACTCGCGCGCTCGTGAGCCAGATCTCCTCCATCCACGCGCGGCAGATCCTCGACTCGCGCGGCAACCCGACGGTTGAGGTCGAGATCGTGCTCGAGTCCGGCGCGCGTGGCCGCGCAGCGGTCCCGTCCGGCGCCTCGACCGGTGAGTTCGAGGCGGTCGAGCTGCGCGACGGCGGCGAGCGCTGGGCGGGCAAGGGAGTGGCACGCGCGGTCGAGAACGTCAACGGCGAGATCTCCGCGGCGCTGACCGGCGCCCGCGCGGTCGAGCAGGGCGCGCTCGACCAGACGATGCTCGAGCTCGACGGCACCCCGAACAAGGGCCGGCTCGGCGCCAACGCGATCCTCGGCGTCTCGCTGGCCGCGGCGAAGGCGGCGGCGGCCGATTCGGGCCAGCCGCTCTACCGCTACCTGGCCGAGCTCTACGGCGGTGGCGAGCCGGCGCTGCTGCCGGTGCCGATGCTGAACGTGCTCAACGGCGGGGCCCACGCCGACAACTCGGTCGACTTCCAGGAGTTCATGGTCGTGCCCGCCGGCGCCGAGAGCTTCTCCGAGTGCCTGCGGGTCGGCACCGAGGTCTTCCACGCGCTGAAGAAGAGCCTCGCCTCGAAGGGCCTCTCCACCGCGGGCGGCGACGAGGGCGGCTTCGCTCCCGACCTCGACTCCAACGAGGCGGCGCTGCAGGCGGTCCTGGCCGGGGTCGAGGCGGCCGGCTACGAGCCCGGCTCCGATGTCTTCATCGCGCTCGACCCGGCGACCAGCGAGGTCTTCGCCGACGGCGCCTACGTGCTCGAGCACGAGGGCCGCACGCTCGCGCCCGCGGAGATGGCCGCCTACTGGGAGGACGCCTGCTCGCGCTACCCGATCGTCTCGATCGAGGACGGCATGGACGAGGAGGACTGGGAGGGCTGGAGGCTGCTCACCGAGAAGCTCGGCGGGCGGGTGCAGCTGGTCGGCGACGACCTCTTCGTCACCAATCCGGAGCGGCTGCGGCGCGGGATCGAGCTCGGCGTCGGCAACTCGATCCTGGTCAAGGTCAACCAGATCGGCACCCTCAGCGAGACCCTGGAGGCGATCCGCATCGCCCGCGACGCCGGCTACACGGCCGTGATCTCGCACCGCTCCGGCGAGACCGAAGACACGACGATCGCCGACCTCGCCGTCGCCACCGGCGCCGGCCAGATCAAGACCGGCGCCCCCTCGCGCTCGGACCGGGTCGCCAAGTACAACCGCCTGCTGCGGATCGAGGAGGAGCTCGGCGAGGCGGCCCGCTTCCCCGGCCTGCAGGCATTCGTCCAGCACGCAGGTTAGATGCAGGAATGCGGCGCCCGGCCGCGTAGCACCGGGTATGGCAACCCGCACGCGCCCGGCACGAAGGACAGCCTCCCGGCCGAAACGACGTCCCGCGGCGCGCCGCAGGCCCGCCGCCCGCCGCGGCGGCAGCCGCATCCGCTGGGACCGGGTCGGGCGGATCGCGCTGACGCTGGTCCTCGCCGCCGTGCTCTACTCGTACCTGAACCCGGCGATCGACCTGGTCAAGACCTACACGGCGACGAGCGCGGCGAAGGCCGAGTTCCACGAGAAGCTGGACGAGAACAAGCGCCTGCACAAGCGCATCCAGACGGCCGACGACCCGCTCACGATCAGCCGCAAGGCGCGTGCGCAGGGGATGGTCGCCGAGGGCGAGACGCCGCTCGTCGTCCGCGGCCTCGGCGGCTGACGCAGTTCCTTCGAGGCCGGCATGGTTAGCCCCGGCTCCTACGTCCTCAGCGTCGCCCTGCTGGCCGTCCTGACGCTCTCGCTGGGGTTCTCAGCGGTATCGCTGCGGCGATGGCTGATGCCGGCGTGGCAAGGGGCGCCGGCGCGCCTGGTCGAGGCGATCGTCGGCGTCGCGCTGCTGATCGGGTTGTCAGAGATCCTCAGCGTTCTCGACCTGCTCTACGCGGGGGCTCTCGTTGGCGCAGCCGTCTTGGTGGCGATAGCGGTCGCTGTCGGCCCGCGGGTCCTGTCGAGGAGACGGGGTGCCGGGGCTTCGCTGGGTTTTT
>DASTVL010000335.1:0-32817 GCA_035759115.1 Solirubrobacterales bacterium | reverse complement strand
TTCGTCCCTATGCACCAGTCCAGGGCCGCCTCCGGGCGGCCCTGGTCGTTGCGGCGCCGATGCCCGCGCTCAGTAGCCGACGCCGGTCTTGATCTTCTTGCGCTCGGCCGGGTCGGCGCCGCCCTTGCGCTCGAGCGTCGCGCAGGCCTCTTCGATGTCGCCGGCGAGATGGTCGATGCGGGCCCGCGAGAGCGTCAGCTTGACCAGCGCCCGCATCACCTTCACCTCTTCGGCGTCGGGCGGCATCGTGTAGGCGGGCAGCATCCAGCCGCGCTCGGCGGAGAGCTGCCAGGAGACGTCGAACTCGTCGTAGGGGTGCTCGCCGGCGAGCTTGAAGGCGACCAGGGGCAGCTGCTCGGCGTCCGCCCCGACCAGCTCGAAGTGGCCCATCGCCTCGAGCTTGCCGGCCAGCGCCCGGGCGTTGGACTGCATCGCGTGCATGATCTGGCCGTAGCCCTCGCGGCCGAAGCGGACCAGGTTGTAGTACTGGGCGAGGACCATCGCCGAGCCGGTCGAGAAGTTGAGCGTGAAGGTCGCGTCTTTCTTGCCGAGGTAGTTCTCGTAGAAGACGAGGTCCTCGGCGAGGTCGGCCTGCTCGCGGAAGATCAGCCAGCCGATCCCCGGGTAGACGAGCCCGAACTTGTGCCCGGAGACGTTGATCGAGCGCACCTGCTCGAGCCGGAAGTCCCACTCCGAATCCGGGTAGAGGAAGGGCCAGACGAAGCCGCCCGAGGCGGCGTCGACGTGCAGCGGCACGTCGAGTTCGCGCTCGGTCTTGATCCGCCGCAGCAGCTCGTCGATGCCGACGATGTCGTCCTTGTGGCCGGTGAAGGTGGTGCCGAGCACCGCGGCGACGCCGATCGTGTTCTCGTCGACGTGCGGCTCCACGTCCTCTGGCCCGATCGTGTACTTGCCTTCGCGCAGCGGCACGATCCGCGGCTCGACGTCGAAGTAGCGGCAGAACTTGTCCCAGACCACGTGCACGTCGCCGCCGAAGACGAGGTTGGGCTTGTCGACCGGCAGCGAGGCGGCTTCGCGGCGCTGCTTCCACTTCCACTTGAGCGAGAGCGCGCCGAGCATGATCGCCTCCGAGGAGCCCTGGGTGCGGGCGCCGGTGGTCTCGCCGGGCGCGTTGAAGAGGTCGGCGAGCATGCGGATGCAGCGCTGCTCGATCTCGGCCGTGATCGGGTACTCGGCGTGGTCGATGAAGTTGCGGTAGAGGTTCTCGGAGATGATCCGCTGCGCCTCCGGCTCCATCCAGGTGGTGACGAAGGTGGCGAGGTTTTTGTAGGGCTCGCCCTCCAGCATCAGTTCCTCGCCGACCAGCCGCATCGCCTCGACCGCGGACATGCCGCCTGCGGGGAAGCCGGCTTCGGGCGCGTCTTCGGTGAGGAAGCGGTTGCCGAAGAGGTCGCCCATTGCGGCGCACCCTAGCGGCAGGCCCCCTCGCCCGCTAGGAGCGCGGGCCGGGAATGCCGCGGAAGGTGAACGGCTCGCTCTCGCGGCCGGCCTGGACGAACCAGCACTCGCCGCTCATCTCGCCGTCGAAGAGGGCGAGCACGACGTCGATCACGTCCTGCACGGGGATGATCGGCGGGCCCTCGCTCTGCAGGAACTCGCGGATCGGGGCGATGATGTTCGTGTCGGCGAAGCCCGGGCAGACGGCGTTGATCCGCACATCGTCGGCGGCGAGGACCGGGCCGAGCGAGCGCACGAGGCCGACGACCGCGTGCTTGTTGGCGGCGTAGACGGGGTCCATCGGCACCGGGGTCAGCCCGGCCAGCGAGGCGGTCGCGACGATCGCGCCGCCGCCGCGCTCCTTCAGCGCCGGCAGCACGGCGTTGACGCCGAAGACGACGCCGTCGAGGTTGACGCCGATCGCGCGCCGGTAGGCCTCGAGGTCGAAGTGCTCGCCGGGCACCGTCCCCGACGTGACTCCGGCGTTGAGGAACGCCATATCGAGCCCGCCCTGCTCCTCGACCGCGACCGCGACCGCCGCCTCGTTCTGCTCGGGATCGCTGACGTCGCAGGCGACGAAAAGCGCCCCGGTCCGCTCGGCCAGCTCCGCCCCGCCCGCCTCGTCGACGTCGCAGGCGACCACCCCCACACCGCGCTCACGCAGCCGCTCGGTCAGCGCCCGTCCGAACCCACTCGCCGCGCCCGTGATCAATGCGACCTGCTCGCTCATCCGGCAAAGCCTGCCAGTTTCGGCGGCGGCCTCGCTACAGTCGAGCCGATGACGGTCAAACACATGGATCACGTCGGCTGAGCAGTCATGCCCAGGGTCACCGCGGACATGACGATCACGCTCGACGGCTACGGCAGCGGCAGGGGCCAGAGCCGGGAGCGCCCGTTCGGCGACCTCGACGCGGATCGCCTGCACGCCTGGCAGTTCGACCACCGCGACGAAAACGCAGAGGAGGCGGCGGCGATCACGCGGGCGGGCGCGCACATCATGGGGCGCAAGATGTTCTCGTCCGAAGAGGGCGAGTGGGACCTCGACTGGCGAGGTTGGTGGGGCTCCAATCCTCCCTACCACGCGCCGACCTTCGTCCTCTGCCACCGGCCGCGCGCCAGCCTCGAGATGGAGGGCGGCACCGTCTTTCATTTCGTCACCGAGGGGATCGACGCGGCGCTCGAGCGGGCCCGCGACGCGGCCGGCGAGAAGGACGTCTCGATCGCCGGCGGCCCTGGCGTCCTCAACCAGTACCTCGCCGCCGGCAAGGTCGACGAGTTGCGACTCCACGTGGCCCCGTTCGTGGCCGGCGGCGGGGAGCGGCTGTTCACCGGCGCCGAGGGCGTGGAGCTGACCCCGGTCAGCAGCCGCACCACCCCCCACGTCACCCACCTCGTCTACCACCGGGTGGGCTCCTGGGCCGGCACGACGTAGCCCGCGCCGTCAACCTGGGCGTCTCCTAAGAGCCTGTCTCAAAACCCCCGCGCACGCCTGGCGGCACCGGACACACTGCGCGTTGCGGCGTCCTCAGTCGGGTTCGTGCTCGGTGGCGCAGGTCGGCGCGGTGGCCGGCAGCCGCGTCGCGTCGCCGGCGAAGTGGGCGGTGACGGTCCAGGTCCCGACGTAGTTGGGGTTCGGGGTGTGGTCGGCGCTCCAGCTGCCGTCGGCGCCGGTGGTGACGGTCTTCGTCACCGGGTCGTCTTTGGGGTAGTCGAAGGTGACCGCCACCGGGCTGCCGGCGGCCGCAGGGCTGAGCGAGCCGGCGACCTCGATCGGCTTCGGCGTGACGACCTCCGCCGGGCACTGGTCGATCGTCAGGGTCGATTTCCGCGGCTCCTCGGTCGGCGGCGAGACCGGGACGAGGGCCGGTGGCGAAATGGGCGCCGGTGGCGGCGTCCGCGGGTCGCGCGGCGCCCGGCGCGGCCACCGGGTGGCCGGCGGGCTCAACGCGAGCGAGGCCGGCAGCGCCTTGGCGCCGTTGCGCTTCGCCCGGCGAAACCTGGCGAGGGCCCCCGCCAGCGCGCCGCGGATCCGCTTCGCGTATCGGGAGGAGTCGCGCCGGAGCACGGGACGGGCGGCGCGCAGGGTGGCGCTGACGCCGGCGATCGCGACGCCGACGACCTGGCGGCGCGTTTTCGCCAGGCGCCGGGCCTGGACCCGGCGCAGCTTCGCGGTGCCGAGCCGGGCGAGCCTGCGCTGCTCGCGGGCGCTGTCGAATGGGGCCGCCGCCGCCCGCTGGATCCTGGCCAGCCGCAGCTCGAAGGCGAGCGTCGCCGGGCGCACCCTCACCCGCAGCGCTTTCGTGCACGAGTTCCTGAAGCAGGGCGGCGGCTCTTTCGCCCTGCCGACCGCCTCTTTCAGCCTCCTGCGCAGCTCGCCGATCTGTCCGCTCGCGGCCCGGACTACGTCCCGCGCAAAGCCGCCGCGCGCTTTCGGCCGCGGCGGCGGCGGTGGCAGCTCGGTGGCCTCGCCGGGAATCACGGTGACCGGCACCACGCCCGGCACCGGGCAGCCGAGCCGGTCGCGGAACTCGAAGAAGGAGTGGATCGTCCCGGGGTTGCGGCGCAGTACGTCGACCATCAGCGCCCGGCTTCCCCCGGCGCAGTTCGCCGCCAGCGCCGTGAGCGCCGCGGCGACGTTGCCCTCGGTCGTCATGTCGCCGGGCCGGCCGCAATCGGGGGCGCCGGTGAAGCGTTTTGCCCAGTACTGCGCCCAGCCCTCGTTGAAGGCAAAGCCGAGGTTGGTCTGCAGGCACGGGTTGTGGAACTGGAGGTAGTTGAACCTGGCGACGTCGGTGAGAAAGTGCGCGATGCTGCCGTCGAGCCCGTGCCGGATCACGTGGCCGAACTCGTGCCGCACCGTGGCGTCGTCGCCGGGCCCGGCATTGCCGGCCGGGTAGTCGCCCGGCCAGAAGATCGAGGTGCCGGGGGTGAGGGGCACGCCGGCGGTCACCGCGTCGGCCCTGATTTCGACCCCGCGGCTGGGCAGCTCGCGCCCGGTCACCACCTTGTAGTCCCGGTTGGCGGCGCTGGCCGCGGCCCAGATCGCGCACTTGTGCGAGACGCCGGGCTTGGCGAAGACCCGCAGACCGAGCTGGCGACGGGCGACGGAGTTGCGGAAGTCGGGACTGTCGACCGACCAGTCGTTGACTCCCCAGAAATCGCGCAGGTGGACGCCGTCGGCGTCGCGCAGGGCCATCCGCACGAAGTACTCCTCCTCGGCCGCCTCGGTGCGGAACCTGAAGCTCCCGTTGGGCCGGGTGTACTGCCGCTCGACCTGGGTGCCGACCATCTCGACCGGGAAGATGCTCGGGCCGCGCTTCCAGAGCTCGACGTTCATTCCGCGCAACCGGCTGAAGGCGCCACGGTCGCTGCAGCCGAAGAACCCCTTTACGGTGGTCCGGTGGGCGCTCGCCGGTGCGGTCGGCAGGGCGCCGAGCAGGGCGATCGCGATCAGCGCCAGGCCTGCGGCGGCGGCCGTGCGCCGGCGCGGGGTCGAATCGGCGGTCGTCTCCATGCGGCGCACGTTGAAGCGGACGCCGCACGCCCGCAATAGGACGTTTGCCCCATTGCTGCGCCCGGTGCGCGGCGGGCTACTCGCGCTCGTCCGCGTGGGCGAGCGCCTCGAAGGCGGCCGCGGTGGCGGCGGCGCGGCTCTGCACACCGAGCTTGGCGTAGATCCGTTCGAGGTGACGGGCCACCGTGTGCGGGCTGATCTCAAGCTCGTGGGCGATCGCCGCGTTGGCCCGGCCGGCGGCCAGCAGGGCAAGCACCTCGGCCTCGCGGGAGGAGACCGGAAGCCGCGCCGCCAGCCGCGAGGGCGAGGGCCGCGGCGGGGTCGGCTCGGTCAGCACGACCAGGCTCTCTACCCCGCCGGGGAAGACCTGGGCGCGCAGCCGCCGGCCGCCGCGCACGAGATCCGGGGCGGTCGCGGTCGCGGAGCGGACGGAGGCCAGCCAGCGGCCGGCCTCCGCGGGCAACGCCCCGGCGCCGCCGGCGGCGGGGAACCACTCGCTCAGCAGGCCGCGCGCCCGCCGGCCGGCGGCGAGCAGGCGCCCGTCGCGGGCGACCAGCATCGCGCCCTCGCCGTGGCGCTCGAGCCCGCGCTCCAGCAGCGCGATCCGGCTCGCCGCCGCCGCCCGCTCGGCGACCCGCCGGTGGGCGGCGCGCAGGTGCGGTCCGACCAGGTCGAGCAGGGCGCGATCGCGCTCGCTGAAATCGGCCCTGGAGCGCTGGATCGCGGCGCAGCTGATCCGGCCGGGCGAGGCGTGGATCTGCACGGCGATCTCCCAGTCGAGGCCGGCGTCGCGATAGAAGTCGTTGTAGATCTCGCGCCGTTTCCACTGGCGCGGCGAGAGGAAGTCGCTGACCTTCTCCGCCCGCGGCGCCAGGCCGCCGAAGTGGGAGACGACCAGCGGCTGCTGGTGCGACCACTGGGCGAACGCCTCGCGTCGCACCTCGTCGAACCACCCGGGCGGGTCTTCGTCGGCGCTGATCGCCGGCGCCCCGTCGCCGCCCCGCTCGACCGTGCCGAGGATCATCGCCTCGGCGCCGACCAGCGGCCGCAGCTCGCGCAGGTGGGCGGTCAGCTGCGCATCCTCTTCGCAGCCGGCCAGATCGCCGACGAAGGACAGCGCCGCGGCGGTGTCGCGACGGGAGAGATTCCCCACGGAACTGGCCAAGCCCCGCGCGCCTGTCACGCCGGTGCCTCCATTGCGACGACGGTAGCACCGCCAGGTTCGCGTCCGTGTGGGAGCCCCGGCTCACCTCCCACAGCTATGACAGCGAGCGCCTCCGCCCCGCCGCTGAACAGGCTGACTCGATCGAGTGGGCCGTTCGGCCCAACTTCGCGGCAACGACTGGTGCGACGGTCGGGTAGCTGCTTAAACCGCTGCAGATCAGCCACAAGGGTCTTCTCGGCCCGCAACGCACTGCAGTGGGAGGGCTCGTGAAAAGTCTCGTCAATGGATACCGCTTGGTGAGTGTCGCCGCCGCCGTGATCGTCGCGCTGATCGCAGCGCCGGCCACAGCCGGGGCCGGCTGGAGCGGCGCGGTCGAGCTCAGCAACAGCGGCGAGCGCGACGGCGAGCAGCTCGCGATTGACGCAAATCTGGCCGGCGATCTCGTCGCGGCGTGGCGTGAGAGCGGGACCGACGACATCGCCGCGGTGTTCAAGCGCGCCGCGATGGCGGCGGGCGCGCCGCAGAAGTTCGCCGGCGACTTCGAGCAACCGGACGTGGCGATCGGCCCCGGCTCGGTCGCGGTGCTCGCCTTCCACGACGATTCCGGCGATGGCAGCGTCGCCGCCGCCAGCAAGGCGGCCGCGGCGTCCAGCTTCACGGGCACGGTCGCATTCAGCGGCGACGGCCACGCGTCCAGCGCTCCTGCTTCCGCCGCCGACCCTCGGGTGGCCGTCAACGGCTTCGGCACCGGGATGCTGGGGACTCGAGCCAGCCATGCTCCTGAATGACGGCACCGGCTCCACCGACCCCGCGAATCTCACCGAGTCCTGCGGCGATGAGTACAACGGCATCTACCCGAGCAACGACCGCCTTCCGAACAACGACATCGTCATGGCCTGGGGCCACAGCGATGACGGCAGCGTGCGATTCCTGGACCTGCCGAAGGCGCGCGCGCTCGGCGGGGGCGCAAATCAAGACGCCGAGGACGATGAGGTGAGGCTCGACGCCGGCGACGACTCCCAGACGACCTCGGGCGCCGTGCGCGTACGCACCGACGCCGCCGGCAACACGGTCGTCGTCTGGCATGCCTCCGGCGGCGCCGAGGAGGCGATCCTCGCCCGGGTGCGACCCGCGGGCGGCAGTTTTGGACCGGTCGAGGTGATCGACTCCGGCGAGGACTACATGGCGGCGTCCCGCGAGCTCGACTTCGACGTCGACGATGCGGGCAGCGGCTACCTCGTCTACAGCCAGGCGAACGGCACGAGCGGCGACGACGAGATCATGGCCGCCGTGCGCATGCCGGATGGCGCCTGGTCGAGCCCCAAACTGCTCTCGGTCGGCCAGAGCGTCGCCGGAAGCCCCGCCGTGGCAGCCGCCGGTGGCGGCCGTGCGTATGCGGCGTGGATCGCCGACAGCGACGACGGCGTCTACTACTCGACGTTCCAGGCGCCCGCGTGTGCCGACACCGTCGACAACGACGGCGACGGCCTGATCGACCATCCGGCCGATCCCGACTGCTCGTCGCCGCCGGACGACGACGAGTCGAGTCCGCCCGCCGAGAACCCGCCCGCCAACGACTCGAACGACGACAACCCGCCCGCCGGCAACTCGCTCGCCGAGGACTCGAACGGCAGGACCATGCCGAACGCCGCCTGCATGAAGGCCGAGAGCGCGCTGGCAAGGGCCGGCGCGAAGGTCGCGAAGGCAAACAGGAAGCTGAGGAGGGCCAGGGCCAAGGCCAGGACGGCCAACAGGCAGGTCAGGAAGACCAGGGGCGGCAAGGCGAAGAGGACGCTGAGGAGGACCAGGGTCAGGGTCAAGCAGGCCAAGAGGCAGGCCACGAAGCTCAAGCAGCGGCGCAGGCGGGCAGGCAGGTCGAAGCGGGTGGCTTGCTCGTAGGGCGCTGATCCGCGCCGACGCGACGAAGCGCTCCCTCGTGTCCCGTCTGGCCCCTTTTGCCAGTTCAACACCGACCCGCAGCTCCGCCACGGTGATCGCGGCTACCGCGACATCATCGCCATCGTCGACTGCCTCTCTCAGCGAATCGCCCCCGCGCTCAGTATCGACCAGGACTGTCGTGTCGAGGATCAGCCGCGCCAGGGGTCCGTCACAGGCTCCATGCCCTCGCGACGCGAGCCGGCCCCTTGCGGGCTTCGCGCAGGCCGTCTTCGTCGACACTTGCCTGCCTGAGCTCGCCTACATCGGAGATCTCCTCGCGCTCGTCCGGCGTTCCCACAGCTCCTTGCACTCAGCCGCCGAGTACTCCCTGCGCTTCTTTGCCATCGCAGAGCGACTCGGCTCATCCCAGTTCGATTACGCCCAATAGGAGCAGAAGGATCCCCGTGACGACGGCCGAGAGGAGCAGCGAGCCGCCACAACCGAGCCTGTTGGAGAAGAAGATGAACATGACAATCGGACGGAGAGCGCGAACGACGCTCGCGTCACCGGCGAGGCGCCCCTACGAACGGAATACCGCCCCGCCGGCCTACCGGGGCCGGACTAGCTAGGAGTCGTCCCGGTCCTTGACGTAGGGCTCGCTTGAACCCGACTTGGCCAACCCGCGACTGATGATGTACGCGGCAGCGACGATGCTGACGTAGAGCCACGCGTTGCGAGCAATGAACTCATCCGTGCCACCCGTGTCCCCGCCCTTGATCGCAGCGGCGCTGACCAGAATGGCGACGATGACTCCGACCATTGCCCAGAACTCGGTCGTCTTGAGCGCCTGCTTGGTCTCGGTCGTGAGACGGCTAACGCGATCAAGGGGCCGCGTCCGGGACTCCGTGCCGGTGCGGGGTGCTGATCCAGCCTCCATTGCTTCCTCCTTCGGAAGTGCCCGAGGAAGGGGCGGAAATGAATCTCGTCTTCCCGGGCGTTGATTAGACGAGGAAGTCATCAACTGGCCCGAGCAATGCTTGGACCGGTGAATCCCTCCGGTCGCGAGGTACCCGCTGGTGCGACTTGTAACCGTCGAGCGCTGGCGATTCGCTCGCGCTACGAGCACGACTGAGACGCAATTAACGCTCGCCGGCTCTCGCGCGGTTGGTCTCGAGCTGAGACTCGGTCAATCTCTTGGTCCGGCGACAGACCTGGCGATAAAAACGCAGCTGCTGGGTCCGGCCGAAGATCCTAAAACCGATCCGGGTTAGGAACGGGCCGCTTGTCGCAGGTCGTGAGATCGCCCTGAGGTGGAACTCGACATCCCCGGTGTCCAGCCACTTCCACAGCTCGTAATGCATCTCGCCTTGCTCGAAATGACCTTCCAAGGTCCGATAGCTCCAGCCGAACACCCTCGCCTGGCGTCCGCCCAGATTCCTCGTCTCTTCATAGACATCCCCAATCCTCACTCCGACCCTGAGGCGCAGGCCGGCGAACCTGATGCGGAGGAGCATGTCGCGCCCGGGGAGGGGCCGGGTGCTGTCATAAAGGGCCGTGACGACACCGGGGTCAGCCAGCTGATAGCTGTCCATGAGCTCGCGAGCGACCTCCCAGCTGCCTTCCTCGGTCGGAGGCCCCGAGCCCTCGTGGGGCAGCGGTTCAACCATGTCGTCGATGCGCCATCGGCGATCAACACAAACGGCACCGTGGTCGGACGGTTCGAAGGTGATCTGCCGATTGGCGAGGGCGGCCAGCCGCCCGGCATCACGTCGGCTCCTCCGATTCGCGCGGCCGCCCGGCAGGGCACCCGGGGCGATCGTACGGGTGGTGATCACCACGCCTCCCTCCATCTTCCCCTCTGCGAGGCGGACGATTCTCTGCAAGACCGAGGACCACATGTGCAATTGCACCTCCTTGGAAATCCGCAGGCGACTGTAGAGAAGGTCGCTGAGGCGGCCTCCATTGCGGGCCCATGACTCGATCTCGAACCACAGGGACCTGTAGTCCGCGCTTACTCTGAATTCGATCTGACCCGCCTCCAAGTGCCCGGACAGGGTCGCCAGCCGAAACGACGTCGCGTCCGCGACGATGACCCGGACGGGGCCGTCCCATGGGCCCGGCATTCGGACGACGTAGCGATGGCCCGTGTCCAGCTGCCCCTTACGACCCTCGAGCTTCTGAAAGGTGGCGAACTCTGAAGGCGCCACACCGTCGAGGTTCTCCGACATTCGCACCATCAGCTGCTCGGGAGTTAGCGGAGAGCCGACGATTCGGGTCCGATAGATCCTGTGCGCCAGAGGCCCGGCTCCATCCTCGAGGTGCTGGAGTTCGCCGAGATCGGCATCGTCAGGCAGATCCGGCGGTGCATCGGCGGGCCACATGCCGGTCATTTCCCACCGGTGTATGGGAGTGGTGCTCGACAGATAGCGCCATGAGGCGATCGCGACCCCTATCGGCCACCGGGCGGCGGTCGACCACCGCCGTCGCATCGATTGGGAGCGTGCCACCCCTTGCTTCTACCCCTTCGACCACCCGGCACTCAGCGTCAGAGCCCGATCCGGCAAGATGAGGGCATACCCAAGCTGAACCTCGACAAGCGACGACCGCGAAGCCAGCATCTCTATGCGCTTGCCATGGGCTGCATCGCGCTTTGCGTCATTCTCTGGATGCGCGCAAAGACGATCGGCGAGGACGAACGGGGCAATGCGGAGCGCCGGGCACTCTTCGTTGGACTGTGGCCGCCCATGTTCTGGCTGATCGGAGACGCGCTCCGGCGCGAGGAGAGGCGAAGGGCTCGAACCAGCCGGCACCGGCGGATCCTGCGATAGCGGGGGCGGGGTTCCAACCCGCGACCTTCGGGTTATGAGGCCGAACCTGGAGTCCTGTTGGACGTGGGGCGCGGTTTCAAGCGGTTTTCGCGAGACCGAGATCGGCTGGGATCGGCTGGGATACGTCGGGCTCCTTGCCCCGTTTCTCGCCCCAGGAGCCGGTGCTCTGCCCGAATCGCTCCGCCAGCGCCGCGTCGGTGCTGGCGTAGATGAGACCGACATCGTTCAGACCGGTGATGGTGAAGATGCGGCTCACCTGGCCCGAGGGATTGCAGACGAGGAGGCGTCGCCCCCTGCTCGCCATCAGCTTGTGGGCCTGGATGATCGCCGCTATCCCGGTCGAGTCGATGAAGTCGCACCGCTCGAGGCATACGAGGACTTCGATGTCCTCCGTGGCTGCGGCGTCGAGCCGCTTGTGAAACTGGTCGGCGACGGAGAGGTCCAGCTCGCCCTCCACTCGCATTTCGCGACATTCGGGGTCGAGATCAACCTCGCTGATCCTAAACGGACGCATTTGCGTGCCCGCAATCGCCTTCGACGAACTGCTAGAGCTTCGAAGACCACAGTCGTTGGGATCCTGATGCACTGCCATAGGGAACCTCCAGATCGAACTGCTTGCGATGGAGGCCCGCAAACCCGGCAGGCTGTGGCCGGATCACTTGTCTCGGTGTGGCTGGAGGAGCTTCGGCGCGTGTCCGCAGCGTCCCTTGGTTGAGCATAGCGCAGCCCCGCGCATTCCTCTTCGTGTGCGAGACTTTTCGCCCATGGAGACGGAATCCGAGGGGCATCAAGGGCGCCTGGCGGCGATCTCGCGGGAGGTCGTCGTCCTGCTCAAAAACGTGGTCGGCCGTGGCCCCACCAAGTCCAAGACCTACATTCACGACGATTGCGTCTTCATCCTTCTGCGCGAAGGGCACACGAGAGGCGAGGAGACGATGTTCGGGGCCGGCGGCGGCCGGGGGGTGGCGCAGGGTCGGGTCGATATCTCGGAGACGATCCGCGGGCCGCTGATCGAGGTGATCGAGCGTCATACCGACCGCAAAGTCGTCGGCTTCATGTCCGGCAGCCAGCAGCACCCGGACTTTCTCTGCTTCGTTTTCGTGCTCGATACCTCGCCGCTGCTGGACGTGACCGACGGAGACGGAGAGAGTTCAGGCTGACCCCAGGCGTCTCGGGCCGTGCAGGTCGTCCGAGGACTTGGCCCCCGGGGGGCGCCAAGGTTCGTCGCCCATGCTTCTGGGTCAAAAACTGAACTCCGACCCTCGACTCAGTCCCTCGTCCCACGGTCCGGGAGACTGTCCCCTCCCGTTACCCGGCGCCCGGCAGGCACAATCAGGTTCCAAGCGGTTTTCGTGAAAGCGAGGTCAGCCGGCGACTGCTCGATCGACATGGGGGACGCTGCGGATGGTCGCCATCTGCCGGCCGGTGAGCGGGAGGCAGAGCAGCTTCGTCACGCCTATGAGCGCGAGCGGCGTGAGCCGACGAGGCGTCCCATGCCCGGGACAAAGCGACCGACTCGCGCCGCGTACCCCGCGTACTCCTCACCGTGGGCGCGCAGCAGGTAGGGCTCCTCGACCACGCGGACCTGCAGCTCCAGGGCGACGAGCAACCCGAGCAGGCCGGCGATCGCGACCCAGCTCGGCACGAGCAGCGTCAGGCCGAGCGCGGTCGGCAGCATCGCGGCGAAGATCGGGTTGCGGACGAGCGCGAAGGGGCCGCTGGTGACGAGCGCCGTGCGCTCAGCTGGATCGACGCCGATCCGCCAACTCGTCCCCATCGCCACCTGCGCATAGAAGGTGAGGCCGATCCCACCGACGGCAAAGATGAGTCCGGCGACGTGGGCGGCCGTGGTGTCGAGGACAGGGACCGGCTCGACCACATCGAGCAGGGCCAGCACCGGGGCGGCCGCGCCGAGCAGCAGCGCGAGCGTGAAGCCCACTCCGGCGATCCACTCGGCCGAGCCGGGCCGACCACCAAGGCCATGAAAGCCGCTCGAGCCGGTGCGGCGGAGCTGGATCAGCGTGCGCAGGCCGAAGGCGAGGGCCAGGTAGACGACGTAGAGGATGAGCGCCAGGGTCACCATCGTCATGCCTTGCTCTCGCAGCACTCACGGGAGATCGAGGCGACCGGCCGCTTCTCGGTGGAGTCCGCCGCGACGGGAAGGGTCGGGAACTCGACCTGGCTCACGCCGCGGCTCCCTGGGTGGACACTGCTGCGAGCACACACACAGGCCGACTCGTCGCGGGCCTTCAACTCGACGTTCCGGCGTGGCTCCGACGAGTTAGCTACGGGCCTCGCCGTCCCAGTAGTCCACGGCGTCTCCGCGGTGGAAAGAGGCGGAAAAGCCATCTCCAGTTGGAAGCCGCTCGGCTGCGCGGACCTTGTCGGAGTCGGGATAGACGACGATGTCCGGTCGCCCGTTGTTGCTCACGGCGAGAAAGCGAACGGCCTCCTGGGTCCGGTTGAGGATCTGGTGGGCACCCTCCTCTCCCAGAGGAAATCGAACCGCATCCCCCTCCTGCAGGTCACGTATGCCATCCGGGGTTCGGAGGCTGGGTCTTCCCGAGAGGACGATCACCAACTCCTCGTCGGCGAGATGGAAGTGGTAGGGATAGGCGGCCTCTCCCGGCGGGATCTCCCAGATGCTCGCACCGATTGATTCCATGCCGAGCTCACAGCCGATCCGCGCTCGCCGCGAGCGAAAGCCAGCCGGAGCCTCTCGGTCCTGGAAGTCTGCGGTCCGGATATTCATCATTGCCATGCGGCCGAAGCCTATCTGTGCGCCAGAGCGCATCAACGTCCTCTACCAGCGGCGCTCCCTGATCCCAGACGCCAACGCATTCGGACCGAGGACGAGTCGCTTCAACCCGCGGCTCGCTGCTAGCCCGCGGCCTCCGCGCGCACCTCGCGCACGGCTTTGACCGCTTCGCGCTCGATCTCCTCGGAAGGAATGCCCTCGAAGCGTGTCCTGATCAGCCTGATCGCCTCGTCGCCTTCCTTGATCGTCGCAAGCGACTCCATCAGGTCGCGCTCGCTCTTCTCAGGGTGGCGCTTGCCTCAAGCGCTTCGCCGCCTCGCTGCGCTCGCGGACGCCACGATCAAACGTAGGACAGAGCGAATCCGAACCGCGACCTTCGGGTTATGAGCCCGAACCTGGAGATCGGCTGGACTACGTGGGGCACGGTTTCAAGCGGTTTTCGCGAGATCGAGATCGGCTGGGATCGGCTGGGATCTGTGGGGCACCTTGCCCCATTTCTTGCCCCAGCCGAGAGTCACCAATCCGATCCTCGGTTCGTCGGAACATCAGCCCGCCGCAGAGAGCTTTCGATCACCCGGCGCGTAGCACGTGAGGTTGTTCGGCCGACGACGTACGCCCTGAGCACTGTCACAGGAGGCGGTTCTATCTCGTCTTAAAGGGTAAATGAGACGAAAGGAGCAGTCATGAAGATCTTCGTAGCCGGCGCCTCAGGCGCCCTGGGCAGAGCGCTCGTCCCGCAGCTTGTGGCGCGGGACCATGAGGTGGTCGGGATGACCAGGACCGCGTCGAAGCAGGATGGACTGCGGGCGTTGGGGGCGCGGCCGGTCGTGGCCGACGCCCTCGACCCCGACGCAGTCGCGGAAGCGGTGGCGTCCGCCGAGCCCGAGGTGATCGTGCATCAGCTCACGGCGTTGTCCGGGCCGATGAGCGTCCGTGACGCGCGGCGCCCCGACCGCTCCGTCGCGGCAACCATGACCAACCGACTGCGTACGGAGGCGACGGACCACCTGTTGGCGGCCGGCCGCGCCGTGGGGGCACGGCGCTTCGTGGCGCAGAGTTTTGGGGGATTCCGATTCGCCCCTACGGGCGGGCCGGTGCTCACCGAGGCCGATCCCCTCGATCCCAACGACCCGCCGGCGGCGCTGCGGACGGCGCAGGCGGCGTACCTCTATCTGGAGCAGGCGGTGACGACGATCGAGTGGGGCGAGGGTCTCGCGTTGCGCTACGGCGGCTTCTACGGTCCGGGGACCTCGATGAGCCTGGCTCCGGATGCGCAGATGGCGGCGCCGATCCGCAAGCGTCGGTTCCCGATCGTCGGGGACGGTGGTGGCGTCTGGTCGTATGTCCACATCGAAGACGCCGCGGCGGCGACCGTCGCTGCGGTCGAACACGGCCAGCCGGGTGTCTACAACGTCGTCGACGACGACCCCGCGCCCGTGCGGGAGTGGCTGCCGGTGCTGGCGAGCGCGCTTGGTGCCAAGCCACCGAGGCGTGTCCCACGCTGGCTGGGGCGGCTGGCGGCCGGTGAGGCGGCGACCGTCATGATGACCGAGGCGCGGGGTGCCTCGAACGAGAAGGCGAAGCGCGAGCTCGGCTGGCAGCTCCGCTATCCGAGCTGGCGGCAAGGCTTCGCGCAGGGACTCGGCTGAGCGATGACCGAGGAGGAGTTCGACGAGCTTCGCCCGGCGGCGTTCGCGATCGCCTACCGGATGCTCGGCAGCGTGAGCGAGGCGGAGGACGTGGTGCAGGACGGGTTCCTCCGCCTCCACCGGGCGCGCGCGGGCGGCGAGCGGATCGAGTCGCCGCGCGCCTATCTGTCGACGGTGGTCTCGCGGCTCTCGCTCGACCATCTCCGCTCGGCGCGGGTCCGGCGCGAGACCTACGTGGGCGAGTGGCTGCCGGAGCCGCTCGTGGAGAGCGCCGACGACGACCCTGCCCGCAAGACCGAGATGGCGGATTCGCTGTCGCTCGCCTTCCTCGTCCTGCTCGAGAGCCTGTCGCCCGAGCAGCGCGCCGCGTTCCTGCTGCGCGAGGTGTTCGACGAGCCCTACGACCGGATCGCAGAGATTGTCGGCACGAGCGAGCAGAACGCCCGCCAGCTCGCCACACGGGCCCGCCGCCACGTGGAGGAGCGGCACCCCCGGTTCGAGGCCTCGCGCGAGCAGCGAGAGGAGCTCGCGACCCGCTTCTTCGCGGCCGCCGAGGAGGGCGATCTCCAAGGGCTGGAGGAGCTGCTGGCACACGACGTCGTCTTCCGCGGCGACGGTGGCGGCAAGGCGCCCGCCGCCGCACGTGCGCTCCATGGCCGCGCCAAGGTGGCGCGCTTGCTGATCGCGGGACTGCGCGCCCTCGCCCGCTTCGGCGGCTTCACCACACGCCGCGAGGAGGTCAACGGCCAACCAGGTGCGCTGTTCTTCGACCGCGAGGGCAGGCTGATCGGCGTGACGATCCTCGACATCGCGGAGGGCCAGATCCAGGGCGTGAGCGCGATCGTCAACCCCGACAAGCTGCGCCACCTGGGGCCGGTGGGCGACCTGCGCGCGCTGCTGCGCGAGCGCAGCTAGTGTTTTGAGTCATTTAATTAATGGCGTTTTGTGATAGCCGCGGGCCGAGCCGCGACCGTGCCAGCGCCGGGCGCTGCGTCTTCAGCGAGATCCGCCCCGATAAGCGGGTTTTCGTCCTATAGCGGGGGCGGGATTCGAACCCGCGACCTTCGGGTTATGAGCTTGATCCGTTGGATCGGCTGGACTACGTGGAGCTAGGTTTCAAGCGGAATTCGGGAGATCGAGCTACGTGGAGATCGGCTGGAATCTGTGGGGCACCTTGCCCCATTTCTTGCCCCAGCTCGCGCTGGAGCCTGCCTCACCGGGGAGGCGGTGGGACTCCATGTTCGCGCTGGCGCTTCATCTTGCGTGGAAGCAGGGGGATGCCGAGGCGGGCACAGCCAAGGCCTTCCGCCTTGGGCAACAGCCGCCACCTGTGCGGCCCGAATTGCCAGACCCCGCTTGGCATCGACTTGACCAGCTTCAGAAGCGTTTCAGCAGAACCGCCTTCTTTCTCCATCTGCCGCACAGTCGGCCAGCGTGGGGCAGTCGTCATCGCCTTTTCGGCTTCGAGCTGCGCCGCCCGGTTGCCGGTCCTGCGGGCTTGCCCCCACTGACGGAACCAGAGGCAGGAAACCGTGCTAACAACCACGCTGGCCACCTGGGAGCGGTTGGTGGTAAGCCCTTCGTTCGGAATCCGTGAGAGCGCGAAGGTGTCGGGCAATGGGATCCCTTCAAGCATTTCGCGGACGGCGACTTCGTGGTCGGCGGCTTTGACCACCGTCGCAGGCATTGCTTCGAGCCAAGCCTGCCAGTCGACCTTGGTCAACCAGCTGAGCCGTTCCTCGAAGGCGGCGAGATCGGGGACCGCAGCACGCAGTTCAAGGACATAGTCGTCTTCCGCCCAGATGGCGGCCATCTGCCGGTCACCAGGTCTGCCCGGTTCGATGACCTGCTTTCCAGCTTCGGTCTTGAGAAAGGTTCTTCCGGCGTGGGCGTTGACAAGGGCGGTCGTGCCTAGCACGGGCAGTCGGATCGGATGACGCACTGGTACCGGAAATTCCAACTCCCCGACGCGCCAGCTCAATTCCACCTTGCGCTGACGCACGGCCGCGGGGAGCATCCCCTCCTCACCCACCTGACCGTTCTTGCCGACGGTGATCCGGATCGATTCGTCGGGAATCGGCTTGCCCGTGATGAATTCCAGTATCCCTGCGGTCCCCTCGCGGCTTTTGTACTGCTGCAGATCCTGGACCCGCCAGCCCGAGCCCTCGAGCAGCAACAACGGCGTCGATTCGGCGAAGCGGATCAACTCGGCACCGTAGGCACGGGGAGCGGTCTTGGAGGGTCCCCCGACCACGATCACAACGGCGGTGGCAGCGGCGAGGACTGCAATGCCGGTGGCGAGGACGAGTCGCCGCGCGCGGCGCGGGCGGGGCGCCTCGGCTGGAGGCAGCGACGAACCCGGCGGCTCGTCGTCGAGATCGGCGAGCAATTCGGCTTCCATCGTCTCGAGGTCGATCCGGTTGAGCAGGTCCTCACTGACTGGATCGGACGCGGCGAGCGATGCCTCGAGCTCACGCGTGTTCATCGTGCCTCCTCCGTGTCGAGTTGCGGCCTGCGGCGTTCCGCAGATTCGTGCTCCTCCAGCAGCGCCCGCAGTCGGCGACGGGCGCGGTGGAGGCGGCTGCGGGCGGCAAGCGGCGAGAGCCCGAGGACTTTTGCCGCTTCGCTCGGCGAAAGCTCATCCCAGGTGACGAGCAGGAGCAACTCGCGCTCTTCCTCGCCCAAGCCGGCCATTGCCTGCAGCACGTCGGTCGCCTTGCCCCCTGAGCCTGGGTGAATCGCGAGCTCGGCCGACAGCGTTTCAGCCAGGCGTTCTGACAACCGCGTTCGGCGCCCTTCGGCCCGACGGACGTTTGCGGTCACCCGGCGCGCCACCGCGTAGAGCCATAGCCTCTCCCGGCCGATCGGGACCTCGTCGAGGCGCCGCCAGGCCACCAGGAAGGTCTCCCCGACGACATCGGAAGCGTCCTCGGAATTCTCCACTCGTCGCAGGGCGTAAGCAAGGATCGCCCTTGCCTGCTCGCGGTAAAGCTTTCCGAAGCGCACTTTGGCGAACTCTTTACCGAGCGCGTCCTTTTTCTCGGTCGGGCTCGGGGCCATCTATCTACATAGGTGTCCGGCTCAGGCTCAGCGTTGCACGTTGGGCGTATCCATGACCGTCATTTCGGGACGACGGTCTCGGCTGGATCGCTCATGCGTGGAGTTAACGATCCCTGACTGCAGGTATGCAGTCTCGCGGAAGACGGTCCCTGCGGGAACGCCGTATTCGCCGGTGGAAGGCGGGCCAAAAATCATTTCGGCCTGGGCGAGGATTCTCGCGGTACCGGGATCGAAGATGTAGCGGCGGCCGAATCCACGTTCTCTGGTCCAGCTGATCGCGTCGCCGCGACGACCGGCGACATCAGCCACGTCGCGCTCGAAACCGATACCCGGAATTTCAGCGAGGGCGTTGTAGGCGGCCGCGCGCAGCGCCGGACTCACGATCGGTTCGCTGAGAATGTTCAGGAGCCTTTCGACCGTCGCACCGCCCCTTGGCGAGTCGGCCGGCGACGGATCGGCCAGTCGCGGACATTCTTCCCCATGTCGAGGATCGCGACCCCTGGGTCCCCGCTAGCGAGCTACGCCGCATTGTGGGCGAGGCACCCGCCGATGCCGGCCTGCTGGACGATCTCGCCGATGTCCGCGGCGCTGAGCTCGACGATTGAGCCGAGCAATCGCCGACACCTCGATCTTCATCGCCCAAGAGGCCGGCCGCCAGCTGGGCGAGCTTCCCGAGGAGATCGCGGTCTCGGTGATTACTGCCGCCGAGCTGGAGCTGGGCGTTCTGCGAGCGACCGATCCCGATGCTCGCGCAGTCCGGCTCTCCACCCTTTCCCGCGTGCAAGCAACCTACCCGTTGCTCCCCGTCGATCCGGAGATCGCGAGTTGCTTTGCACGCATCGCCTCTTCTGGGCGGTCCAAAGGCCGCCGCATCCGTCGCCACGACACCTGGATCGCCGCAACCGCGATGCGCCATGGCGCTGCGGTGGTGACCCAGGACGCCGATTTCTCCTCGTTTGAGGCAGTGGAAGTCATTCGAGCCTGAGGAGCAGCGGACGGCAACGCTCGACCTGACGGCGAGTGCAGCGCCGGCGAGGGCGACCCCCCGAGGCGGAGAAGCAGGTCAGCGTTCATCGCTCAGGTCCTGCGGGGGTTTGACGATCTCCCCACATCGACCGACCCAGCCTGAAAGCCCTCACCATCGCTCTCTTCCTTGCGAGCGCACTGCTCGTTGGCTGCAGTTTTGAGTTCAGCGCCGGCACCACGTCGGATTCGGGAACCGCAGATACGGAGGGTGTCGAGCGGCTGATCGCCGCTGAACTCACCAAGCAGTCAGGCGTTGCGCCCCAGTCCGTGGACTGCCCCGAGGAGATGGCACTGGAGGAGGGCAGGCACTATGAGTGCACCGTCGTCCACCCGCGCGATGGGGCCCACCCGATCGATGTGACGATGCAGGCTGACGGCGGCTTCGAGTGGCTCGTTCGCTCCGCCGGTCGGTAGCCGGTGCTGTCTCAAACCGGGCGCGGATATAGTGCGATCCACTCAACCTCGCCGTTGATCGTCGGCACCTCTTCGGGATACCGGCAAGCCCACCGGGCGCGCTCTTCGCGATTGAACGTTCCGTCGCGGTAGACCTGAACCGCTGACGCGTAAGGCGGGGCTGCTCATCACGAACCTCCTTGGTCATGGCGCCCGTAGAGGCGTCGTGGACGGGCGAGCCAAACGGCGGCCCAGCCACGATCGGCCGGCCACAACCCCGGTCAACGATCTGAAGGCCCGCGTAGCGATCGAGCAGGCGCCGCCCGGATCGGCCCTGGACGACCAGCTTCGGCGCGAGCAGGCCAAAGCGGTTTTCGACCTGCTGATCGCCCATCGACGCCGAACCGCCAAGAGCTAGATAGTCATGGATTTGGGTGCTAATATCCTCTATATGTCTGACGTAGATCACGATGGACTCTATAGACAGGCAGAGGCGCAGGCGGGGTATTTCACCGCGCAGCAGGCGGTCGCCGCAGGGATGGACCGCAGCACGCTGCGCCATCACGCCCGGCCCGGCGGCCGCTACGAGCGGGTCCGCCGCGGGCTCTACCGGCTGCGGCATTTCCCCTCAAGTTCTTACGAGCACGTCATGGCCGCCTGGCTGCCCCTGCGCGACGCGGGGGCCGTGGTCTCGCACGAGAGCGCCCTCGAACTCCACGAACTCTCCGACGTAATCCCTAACGCTATTCACCTCACGCTGCCGCGCTCAGAGCGGGGACAGCGCCGCCGTACGGGCGTGCGCCTGCACACGCTGAACCGACCGCCGACGAAAGCGGAGATCCGCAAAGTCGAGGGGCTGCCGGTGACGAGCCCGGAGCGGACCATCGTCGACTCCCTCGAAGCGGGCGTCCAGCCGGAGCAGCTCGAGATGGCGATCGGGCAGGCACTGGAGCGCGGACTGACCACGCAACGCCGGCTGACTGAGGCAGCGTCTGAACGCTCAGCGCGCGTTCGCAAGTTCATCAAGCGTCGCCTTGAAGAGGCTCCGGCATGAAATACCGGAACGAAACGGCCTTCCGTCAGGCGCTCCAGCAACGACTCAAGGATCGAGCCGACGGCGACGGCGCGCTCCTCGTCCGCAACCGCAAGCGCGTCGCCTTCGATCGACTGCTCGCCCGCCTGCTTGCCGTCGCCCAAGGGCAGTGGGTGCTGAAGGGGGGCTTCGCGCTCGACCTGCGCCTCGCCACGCGGGCGCGAAGCACGAAAGACGTGGACATCGAGTGGCGAGCCGAGGAGACGGAGTTGCTCGACGTTCTGCTCGACGCGGCGAACTACGATGCCGGCGACTTCTTCGAGTTCGCCATCGAGAGGGCCGGCGTGCCCGAGGATCGACTCGGCGGCAGTCACCGGTTCCGGGTTTCGGCGTCCCTGGCGGGACGATCGTTCGAGTCGTTCCTGCTCGATGTCGGCTTCCGGTCTGACGACGCGCTGGAGGCCGAGACCCTGCGCACCGACGACTTCCTGGGCTTCGCGGAGATCGAGCCTGTAGAGGTCCAGGCCGTCCCGCTGGAGCTACAGGTCGCCGAAAAGCTCCACGCCTACACGCGCGTCTACGAAGGTGGGCGCACCAGCTCCCGCACCAAGGACCTCATCGACCTTGCCTTGATTGCTGAGCTTTCGCAACTCGACGCTGCTGGCCTGCAACGCGAGATCGACACGATCTTCGAGCTTCGTGGCACCCACGCGACACCCACCTCGTTGCCTCCCCCTCCCGCCGAGTGGGCAGGGCCGTTCCGCCAGCTTGCAGAGGAGGTCGGGGTGCCGGCGGACCTCGAAGTAGGCCACAGAGACGCCGCCGCACTGGTCGACCCGATCTTGAGCGGCGAAGTCCCCAGCGGGACGTGGGACTCGACGCGGCGACGCTGGGTTGCCGAGAGATCAAGTGAGGGAAGGAGAACCTGATGCGCAAGTTCGCCTGGTACGGACGCCTATCGACCAAGGACAAACAGGACCCGACGCTCTCCTTTCCCTTCCATCCGAGCGCCAGGGGATCGAAGCGGCAATCGCCCAGCTCGACCAAGCCCAGCGAAACGGCGATGGCTTCGACCCCGGCGAAGCCATCGCGATCATCGACTCCCTGCCCGACCTCTCGAAGGCGCTCACGGAGGCCGATCCCAAGCTACGCCGGGCGGTCTTCGAGGCCTTCCGCCTGCGTGTCGAAATCGACCGCAATAGCGGCCTAATACGACTGAAGGCGCTCGTATCGAGCGCCTTCAGTCAAGCAAGGGACCTGAGTGAGCTTGGCTCTACTAAGGCCATAACGGGGGCTGGATTCGAGCCTGCGACCTTCGGGTTATGAGGATGGTCCGTGAACTCGTCTGGACTACGTGGAGCCCGGTTTCAAGCGGTTTCCGGGCGATCAAGCTACGTGGGGATCGTCTGGAATCCGTGGGGCACCTTGCCCCATTTCTTGCCCCAGCAGATCGCGCTTGAGAGCACCGCCGCCGCCCTGCGAGCTGGCCGTCAGCGGCATCGGATAGACATCGCGCGGAGATGGCAGAGACGATCTCGCAACTGCTCGCCACCGATGCCGCCCGGGTCAAGCTCGGGGCGCGCGACATCTCGACCGCCGAGGCCGAGCAGCTACCGCGCAACCGCCACGCAACAGCCCGCAATCCCGGCAGCAGCGGGCAGGAGGGCGAGCGGCTTCTACTCATCGGGCAGACAGACGGAGGACGGATGCTCACGCTCGTGATCGAGCGAACCCTCGATCCGACGACGTGGTTGATCGTCACGGGTTGGCCCGCAACCGACCGTGAGCGTAAAATCCTCGATTGAGATGGCAAAGGACCCGTGGAGAGACCCCGATCCTCAGCCCGGCGACTTCGACGCCGAGCTTGACCACGCCCAGATCGAGATGCACGAGGGCAACCCCGACGCGAAGCTGTCGATTGTCGTCAACGTCGAGGGCGACGACGCCAAGCACCTGGAGCGCATCGCCAACGAGCGCGGCCAGCAGCCAGGCGAGGTCGTCTCCGATCTCCTACGCAGCGCCTGAGACAGATCACTGCGGCTCGACCCTTGGGCGGCGCGACTCGTTTGGTGTAGTCATGGTGACCGGACCCCGTTCACTAGTGCGCGCGCGGGCGCATGTGGCTGCAATCTGGTCCCTCTTCCGTTGGCGGTCCCTGCTCGGCAACCTACGCTTACACAGCAACTACGGAAGCTCAACGGCTCCGGTTGCCTCGAAGACGGACCGCCAAAAGAAGCCCGCATCGAAGCTGCCTGCCTGTTGGCGGCGCAAGGCCTCATAAACCTGAAGCGTGCTCAGAAAGGCGACCCCGCTATTTTCGGCATAGGTCTTGGCGTTGGGTGCCAGCGCCTCACCACGCTCGGCGGGCGGCGTCTCACAGTGTGCATTGCCGACAACGAGGGGTTTGTAGTCGACGCCGTCGCGACCTTTTGCATCGGCCGCCCATTGCACCACCTGGCGAACGTCCTCGAGCTTGATCGACCCCTTGCGCCCCTTGATCTCGAGCACCGCTTCGCCCTCTGCCCGCGAGAGAACACCGTCCTCGATTCCCTCCCGCTCCGCCTCTGTCACCGTTGCGCCAAGCTCACCTAAGGCAGCACGAACCTTCGGCTCAAGCGCGTCCTTTCCTTTCTCGTAGAGCAGGGCCCGCGGCGCGGCGGCGGCGATGGCGCGGCGGCGCGCAGCCGCAATCCGGTCCTCTAGGGCCTCGCGCTCGGAGAGGAGCCCTGCGATCTCGGCTGCAATTTCTCCCTCGAGGGGAAGCTCGAAGTCCTCCACCCACTCCGGGCGCCGTGGGGCCACGGAGAGGCCGAAGCGCTCGGCAAGGATGAGGTCGACGACCTCGGCCGCGCCGAGGTCGTCGAGGGACGGAAGCCAGTGAATCGGGCTCGACAGGCGAATCGGCTCCACCTCGGGCTCGCGATAGTCAAGATTGAGGCCAGGCCGCGTCTTGTATCGGGTTGCAAACATCCGGAAGGTCATCGCGAGCGGCTGGCCGAACCGCGTCTCGGCGATTGCCTTGAACTCCGGCACCATCCCGTCGGCGCCATGGACGCCGATCGCCCTGAAGTACTGGGTCGGATCCTGGTAGCCGGAGCCGGTTTCGCCATTCATGAACCACTGATACCGGGTGAGGCGCGAGAAGTAGAACTCCCAGCCGGCGTCCTTCAGCTCGAAGGCCGCGCCGGATTTCTTCTCGACGGCAAACCAAAACGGTAGCCAGTCGTTGACGGTGCGGCGGCCGAGAATGTAGCCGGATCTTTCGGGCTCGGGGCCGATCTCGGTGCTCGGATCACCGATCGCGATCAACTCGGCGCCTTCGGCGAAAAACAGGCGGCCGAGAGAGTCGCGGTCGGGCAAGCGCTCCGGGGGAAAGCCGGCAGCAAGTTCGGGGTTCTGGTCAAAGCTCGCGAAATTGAGGATCACTACGTCGTAGTCGGCGACGTTGAAGTTCTCGGGGAAGCGATCCCAAGCGTAAGCAACGACATCACTTCCATGGCCCTCGGAGCCGATCACCAGGATTCGTTTTCGAGGTGCCGAATCTTGCTCGGCCTTCACCCGCGAATCCGAGCGACTCCTCGATCGCCTGAAAATCCTCATCGCCGAGCAGAGGCTACTTCTGGGGTGTGACAGGAGACGGGTCCGGGAGCCGCCCGTATCAGTCGCGCCGGCGAGATGAGAAGACCGTGTCGCTGTCGCGGATCCGACCGTCGCGACCATGAGTGACGATCTCCCCGCCCCCGGAGCTACGGAGCAAGTCTCGGCCGGCCTCGACGGCCTCGCGCTTGGTCGCGTACTCCTTTTCAGTGCCGCCCTCGCGGCTGATCGCCCAGCCGCCGTCCTTCTGGATGATGTGAACGCTCTTGGTCATTGGACCTCGATCGTGAAATTAGAGCCTAGCTCGGCGTTACAGATCTCCTTCACGGTCCGCAGGTTGGCCGCGCTCGTCTCAATTGCGCCCTCATCTCCGAGGATCATGTTCGAAGCCCTGCCGAGCAGCTCGGAGCGCTCGATCAACTCGCCTTCGAGAAACAGCGGGAAATCATCTGGCTCGAAGTGGATGAGCGCCTCCCACATGTTGAAGGCGGGTCCCTCGATCCCCTGCGTCAACTCCCCGACGCCCATCTTGAAGCGCTCCAGAGGGCGCTGGTAGGTCGGCACCACCGCGATGGTCGGAGCTTCGATCATCTGGGCCGCAAGTTCGCGCACCACCGCCCGCAACCCGCTCTCCGTATCGGCCGCCCAGATATCGTCGAGCGCGGGTTGCTTCTCATGGACATCGTCATAGCTGACGTTGTGCCAGACAGGCAATAGCCTGGTCTCTCCGGCGATATAGCTGCGCACGAGCCGGCGGGTCTCCTGCTGGGGCCAGTCCTTTTCGAGAAAGTCAGGGGAGACGATCAAGACGCCGAAGTCCGCCTGCTCGAGCGCCCCATGGACTCGGTCGACGATGCTATCTCCGACTTCGAGGGAGTCGCGGTCATAGAAGGTTGGGACGCCGAGTTGGGTCAGATCGCGAGCGATCGCCTCGGCGACCTCACGATCCTCACCGGCGTAGCTGACGAACGCTCGTGAATCGGGCACTGAACTACCCAATCAGATCGCAGTTACCGCTTGCCTCGCCTCGTCGACGACGGGGTGCGGTCGCCGAGGAAGCGAAGAAGAACTAGGGTCGAACATAAGTTCGACCCGATACAAGTGGAACGATCTCTGTCATGAGTAGACCAAATCAGAGAACCGTCGCCCCAGACGGCGACGATTGGACCGTGGAGAAGCCTTGGGCGTCGCGAGCGAGCTCTCGGCATGACACCCAGGCTGACGCGATCAGGGCGGCCCGCGACTACCTTCGAAATGAAGGTGGGGGCGAGCTGAAAATCAAGGGCACGGACGGACGAGTCCGCGCTCAAGACACGATCCCCCACGGCAACGATCCGCGCCACTCGAAGGGCTGAGGGTCAAAGGATTCCACGAGGCGGCCGCCCCCGGCGGCGGCCGCCTCGGTGGGGTCAAGAGAGGCAGTCTCGGGCAGATTTCGTGCCTGGGAGCCGCCAACGGTAAGGCGTGGAGCCCGGTTTCAAGCGGTTTCCGGGCGATCGAGCCACGTGGCGATCGGCTGGAATCCGTGGGGCACCTAAGGCCCATTTCTTGCCCCCGCAAACCTCGTGAAGCAGCGAGGAGTTTGTGGCGACCTAGGCCGTTTAGCCGTGAGTGACGAGGCCCTCGATATAGATGTTGAGGGACTCCGCCTCGGGCGGCCGCTCTACCGGACCGTTACGCCAGATCCGGAAGGCGTGACCTTCAAGCGTCTCGGAGCCCTTGAACCCAAACAGGTCGGCGACCGCGACCAAGACCTCCTTGCCTTCGACCTCCTTCCAAAGTCGCTCCCGGTTATCACGCGCCTCACGGTAGGACCTGATTGCCGCAGCCACCGCCGCGCGCCGGTGGGTCGGCGTCCCGGTCGCGTTGTTCACCTGCTCATAGGGCTCAAGCATCGTCCGCGCCGCAGCGGAAACATCGGTGGAAATCTGCTCCCAGGCGAGACTCCGAGCTATTTCGATGCATTCATCAGGCACCTCGCGCCAGTTCTGCTGAAAAAGCACCCGTCGCCAGGCCCACTCTCCCGCGCGAGCATCCGCTGCCTCCCGGAGCAAGGCGTGACCATCGCCCGCCCCGCCGCCCTCGACACTAAGCGCGTCGAGCAGGTCAGGCTGGAGAAAATAGTTCTCTATCTCATGCACGGGCAATACCGAGACTTCGTGGGCGGCCTCGAAGGCGCCGACCTGCTCGTCAGAGCGATGGTCGCGGTCAACGAAGGCGCCCGCGCGGACCTGTTCTTCGGACTCCTCGGCTAGAAGCCGCAGCCCGGCAAAACGGGCCGCCACCTGCCCACAGCCGCCAGCCTCAATAAACCGAACCGTCGGCACGGCGCCGGTAACCTGCACGAAGCGCTCACGCTCGCGACCCGCGCGCTCGCCCTCAATCAAGACGAAGGTCGAGGCAGAGACCGAGAAGGCGGGCGTTCCCAGAAGTGGTGCCAGGGTGATCAGCGCTGGTCGCTTGCCGATCGGCTCGGCCCGCCGGACGATCCGGTCCTCGTCGCGTTCGAGCGTGAAAGTCGAAGCGAGCCCAGCTGCCTCGACCGCCTCCAGCGAGTGGGTCGCGATCAAGACCTGTCCATTGGCAGTCGAGCTGCGCAGATAGCCGAGCCAGCGCTGAAGGAGCTCTGCGTTCAAATGCAACTCGGGCTCGTCTAGCAGGAAGATCCCGTCCTTCACCCCGAAGCGCTCCATCTGACCGACCAGGAAGGCGAGCTCGCGCTCACCGCCGCTTAGGTACTCATAGACCAGCTCCTGTCCGGCGCTGTCGAAGATCAATCGCCGTGCCTCGAGGTCGAGTCGCTTGAACTCCAGGTGGGGCAGGACTGAGCGCAACGCCTCTCGGTAGGAATCCAGGGGGTCGGTCGGTGGCGGGATTGCCTCGCCATCGCGGCTGGCCTCTTGAGCGGCGTTGTAGTACTCGCCTTGCATGCGCTGACGCTCGCCGAGCATCGAGCGCATCCATTCGGTGTAAAGATTCTGGGTGGCGAGGGCGGCCTGATGGCGGATCGCCGCCGGAGCCCGGTCGTCCTGGCGGGCACGTTCGAGGACTTCCGCGTCGGTGATGCTGAATTCGGGGAAGACTCTCTCAGCGTCGATATAGAGGTGCAAAACGCGCTCGCTCTGTTGGTGGCGAGCGATCACCCTGGAGGCGAGTGCGTAAGCGTGGTTGAGATCAGGGACGCCACCGGCGAGGACAGTCCCCCAAGTGTAGAACGTGCCGCTGTTGCTGGTGAAGGTCTGGGGAACCTGGGCGGGGGGCGGTGCCTGTTCGGGCTCGAGAGGATGGCTCTCGACCTGAAGAGTGATGGTGCCGTCCCAGAGGCCGACCGAGGTCGGGTCAATCCCCTCTGCCATCAGCCCGTCAGCCGCGGACTCGTCTCCGAGATCGAGGGTGATTGCGATATTAGTGGGCTGTGCCATATCGGGCGGGAACGGGCGCTTGGCGCTGACGCTGGACGTCAAGCCGAAATGAGGTGCGGCGTAGGCGATCGCTTCGAGCAGATTGCTCTTCCCTGCCCCGTTTTCACCGACCAGGCAGATGAACTCGGCGTTCGGGTCAAACTCGACCTCGAAGTCGGCGAGGTTGCGCCAGCGACCGATCTTGATGCGGCTGATCTTCATGGCGCGATGCTATGTCGATCTTCTAGGCGGGGCATCGTCAGCCCGCCAGCGACCTTCGACCCTTGACCGACCTGAAAGTCGTCATCGCCGCGAGTGAATCGCCCAAATAATTTTTGAGGACCTAGGCTCGAAGGTGCCTCTATCGAAGCTCACCTTGCCCCAGAGCTTGCCCCAAGGCCAATTTTGCACCGTATTGTCTGTCAGACAAGATAAACAAAAGCCCCGCATTTGCGGGGCTTTCGTGAAATAGCGGGGGCGGGATTCGAACCCGCGACCTTCGGGTTATGAGGTCTGTCCAGTTCCTTCAACCCGCTTGATTCGTGCCTGTGGAGCCTACCTGAGTTGCCCCGAGTTGGGGGCACTTTCCCTCAAATTGGTACCCGATTTGGTACCCGCCCCGACTCTCGAACTGCGTCGGCGCCTCCTGCGAAGATCAAGCGCCCGCTGCCGATCGGGCGGGCATTTCGCATCGCGCCACAAGCCCGGCGACGGCAGGGACCAGCATGGCATCGATGGAAGCGACACGCCGACTGACCAAGCCTCTCGACGAGTGGGAGGCATCGGATGTGCTGGCCCTCATCGAGGAGCAGATCGAAGAGGGCCAGCGACTCGAGTACAAGCGCCAGCTCGACCTTGAGACGCCGAAGAAGCGCTGCGAGGCAGCGAAGGATCTGAGCGGCCTCGCGACCGCCCAGGGCGGCTTTCTCATCTATGGAGTCGAGGAGGAAGAGCAGGAGGACGGCCGGCGCGTCCCTGCCAAGGCGAGAGCACTGGCCGACGGAGACGCTCGCAGCCGCCTGGAGGACATTCTCGACTCGGCGGTCCACCCGGCCCTCAATTTCGAGGCCCGCCAGATCGAAGCCGAGGACGGCGGCTACTTCCTGGTCGTGCGCGCCTATTCTCGTCTCGGGGTCCCGCACATGGTCGACGGCTATGGCGAGATGCGCTGCTACGTGCGGGTCGGCCTGAAGACCCGCCCGATGGAGCAGCACGAGCTGGCGGCAGCCTACGCAGAGGCGGCGAGGAGCGAGAGTCGCGCCGCCGAGAGGCTGGCGCGTCTACCGCTGATCGTCCGCCCCGAAGGCGTCGCTCTGGAATCCGCGGAAACGAACCGGGAGCCGGGACCCTGGCTCGGCATCCTCGCCCTGCCCGTCGACGCGCCCGACCCGCTGCTGCCAATGCTCAACGCTGACAGCCGTGCATTCCCCGATGACGGGGACTACGAGCGATGGGGCCGCTCACAGGAGATCGACCTCTCGCTGCGATGGGACGCCGACGGCTATCACGCAGACCGCGAGCAAGACGGTCAGCTAACTCGCCGACTGCGACTGTTCCGCGTCGGGGTCTTCGAGTGGGGAATGTCGCTGGCAAACTGGGCCGAGTCGATCCCGTCGCTCTCAGTCGCTCAGTATCTGCACGATGTACTGGGCTACTTCGCGACCAGCTATCGGCGCGCCGGCTACTTCGGCAGGCTCAGGGTGTGGGTCGCACTCGAGGACGGCGAAGGCAGCCAGCTCGGACTCGGCTCGGACTACCTGGCCTTCGACCGCAAGCCGCTCAGCACCGACCACCTGGAGTGGAGATGCGACTACAGCATGGACGGTCTCCTGCATAACCTGACGGGCGCGACGCGCGCCGCCATGGATCGTGTCTTCGTGGCCTATGGCCTGGAGAGGTGCTTCTACTTCACGGACACGGGAGAACCGAGCGAAGAGCTTCGGGGCCGGTGAGGAGAAGGGCTCGGCCGTCGCTGACGAAAGATGGCTTACGGTGCCGAATCGCGGTCACATCGCTTTAGGCGGATAGTCCCTCGGTAGAACCGGACAGCCAAGAGACTCGCGGACGCCTCGCACGCCCTGAGACCACTCCCATCATTCCTCCGGTTCCTCTTGCTCCGAATCCACCGCCGACGATTGAGCCAAAAGGGCTATCGAGGATGTCCACAACCTGCGCAGCCTTAAACGGCGCCCGCACACTTGCTCCAGTTGGCTGCAATGAAGAGAGCTGGCGATGGCCTATCACCAGTAGACCAAGGTCGACATGACTGCGAGCCACCGCATCCAGCCAGTCGAGCGTCACGTCGGCAAAGCGGAATAGGGCCGCAACGTCGAGGTCTTCGAGTGTGTCGCAAATCTCCCCGAGAGTGAGCTGGGTATCTAGGTGAGCTGCAACGCGGTTCCGCAGGTCACGCAGATTGACGCGAGAAGGGACGGGGACGACCTCATCCCGGAACTGCGACAACAGGTCAAAGCCAGTTTCCCCTCGGCCGCGGTCAAGCAACGAAATCAGAGGAACACCGTCCCGCCTGTTCCGGGGCACGCCGGGAGGAGGACCAATGGTGCGGTCGATGATCGTGTCGATCTCGACTACGAGGGCTGACCGCAGCAGGAGGCCAACGAGATCAACTTCCTCAGCCAATTCGTGAAGACCAAAGAGGAGATCGAGTTGGTCGTGAACGTCGTTGATCTGCGCTACGCGCCGCCCTAAAGGGCCGGTCACGGTTGCAGCCAGGAGATTCTGTTCTCCTATGGCGTAGGACGTCGCATCCGTATAGACGGCGTCCGGGTCCAACCTGGTCTTCAGCAAAGCCACCCGCACCTGGTCAAGTCGTGCAGGGTCGACCGCAGCCGCGAGGTCCGCAGTCGACCCAAGAGCAATACAGGCCGCTCGCGCGCACTTGCAGAGCCGTTCGGCACCGATCCGGGTCATGCGTCGCCAAAGCTCGACCGTGCGCCGTAGGTCAGCGGCTCGCCCACTCTCCGCTGCTTGCCGCCGCGCGACGAGCCGGTCGCGGATCTCCTTTTGCTTCGCATACTCGCGACGAAACGTCCTCAAGGAACGCTTCGCAGCACGCGCGACGTCTCGCGTGGCGGTTGAATCTGCGAGGTCTTCCTGCCACTGACCAAGCCACCTTGCTGCCGAGTCGGCCTCAAGCAGGACATAACGGGCAAGGATGCGCTGCTGGCGGTCGGACGGCGCGGCAGCAGCCACTTGGAGCGCAACGTGCATAAGGCGCGTTGCGTACTCCGCCTTGATCTCTGCTTGCGAGCCCATCGAGTCAAGGTAACCAGTCATGCGGCGTGCGGCCCGGGCAAGAAGGGCAGCTTGGCCGCCGTCCGCTCCGCCAAAATCCCTCGCGTGCGCATTGTGCCCAGAGATCCGCTTTCACATCGAGGGAAGGGACCCTGATGGCTCGGGGGGTCGTCACCATCGCCGACACCCAAACGGAGGCCGAAGATCAGATTCTCGACGGCTACCCAGAAATTCGGGTCCTTGGCTCAAGAGCGATCAATCTTGAAGGCCTCCCCGGTCGGCCATGGCCAAAGCATTGGGTCGTTGTAGTAGAGCACCGCGATCCCGAGCGGGAGGCTGAGCTTCCGCAACACGAGAACCCAGCAGAGGAGGCAGAAAGGACTACCCGGCAGCAGTACTTGGCCATGTCGCTCGATCCGGAGATGCTGATCGGAGGATCTATCGAGCAGTTTGCCTGCCCGGCATGTGGAAAAGAGATTCGTATTGAACTGCCGGCGCCGCGGGAGAAGAGGGATCCCGGACATGCCGACTGCCCCGAGTGCGGCATCCACCTTTGCCGGGCCGAGAAATCCGCTTCTGGCTGGGACGTATTTCAACCGCCAGAAAGTGCCGCACCCCAATGCATCTTCTGTGATGCACGAGCCAACAGCCGGGAGCATGTCATTCCCGCGTGGATTTCCAAGCGTTTTGGAATCAAGGACTTCCTCTCGCCAGATGATGTAGTTGTTGTAGGGGGCACCCCAAGGAAGCAGCCAATCTCATTCGCGAGCTATCGCGCCCGAATTTTTTGCAGTAACTGCAACACCCACTTCAAGCACCTGGAGGACGCCGTAATCCCGCTGCTTGTACCCATGGCGAAGGGATTCACGCTCAGCCTCGACCAAGCCAGCCAAGCTCTTTTGGCCTTGTGGGCAAACAAGACGGCAATGGCGTTGATCGCGGCCGACCCGAGCCAAGAGGAGGGCGTTGCACCTCTCGACCATCGCCGTGCAGTTCGGCAAGGAAGGATTGCGGACAACACCTGGGTCTCGTTTTTCGCATGGGGAGACGGACCGATGCTCAAGACGGGATCAGGCACCGTGACTGGCACGGAAGAACCCTCGAATCCCCCGCGCCACTATGGGGCAATGCTGGCCTTTGCCGGGATCGGCTTCTATGTCACCGGCTTCACCAATCCACTTGAGTCCGACCGCATCGATGGCGAGCCCCCACCGGTCGCGCAGTTCTGGCCGCCCAAGCATCACTTCATCCATTGGCCGCCGCCGATCAGGGCGGATGGCCGGATTCTTCCCGCACTTCTGAATTCCGTGCCGCTGCGGCCGACCTAGCTGCTCGTACGACTCATTGCTCATCAACGCCGGGCGGCGACACCTGATCGCTGTCGCCAGAACCTTCGCCATCCCCCTCGCCACATTTCTCTCCGAAAGCGGCCTCTGCCCAGCCAGCCTCCTGGGAGGGATCGGGGGCGAAGTCGGCGTAGATCTCAGTCGTCTTGTAGTCACGGTGGCCCATCCACTCCTGAATGAAGCGCAGCGGCGCACCGGCGCCGGCCATCCTCGTGCCAAAGGTGTGGCGCAGGTCGTGAATGCGGATCGGTCGGATTCCAGCCGCGGCAACGGCATCTTTGAAGCGCTTCCGCATCTTGGAGGCGTCGTAGGGACTGCCGGTATCTGGGTGGCAGAAGACGAGATCGGTGTCGCCCGTGTGGCTGGAGCTGCGGTGATGGCGCCTGAGCTCTGCGGCAACCCGTCGCGGCATCGGCACCGAGCGGGTCGAGCGTCGTGACTTCGGCTTGCCGAAGC
>DASTVL010000334.1:0-2752 GCA_035759115.1 Solirubrobacterales bacterium | reverse complement strand
GCTGCAGCGGCTTCCAGTACGCGCTCGACTTCGAGCAGGAGGCACGCGAGACCGACCTCGTGCAGGAGGTCGACGGCCTCCAGGTCTACGTCGACCCGGTGAGCTCACGCTACCTCGAGGGCGTGGTCGTCGACTACGTCTTCGGCATGCAGGGCGCGGGCTTCAAGTTCGAGAACCCGCGCGCCACCGGCACCTGCGGCTGCGGCTCCTCGTTCGCGGTCTGACCTCTCGCGCGACGCCGCTCCGGCGTCAGCGCTCGAGCCAGCTCGGCAGCTCGATCTCTCCCGACAACCGCCACGCGGCGAGGAGCGCCTCGGCCGTCTGCCGCGCGGTGGCGCGGTAACGCTCCCGCGTGAAGGCGACCACCGCCGGATCGGCCATCCCCTGCGGGCCGTCGATCGCGGGCAGGAGGTCGTAGGTCGCGTCGACGAGGCCGTGGCTTTCGTGGAAGCGCTCCCGCACGAAGGCGTGCAGGTCCGCCACGGGGCGCAGCTCGACGCCCCGGAGCACCTCTCTCCGATCGAGCTCGACCCGCTCGAACAGCCCGTCGATCTTGTGGTGCATCCCGGTGCCCGGCGACGGCTTGCCGACCCGTGTCCTGCCGTTGTGGTGGATCGTGGTGTGGAGCGGCTGGCCGAGGTCGCCCACGTAGTGCGCGACCCAGCCCGCCCAGACCAGGCACTTGGCGCGGATCGCCGGGTCGTCGGGTCGCGCCCGGTGCTCGGCGAAGCCGACCGCGAGCCGCTCGATCCCCTCGACGATCGACCAGGGCAGGTAGCCGGTCCCCTTGCCCTCGATGCGCAGGCGCCGGTAGAGCCGCTCCGCCTGCGAGCGCGTCGGCGGCCACGGGTGGCCGCGCAGGTTCTCGACGTCGAGGTAGTGCTCGGGCGACTCGCCGTCGTCGAGCTCGACGAGCGCGTCGAGCTTCCAGAGGTCGGGATCGACCGCCCCGTGGCCCACCGTCGCAGCGCCCTCGCGGAAGAACCGGGGCACCTCCGGCGGCAGCAGCGTGACGGCGTCCTCGGCGACCCGGCGGTGCCCCTCGGTGTGCCAGGCGAGCCCCGGCACCGCGACGAAGGACACCGCCAGGAGCAGCGACGAAGCCCTCCGTCCGCGTCTCACTTCGAGAAAACCGTCCGATCGAGCGCCGCCGCCAGCCCGGCGCCGGCGAGCGGCCCGGCGAGGTAGACCCAGAGGTCGGCGAAGTGGCCCGCCGCCACCGCCGGGCCGAGCGTGCGCGCCGGGTTGAGGCTACCGCCGGTCAGCGGCCCGCCCATCAGGATCCCGAGGGTCAGCGTCAGTCCGATCGCCGCCCCCGCGAGCTGGCCGGCCCGGCCGCGCACCGCGCACTGCAGCACCGCGTTGACGAGGAAGAAGGTCAGGATCGCCTCGATGACGAAGCCGGCGAACGGCGTCACCGTGACGGACGCGCCCCCGACCTCGAGCCGCCGCGCCAGCGTCGTCGCACCGAGCCCGCCGACCACGCCGCCGAGCACGAAGCGCAGGGCGAGCGCTCCGGCGATGCCGCCGGCGAGCTGGAAGACCCAGTACGAGACCAGGCGCCGGGCGTCCATCCGGCCGGCCGCGAAGACGCCGAAGCTCACCGCCGGGTTGACGTGCGCTCCCGAGAGGTCGCCGTAGGCGTAGACGAAGCTCAGGACGACGAGGCCGTGCGCGAGCGCCACGCCGACCAGGCCGCCGATGCCGAGCGCGCCCGCGCCGGCGCCGATGAAGATGAGCGCGAAGGTGCCGATGAATTCGGCCGTGAGGGCGGTCGACAGCTTCTGGGTCATGGGAGACCTCCGGATCGGTCGGTTGGGCTCCGATTCTAGGCCACGCCGGCGCGGCCTCCCGCCGGCGCCGCCGGATCAGGCGGGCGCTTCGAACCAGTGACGCGTCCGGTTGCAGAACGAGCAGACCGAGAGCATGACCGGCACCTCGACCAGGACGCCGACCACCGTGGCGAGCGCGGCGCCCGACTCCGGGCCGAACAGCGCGATCGCGGTCGCCACGGCGAGCTCGAAGAAGTTGCTGGCGCCGATCAGCGCGCCGGGCGCCGCGACGTCGTGCGGCACCCCGAGCCACTTCATCAGCCCGTAGGCGAGGCCGGAGTTGAAGTAGACCTGGATCAGCAGCGGGATCGCGATCAGCAGGACGTGCACGAAGCGGCCCGTCAGGTTGTCCGCCTGGAAGGCGAAGATCATCACCAGCGTCGCCAGCAGCGCGACGACCGTGACCGGATGGAAGGCGGGAAGAAACTTCTCCTCGAACCACTCTTTGCCCTTGGTGCGCAGCAGCACGAAGCGGCTCGCGGCGCCCAGGACGAGGGGGATGACGATGAAGACCACGACCGAGAGCAGGAGGACCCGGAACGGCACCGTCAGCGTGCTCGCGCCGGTGACGAGGAATCCGACGATCGGCGCGAACAGCACCAGCATGATGAGGTCGTTGAGCGACACCTGGACGAGCGTGTAGGCGGGGTCGCCGTCCGTCAGGTACGACCAGACGAAGACCATCGCCGTGCACGGGGCGGCCGCGAGGATGATCGACCCGGCGAGGTACTGGTTGGCGAGCTCCTCGCCGATCCAGGGCTGGAAGAGGACGCGGAAGAAGAGGTAGCCGATCGCCGCCATCGAGAACGGCTTGACCAGCCAGTTGACGAACAGCGTGACCAGGATGCCGCGCGGGCGCTCGCGCACCGCGGCGACGCTCCCGAGGTCGACCTTGAGCATCATCGGGTAGACCATCAGCC
>DASTVL010000333.1:0-2817 GCA_035759115.1 Solirubrobacterales bacterium | reverse complement strand
GGGCCTCAAGTCGGGCCAGGGGCGCAAGAAGGGCGTCGCCGCGCCGCAGCGGCGAGGCGTCTGCACCCGCGTCGCCACGGTGACGCCGAAGAAGCCGAACTCCGCTCTGCGCAAGATCGCCCGTGTGCGCCTGACCAACGGCATGGAGGTCACCACCTACATCCCGGGCGAGGGCCACAACCTGCAGGAGCACTCGGTCGTGCTCGTCCGCGGCGGCCGGGTCAAGGACCTGCCGGGCGTCCGCTACAAGGTCGTCCGCGGCACCCTCGACGCGGCCGGGGTCTCCGACCGCAAGCAGGCCCGCTCGCTCTACGGGGTCAAGGCGAGCTAATGCCGCGCCGCTCTGCCGCAACCATCCGCCCGGTCGAACCGGACGCCCGCTTCCGCAACCGGCTCGTCCAGCAGCTGATCAACAAAGTGATGCGCGACGGCAAGAAGTCGATCGCCGAGCGGATCGTCTACGACGCGCTGGCGATCGTCGGCGAGCGTTCCGGCGAGGATCCGGTCGAGACGCTCGAGGCGGCGATCAAACAGCTGACCCCGGTGCTCGAGGTCCGCTCGCGCCGGGTCGGCGGCGCCACCTACCAGGTGCCGGTCGAGGTTCCCGCCCGCCGCGCCCGCACGCTCGCCGTGCGCTGGCTGGTCGACTTCGCCCGCAACCGCCGCGAGTACTCGATGTCGGAGCGCCTCGCCACCGAAATCCTCGATTCGACCCAGCAGCAGGGCGGGGCGTGGAAGCGCAAGGACGACATCTACCGCATGGCCCAGGCCAACAAGGCTTTCGCTCACTACAGGTGGTAGATAGCCTGGCCGCATGAGCCGGCCGATCCTCGCCGTCGACGTCGACGGCGTCATCTCTCTCTTCGGCTTCGACGAGCCGCCGGATAAGTCGGCGGCGAAGTTCGAGTTGGTCGACGGCATGGTCCACTGCATCTCGCTCGCCGCGGGCGAGCGGCTGAGGCGATTGGGCGAGGTCTACGAACTGGTCTGGGCCACCGGCTGGGAGGCGAAAGCGAACGACTACCTGCCCAACATCCTGGGGTTGCCGGAGCTGCCGCACCTGACCTTCGACGGCGCCGCCCGCTTCGGCTCGGCCCACTGGAAGCTGGGGCCGCTGCAGGAGTACGGCGAGGGGAGGCCGCTGGCCTGGATCGACGACAGCTTCGACGAGAGCTGCTACGAGTGGTCGCGCGAGCGCGACCAGCCGACCCTGCTGGTGCCGACCGAGTCGCACCTCGGCCTCGAGGAGGTCCAGGTCGAGGCGCTCGTCGCCTGGGCCAAGGGGCTCTAGGCGCGCCGGCCTCTACACTGGCCGGATGGAGGGATTCCTGCCGATCTTCTTCCTGCTCGTCGTTTTGAAGATCCCCGTGCTCGGGGCGCTCTGGCTGATCTGGTGGGCCGCCAAGGCCCCCGAGCCGGAGACCGGCGGCGCGAGCGGCAGCAACGACGGCTTCGACCGCCCGCCGCGGCGGCCAATCCTGCCGCGCGGGCCGCGCCGCGGCCCCGCTCACGCGGCCTGCGGCGAGCGGCGCTTGCGCTCGCGGCGGATCTCCCGCATGTAGGGGTGGAAGTCGACCTCGATCGTGTGGCGCTTTGAGCTGACGAAGCGCCGGTCCATCCAGCGTTCGTAGCCGGCGATCTCCTTGCGCATCTCCGCCGCCGGCGGCAGCGCCGCCCTGCCGCCGAGCAGGTCGGCGATCCATTCGCACTGCGCCTCGGCGAGCGGCATGATCGGGCCCAGCGGCTGGATGAAGCCGACGAAGTAGAGGCCCGGGCTCTCGACCGCGACCGCGCGCTTGTAGAGCGGCATGCGGTTGTCGCGGGCAGCGAAGACGCCGGCGTCGAGGAAGGGGAACTCGATCTCGTAGCCGGTGCAGTAGATCGTCAGGTCGATCTCCTCTTCGCTGCCGTCGGCGAAGCGGACCGTGCGGCCGCCGGCGAAGCGGTCGATGTTGGGCTTGACCGTGATGTCGCCGTGGCCGATCCGCGGCAGCAGCTCCGAGGAGACGGTCGGGTGGGCCTCGAGCAGCTTGTGGTCCGGCTCGGCCAGCCCGTAGTCGCCCATCTCGCCGACCGAGAGCTTCAGCAGCCGCTTCATGAAAAAGCGCCGCACCGACATCGGCAGGTAGGTGGCAATCGGCGGGGTCGCTTCGTCGATCGGCTTGCCACCGAGGAACTTGGGGATCACGTAGGCGCTACGGCGCATCGCCATGAAGGTCTTGGCGGCGATCCGCGAGGACTCGACCGCGACGTCGACGGCGGAGTTGCCGATCCCCAACACCAGCACGCGCCTGCCCTCGAGCACGTCGGGCTCGCGGTAGTGGTGGACGTGCATCTGCTCGCCCTCGTATGCGTCGGCCCCCGGGAACGGCGGTTCGGGCCAGCGCGGCTTCCAGTGGTGGCCGTTGGCGACCAGCACGGCCCGGTAGCGCTCCGTGCGACGCTCCCCGTCCGGCCCCTCGACGGTGACCTCCCACTCCCCCTCCGCCGCGTTCGCCTCTTGTCGACCTGAGTCCGACAAATCGCGAACGCCGACGACCTCGGTGTTGAAGGCGATCTTCTCGTTGAGGCCGAAGCGCTCGGCGAAGTCGTCGAAGTACTTGGCGACCTGCCAGTGGCTCGGGTAGTCCGGATAGGAGTCCGGCATCGGGAACGACCTGAACGACATCAGCTTGCGGGCGCTGTTGATGTGCAGCGAGCGATAGGCGGACGAGGTCCCGTTGTCGTTCTCATAGCGCCAGTTGCCGCCGATCATCGACCCCTTCTCGAAGCAGTCGTAATCGACCCCCCTGGCGCCGAGCACCTGGCAGGCGGCGA
>DASTVL010000332.1:0-4877 GCA_035759115.1 Solirubrobacterales bacterium | reverse complement strand
CGAGCTCGCGCGGAGCCCGATCGGCGAGGGCAGCCAGCGCTGGATCTTCTGGTTCTTCGCCGCCGCCTTCCTGGTCAAGATGCCGGCCTTCCTCCTGCACGGCTGGATGCCCGACGCCTACCGGGCGGCGCCGCTGCCGGTCCTGGTGGTCTTCTCCGGCGTGCTCGCCAAGGTCGGCGCCTACGGCTTCCTGCGGGTGGTGCTGCCGCTCTTCCCCGACGCGACCGTGCAGTTCCAGGAGGTCGTGCTGGCGATCGCGCTGGCCTCGATCCTCTACGGCTCGGCGATGGCCTTCACGCAGACCAACGTGCGCCTGATCGGCGGCTACTCCTCGGTCGCCCAGCTCGGCTTCATCACCGCCGGGATCTTCGCCCTGCGCGCCGACGGCGCCGACGGCGCGGTGCTGCAGATGGTCAACCACGGTCTCGTGGTCGCGCCGCTGTTCATCATCGTCGCCGTGCTCGCCGAGCGCAGCGGCAGCGAGGACCTGCGCGAGATGGGCGGCATGGCGATGCGCGCCCCGGTGCTGGCGGCGCTCTTCCTGATCGTCACCCTGGCGACGCTGGCGATGCCGGGCTCGGCCAACTTCGTCGGCGAGTTCTACATCCTCAACGGCCTCTTCCAGGAGAAGATCGTCTTCGCCTGCGTCGCGATCGCCGGCGTCGCGATGGCGGCCTTCTACGCGCTGCGGCTCTACCAGCGCACGATGCACAACCGCAGGCCGGCCGGAATCGAATCGCGTGAGATCGGGGTGCGCGACGGCCTCGTGCTGGCGCCGCTGGTGCTCTGCATCGTCGGCCTGGCGCTCTACCCGCAGCTGATTCTCGAGCGCACCGATCGCTCGGTGCAGGCCACGGTCACGGCGGTGCAGCCAGAGGCGGCCAAGACCAGGATCGCGATCGGCTCGGGGAAGGCGCGATGACGTTCACGTCTCCCGATATCGACTACGGCGCGCTGGCGCCGGTGATCGCGCTCACGATCGGCGTCTGCGTGGTCCTGCTCAGCGCCGTGATCCCGCCGCTGCGCCGCAGCGCACCGCTGATGACGACGACCACGTTGGGGATCACCGCGCTGCTGCTGATCGAGCGCTGGAACGACCCGACCAGCCTCGTCGCCGGAGCGCTGCGGCTCGACGACCTGGCGATCGCGATCTCGCTGATCGCGATCGCCGCCGCGGTCTTCGCCGTGCTGCTCTCGATCCGCGAGCCGGCCGCCGAGCAGGCCGGATCGGGCGAGTACCACGCGCTGCTGCTCGGCTCGGTGCTGGGCATGGTCCTGCTCGCCCAGGCCTCCAACCTGGTCAGCTTCTTCGTCGCGATCGAGGTCCTCTCGATCCCGCTCTACATCCTCTGCGCGACGAACATGGTGCGTGAGAAGTCGCTCGAGTCCGGGCTCAAGTACCTGATCGTCGGCTCGCTCGGCTCGGCGACGCTGCTCTACGGGATGGCCTTCCTCTACGGCGGCTCGGGCGCGACTGACTTCGCCGGGATCGCGAAAGGCGTCGAGGCCGCCGGGCTGCTCGCCGACCCGCTGGTCCTGGTCGGGATCGCGCTGGTCGCGGTCGGGCTCGCCTTCAAGACCTCGATCGCCCCCTTCCACCAGTGGACGCCCGACGTCTACGAGGGGGCGCCGACGCCGATCACCTCGTTCATGGCGGTCGCGACCAAGGCCGCCGCGTTCGCCGTCTTCGTCCGCTTCTTCGACGTCGCCCTGGCCCCGGAGACGGCCGACTGGCAGCCGGCGCTGGCGGTGCTCGCCGCGGCGACGATCGTGATCGGCAACGTCGGCGCGCTCGGCCAGGACTCGCTCAAGCGCCTGCTCGGCTACTCCGGCGTCGCCCAGGCCGGCTACATCCTCGGCGGGCTCGTCGTCGCCAGCGAGGCCGGCGTCAGCGCCCTCGTCTTCTACCTCGCCGGCTACCTGTTCATGAACGCAGCGGCTTTCGCCGTCGTCGTCGCGCGCGAGCGCGAGACCGCCTTCGGCGACGACATCGCCGCCGTGCGCGGGCTCGGCGCCGAGCGACCGCTGCTCGCCTGGCCGCTGACGATCTCGATGCTGGCCCTGGCGGGGATGCCGGCAACGGTCGGCTTCATCGGCAAGCTCTACCTGATCGAGGCCCTGGTCGAGGGCGACTACACCTGGCTCGCGGTCTTCATCGCGGTCGGCTCGATGATCTCGCTCGCCTACTACCTGCGGGTGATCGCGGCGATGTGGATGCGCCCCGGCGGCGAAGTGAGCGGCGCCCCGGCGATCGCCGGCGCCTCGCCGGAGGCCGACCCGGTCGACCCCGAGGCCGGCCGCCGCATCCACCTCCTCGCCCCCGCCCTGCTCGCCGCCGCGGCGACGGTATTCTTCGGCGTGATTCCGCAGCCGCTGGTGGAGTTCGCCCAGCAGGCGGGCGCAAGCCTCTTCTGACCCCTAGGGTGGGCGCCCCATGGGCGTCCTCCTGATAGCAGCGGCGATCGTCATCTCGGTTGCGATCGGGGTCGCTGCCGAGCGGCGGCGACCGCGGGCGGCCGCGCTGGCGGCGCGACGCTCGCTGACGCTGATGCTCTACGGGCTGGTGCCGCCGGTGATCTTCTTCAACATCGCGGCCAGCGAGATCGACGTCGAGCACGGCGCCGGGCTGGCGCTCGGGCTGATCGCGATCTCGGCCGCCGGCCTGCTGGTCTGGCTGCTGGCGAGCAGGGTGCTGAAGCTCTCGCGCCCGCGCACCGGCGCAGTCATCGCGGCGGTGCTCTGCGTCAACAGCGGCTACCTCGGCTACCCGCTGACGGTCGCCCTTCTCGGCCGCGACGAGCTCTCGACCGCGGTGCTCTACGACATCGCCGTCAGCGGCCCGTCGCTGCTGCTCGGCGCCTTCGCCGTCGGCGCCGCCTTCGGCACCAAGGCGGGCGAAGGCGTGCGCGACCGCGTGCGCGCCTTCTTCACCCGCAACCCGCCGCTATACGCGGCGATCGCCGGCCTGCTCGCCCCCGACGTGCTCGCGCCGGCCTTCCTCGTCGACGCCTCGCAGGTGCTGCTGGTCGCGATCCTGCCGCTCGGCTTCTTCGCCGTCGGGGCGACCCTGGCCGAGAACGCCGAGCACGGCGAGCTGCCGATGCCGCCGCCGCTTACCCGCCCGGTCGCGCTGGCCGTCGTCGCCCGCCTCGCCCTCGTGCCGGCCCTGCTCCTCGCCCTCGCGGCGCCCCTGATCGACCTCCCCGCCGCCTACCTGCTGCTGGCGGCGATGCCGACCGGCCTCAACTCGATGGTCGTCGCCCACGCCTACGGCCTCGACATGGAGATCACCGCCGAGGCCGTCACCTGGTCGACCGCGATCGTAGTCCTAGTCGCCCTGGGCTCCCTGCTCGTCTAGCCTGAGATCGATGCTGCAGCACGTGACGCTGGAGGTTCGGCCGGAGGACGTCGAGCGCTCGCTCGAACTGTGGGGGCTGCTGGGCTTCGAGCGGGTCGAGCCGCCGGCGGCGCTGGCCGAGGCCTTCGTCTGGGTCGAACGCGAGGGCACCCAGATCCACCTCGAACGCAACCCCTCCCCGACCGTCCCGGCCCACGGCCACGCCGCCGTCGTGGTCGATGACTTCGACCGCACCGTCGCCGCCCTGCGCACCGCCGGCTTCGAGGTCCACCCCGGCAACGAGCACTGGGGCGCCCCACGCGCCAAGGCCATCGCCCCCGGCGGCCACCGGGTCGAGCTGATGGCTTTTCCGCCGACGCGAGTGGAAGATTGAGCGGCGATGGGGTTTGACGCCAAGGTTCTCGCCGATTCGCGCTCGCCGGCCGGGCACCGGCTGACGACGCTGGAGGTCACCTTTCCCCGCTTCGTGCTGGCCGAGTTCAACACCCACCGGGTCTTCTCGCGCAACTCGGCCAGCTCGCGCGCGATCCCGATCGTCAAACAGCTGCGCCGCGTGCTCGAGCAGCCCTTCGTGCCGCTCGAGTTCGGCTCCAACCAGCCCGGCATGCAGGCCGGCCCGCCGCTTGCCGGCGAGGCGCAGGAGGCGGCGGTGCGCGAGTGGCTCGCCGCCCGCGACGACGCCGTGCGCCACGTGCTCGGCCTGATCGGCGAGCCCGGCGCGGCCGGCGGCGAGGACCTGCACGCGCAGCTTGAGGGGGTCGAGGAGACGATCAAGGCGAAGACGCAGCCCACGAGCTGGCTCAACGTCCACAAGCAGGTCGCCAACCGCCTGCTCGAGCCGTTCATGTGGCACACCGTGATCGTCACCGCGACCGAGTGGGACAACTTCTTCAACCTGCGCTGCCACCCCGACGCGCAGCCGGAGATCCGGCGCGCCGCCGAGCAGATGCGCGCCGCGCTCGAGGGCTCCGAGCCCGCCGAGTTGGGCGAGGAGGACTGGCACCTACCGCTGGTCCGCGAGGAGGACCGCGCCGAGGTCGGCTCGACCGAGCAGCTGGTCAGGGTCTCGGCCGGCCGCTGCGCCCGGGTCAGCTACCTGACCCACGCCGGGACGCGCGACCTCAGCGCCGACGTCGAGCTCTGCGAGCGGCTGCTCTCCAGCGGCCACATGTCGCCGCTCGAGCACCCCGCGCGGCCGCTGAGCGAGGCGGAGCTGCGCGAGGGCGAGTGGAGCGGCAACTTCCGTGGCTGGCTGCAGTTCCGCAAGACACTTGGGAACGAGGATGATCCGTTGGGAAAAGGAGCGGCCCCGGTAGGGGTTCCGCTTAACTTTTTCCGAAGACAGGTGTCGGCTGTCCGCTAGCGCGTTCGCGGAAAAAGTACAAGACGCTCCACCCCTACCGGGGCCTCTGCTCCTCGGGTGGGTCGTCCTCTAATTCTTCTGCTGCTTTCTCGCCGGGCGTGGGCCAGGGGATGGCTTCTCCCGCCGCCCAGGCCGGGGGGCGGCCGCCGGGGAGCC
>DASTVL010000331.1:0-12673 GCA_035759115.1 Solirubrobacterales bacterium | reverse complement strand
CGTGCACGCGTCCTCGTACTCGGGGCTGCCGGGCTCGTGCAGGCCGCCGCCGAGGCGGAAGCGGAGCTCGTCGGTGGAAATCGTGGGAACAGCGGGCATCTCGGTCTCCTTCGGTCGTCTGCGGTTCTACGCAGCCTGGCCGGTTCCGGCCATCCGCGCAGATGGCCGGAACCGGCGAAGCCGCCGCGGCCGCCGCCGGTGAGGCTGTCGAGAGCGCAAACGAGCGAAGGAGAACCACGATGCCGCCCAGCCCGACGATCTCATCCGACGAGCTCCGCCTCCGCCTCGGCGGCGGCCTGCACGAGCCCGGCAGCCCCGAGTACGAGGACGCCTGCACGCTGTTCAACTCGATGATCGAGCACCGCCCGCGCCTGGTCGCCCGCTGCGCCGCACCCGAGGACGTCGTCGCCGCCCTGGCCTACGCCCGCGAGCGCGAGATGCCGGTCGCGGTGCGCGCCGGCGGCCACTCGGTGACCGGGCTCTCGCTCAGCCGCGACGGGCTGACGATCGACCTGCGCGGCATCGACGCGGTCGAGGTCGATCCACAGGCCCGCGTCGCCCGGGTCGGCGGCGGCGCGACCTGGGGCGCGGTCGATCGCGCCACCCAGGAGCACGGGCTGGCGACGACCGGCGGCCGGGTCTCGACCACCGGCGTCGCCGGCCTCACCCTCGGCGGCGGGTCGGGTTGGCTGGAGCGCAAGCACGGCCTCGCCTGCGACAACCTGCTCGCCGCCGAGCTGGTCACCGCCGACGGGCGGCTCGTCCGCGCCTCGGCCGAGGAGAACCCGGAGCTGCTCTGGGCGCTGCGCGGCGGCGGCGGCAACTTCGGCGTGGTCACCTCGCTCGAGCTGCGCCTGCACCCGGTCGGCCCCGAGGTCTACGCCGGGCTGATCTTCCACAAGCTGGAGCGGGCGCCGGAGGTGTTGACGCGCTGGCGCGACCTGATGCGGGACGCGCCCGAGGAGCTGAGCCTCGCCTTCGCCTACATGTCCGTGGCCGCGGACGACGAGGAGCTCCCCGCCGAGCTGCGCGGCGAGCAGGTCGCGGCGATCGCCGGCGTCTACAACGGCCCGGCCGCGGAGGCCGAGGAGGCGATGCGGCCGCTGCGCGAGCTGGAGGCGGTGGCCGACACCTTCGGCCCGGTGCCCTACGCCGACTTCCAGTGCTCGATCGACGACCCGCCGGGCTACCGCAACTACTGGACCGCCGAGCAGCTGCCGGAGCTCTCCGACGAGGCGATCGCCGCGATCCACGCCCGGGCGCTGGAGATGCCGGGCTCGACGCCGCAGATCTTCTGCGTCGCCTGGGGCGGGGCGGTGGCCCGCCACGGCAGCGAGCACTCGCCGCTGGCCGGCCGCGACACCCGCTTCGTGATCCACCCGCTGATGCTCTGGGACGATCCCGCCGACGACGATCGGGTGATCGCCTGGGGGCGCGGCTTCCGCGACTCGCTGCGCGAGTTCGCCAGCGGCGGCTCCTATCTCAACTTCAGCAGCGAGACCGACGCCCGCAACGTGCGCGCCCAGTACGAGGGCGACAGCTATGCCCGGCTCGCCGAGATCAAGGCGAAGTGGGACCCCGACGACGTCTTCCACGGCAGCGGCCACGTGCCGCCGGGTGGAGCCGGCGGGACTCCGTAGGCCTCGGTCGGCGGCGGGTCTGCGATCCTTGGCGGCCGATGCTGCCGCCCGAACCGAGCTACACGCCGCTGTCGCAGACGCTGCGCTGGGCGTTCCGGCCGCTGCCCTTCCTGCAGGAGTGCCGCGAACGCTACGGCGACAGCTTCAGCGTCCGCTTCGTCAGCTTCGAGCGGCCGATGGTGATGGTCTCCGACCCGGCCGCGATCAAGGCCCTTTATACGGAGCGCTCGCACGGGTTGCCGCCGGGACGGGAGGTCCTGCTCGAGCCGATCCTCGGCTCACGCTCGCTGCTGCTGCTCGAAGGCGCCGACCATCTCGCCCACCGCAAGCTGATGCTGCCGCCCTTCCACGGCGAGCGGATGCGCTCCTACGAGCCCGCCCTGACCGAGATCGTCGATGTCGAGATCGACTCCTGGCCGCTCGGCGAGAGCTTCGCGATCCACCCGCGGATGCAGGCGATCACGCTCGAGGCGATCCTGCGCGTCGTCTTCGGCATCGCCGAGGGCACGCGGTTGGAGCGCCTCCGCGGCCTGCTGACCACGGTGCTCGAGGAGACCGCCTCGCCCCTCTCACAGCTGGTCGGCCTCGCGACGCGGCGCTTCGGCGGGCGCCCCTGGGCGAAATTCGAGGGCCGCCTGGCGGAAGTCGACGAGCTGCTCTACGAGGAGATCGCCGAGCACCGCCGCCGCGACGACCTCGAAGATCGCGAGGACATCCTCTCGGCGCTGATCCTCGCCCGCCACGAGGACGGCAGCGGGCTCAGCGACACCGACCTGCGCGATCAGCTGATGACCCTGCTGCTGGCCGGCCACGAGACGACCGCGACCGCGCTCGCCTGGACCTTCGACCTGCTGCTGCGCCATCCGCGCGAGCTGGCGACGCTGCGCGACTCGCTCGAGGCGGGGGAGGACGAGTACCTGCGGGCGACGATCAGCGAGTCCCTTCGCCTGCGGCCGGTCGTGCCGCTGGCCGGACGCCGGCTGAACACGGAGCTCGAGGCCGACGGCCTCACCCTGCCGGCGGGAACCGACGTGACCCCGGCGATCTGGCTCGCCCACACCCGCGCCGACGTCTACCCCGAGCCCTTCGCCTTCCGCCCCCAGCGCTTCATCGACGACCCGCCCGAGACCTACGCCTGGGTGCCGTTCGGCGGCGGCGTGCGCCGCTGCCTCGGCGCCGCCTTCGCCGAGTTCGAGATGCGGATCGTGCTGCGCGAGGTGTTGACCCGCTGCGAGCTGCACAAGGCGAGCCCGCGGCCGGAGAAGATCGGCCGCCGCAACATCACCCTCTCGCCCAAGGACGGCACCCCGGTCGTCCTCACCGCGCGCCACCCCGCCCGCGAGCTCGCCGCCGCCTAGCGCAACGCGGGGTGCTCGCGCGCCCAGGCGGCGATCGCGCCCGAGCCGGAGACGACGTCGCCGTCGTCGAGGACGAGAATCGGCACCTCGTTGCTGCCGCTCAGCTTCTTAACCTCGGCCCGGTCGGCGGTGCGGCTGCCCCAGGTCCAGAACGCCATCCGGTAGCCGCCAACGGTGCGCAGCTCGTACGTGTGGCCCGCCGCGTCGAGCGCCTTGGCCGCCTTCGCGCAAGGGTGCAGCGCCGCCGGCCCAGTCTTCTTCTGCCCGCAGGTGTAGAGGATCACGGCGACAACCCTACTCGCCGGCCTGACCGTGATCCCGGTCTGAGCGACTCGCGCGCTCAGACCCGCAGCGCTTCCAGGCGCTCGAAGATCGCCGGCACGTGGACGAGGTAGGCGCCGTGGTCGAAGACCGCGTCGAGGTCGAGGTCGGGCGCCGCTTCGGCGAGCAGCTCGCGGAAGTGGGTGCCGCTGTCCCAGGCGCGCTGCGCGTTCTCCTGCACGACCCGGTAGGCGTCGTCGCGGGTGAGGCCGGACTCGACCAGGGCGGTCAGCGCGCGCTGGCTGAACAGGGCGCCGTGGGTCAGCTCGAGGTTCTCCTTCATCCGGTCGGCGCGCACGGTCATCTCCGCCGCCACCTCCGTCGCCAGGTCCTGCATGTAGTCGAGCCCGATCGTCGCGTCGGGCAGGATCACGCGCTCGGCGCCGGAGTGTGAGATGTCGCGCTCGTGCCAGAGGGCGACGTTCTCCAGCCCGGTCTGGGCGTAGCCGCGCAGCACCCGGGCGAGCCCGGTGATCCGCTCGGTGCGGATCGGGTTGCGCTTGTGCGGCATCGCCGAGGAGCCCTTCTGGCCGGCACCGAACGGCTCCTCGACCTCGCGCACCTCGGTGCGCTGCAGGTTGCGCACCTCGGTCGCGAAGCGCTCGAGGCCGGCGCCGGCGATCGCGATCGCCGAGGTCAGCACGGCGTGGCGGTCGCGCGGCACGACCTGCGTGGCGACGTCCTCGCGCTGCAGCCCGAGCCGCTCCATCACCCGCGCCTCGACCGCGGGCGGAACCGAGGCGTAGGTGCCGACCGCGCCGGAGAGCTTGCCGAAGCGCAGCTGCTCGAAGGCGTCGGCGAGCCGGGTCAGGTTGCGGTCGGCCTCGAAGGCGAAGCCGGCGAGCCGCAGGCCGAAGGTCGTCGGCTCGGCGTGGACCCCGTGGGTGCGGCCGACGCAGAGCGTCTCGCGCTGCTCCAGCGCCCGCTCGATCAATGCGTCGCGGTAGGCGCGCGCCGAGCCGAGCACGAGCTCGCCGGCTTGGCGCAGCTGCAGCGCCAGCGCCGTGTCGAGCACGTCGGAGGAGGTGAGCCCGTAGTGGATCCAGCGCCCGTGCTCGCCGACCGAGTTCGCGACGACGTCGACGAAGGCGGCGACGTCGTGGTCGGTGACCCGCTCGCGCTCGTTCACCGCCTCGACCGTGAAGGCCGCGTTCGCGCGCGCCGCCTCCGCCGCCGCGCGCGGCACCGTCCCCTCTTCCGCCCAGGCCTCGGTCGCCGCCAGCTCGACCTCGAGCCAGCACTCGAGCTTGCGCTGCTGCCCCCAGACCTCGCCGATCTCCTTGCGGGTGTAGCGGGGGATCACGCGTTGATGATTCTCACCGCGAGCAGGCCGGCGTTCTTCGCCCCGTCGACGGCGACGCAGGCGACCGGCACGCCGGGCGGCATCTGCACCGCCGAGAGCAGCGCGTCGAGGCCTCCGAGGCTCTTGCCGAGGATCGGCACGCCGATCACCGGCAGGTCGGTGTGGGCGGCGGCGACGCCGGGCAGCGCCGCCGACATCCCGGCCCCGGCGATGATCGCCCGCAGTCCGCGCATGCGCGCGTTCTGGCAGTACTCGCGCACCATCTCCGGGTCGCGGTGGGCGCTCATCACGCGCACCTCGTAGCGGATGCCGGCGTCGTGCAGGGCGGCCCCGGCGGGCTGCATCTTGGGCTTGTCGTTCTTCGAGCCCATGATGATCCCGACGTGGGGCTCGTCGACCTCGATCTCCTCGAACGCCTCCTCGACCGCCGGCATCGCGGTCGCTCCGCTGGGCCGCGGCTCCTCTGAGATCTCGCTCATCTTTTCCTCTCTGGGTCTGGGCTCATCAGGTCTTCAGCTGGGCACCCGCTCGACCGCGCGGGCGGCGATGTCGGTGCGGATCTGCATTCCGTCGAAGGCGATCCGGCCGGCTGCATCGTATGCGCGATCGCGCGCCGCGGCCGGCGTCGGCCCGAGCCCGGTTACGTTGAGCACGCGGCCGCCGGCGGTGACGATCTCGCCCCCCCGCGCCGCGGTGCCGGCGTGGGTCAGCTCGGCCAGCCCGGCGGCGGCGTCGAGGCCGGCGATGACGTCGCCCTTCGAGGAGGACTCCGGGTAGCCGGCCGAGGCCAGCACCAGCGTCACCGCCCAGTCGTCGCCGAACTCGGCCTCGACCCCGGCGAGGCCGCCGGGCTCGCGCGTGGCGAGACAGAGCTCGAGCAGGTCGGAGCGCAGCCGCGGCAGCACCGCCTGCGTCTCGGGGTCGCCGAAGCGGGTGTTGAACTCGAGCACCTTCGGCCCCTCCGGCCCGACCATCAGGCCGGCGTAGAGGACGCCGTGGAAGGGCGCGCCGCGGGCGGCCATCGCGGTGACGACCGGGCGGTGCACCGAGTCGACGATCGCGGCGACCTCCTCCGGGCCGAAGCCCGGCACCGGCGAGTAGCTGCCCATGCCGCCGGTGTTCGGCCCCTCGTCGCCGTCGAAGATCCGCTTGTAGTCCTGTGCCGGCGCGAGCGGGACGACGTTCTCGCCGTCGCAGAGAGCGAGCAGCGAGAGCTCTTCGCCGGCGAGGAACTCCTCCAGCACCACGGTCGTCTCGCCGAAGCGCCGCTCGCCGAAGAAGACCTCGATCGCGGCCCGCGCCTCGCCCTCGTCGGCGCAGAGGATCACGCCCTTGCCGGCGGCGAGGCCGTCGGCCTTGAGCACGGTCGGGTAGGAGGCCGCGGCGAGCTGCTCCAGCGCGCTCTCGCGGCTGCGCAGCAGCACGTGGGCGGCGGTCGGCACCCCGGCCTCCTCCATCAGCTGCTTGGCGAACGCCTTCGAGCCCTCCAGCTCAGCGGCGGCGGCGCGCGGCCCGAAGGCGGCGATCCCGGCCTGCTCGAGCGAGTCGACGAGGCCGCCGACGAGCGGCGCCTCGGGGCCGACGACGACGAGGTCGACGGCGCGCTCGCGGGCCGCGGCGACGATCGCCTCGACGTCCTCGGCGCCCACGTCCGCCAGGCACTCGGCGTCGGCGGCGATCCCGGCGTTGCCCGGTGCGCAGAGCAGCTCCGGCGCCCGCGGCGAGCGCGCGAGCGCCCGCACGATCGCGTGCTCGCGGCCGCCTCCCCCTACGACGAGGACCCTCAAGCTAGAGCGAGTCGGAGAGCTCGTCGGCCGGCATCGCCGCCAGCGTCTGGCTCGTCATCGTGCCGCGCGAGCCGAGCTCGACCGAGACCTTGGCCATCGTCTTCTCGTCGGGCGCCTCGACGATCGTGACGAAGTCGTACTGGCCGAGCGTCGCGTACTGGGCCTGCACTTTCGCCCCGATCTGTTCGACCTCCTTGTTCACTTCGGAGACGCGTCCGGGGTTGTTCTTGAGGGTTCGAACACCCTCGGGGGTCAGGTTGGTCAGCATCACATAAGTGGGCATGGAGGGCCTCCTGTCGGGGTACGGCCCTACGTTACCCGGACGGCAGCCGTTCAGCCGTCGTAGCCGGCGTGGATGTGATCGCAGTGATCGGCGCGGGCGAAGGCCGGACCGGGCCCGTCGACGTCGAAGCAGTAGATCAGCTCGGTCGGCATCGCCGGCGAGGGCAGCTGGGAGAGCGTCGTCGTCAGCGCCGCGCAGGGCGCGCTCGGCGCGGTGTCGGTGCAGGAGACGCCGTCGACCGCGGCGATGTCCATCGCGCGACCGTAGTAGTGGTTGGAGACGCCGCCTTCGGCCGTGTACATCGAGTGGTCGGAGCGCAGCGAGGAGATCGTGATCTGGTGCGACTGCGTCATCGCGCCGAGCAGGCCGACGATGCGCGGATCGACCGCGCCGGTCGCGAGGTCCTGCCGCTGGGTCTCGTTGGTGAACGAGAGGTTGTCCCACTCGATCGGCGCCAGCACGGCGTTGGGCAGCGTCAGCGCCCACTCGACCTCGCTCACCTTGCACTTGCCTTCGATGGCGGCAGCCTCGGCGAGCACCGCGTCGACGTACCACTTGGCGTGGTTGTGCTCGAACAGGCCGGCGTTGAGGCCTCCCTGCGACCAGATCATCCGCGCCAGCGCGGCGGCCGAGTCGGCCGGGTCCTGGCGGCGGATACGGCCGTCGCCGTCGCCGTCGACCGCGTAGCGGCGCCACTCCTCGCCGACCATCCCGAGCGCGCCGTGCTTTTGCAGCTCCGCTTTCGACATGCCGCGGCCGAAGTCCGACTCCAGCCGCGCCACGGCGGCCAGCGCCCAGACGCCGCGGCGGCCGAGGTCGTAGCGGGCGGCGGCTTTCTCGAAGGCGTCGAGGTAGGCGGCCGGGATCCGTTTGCGCCAGGCCTTGGCCGCGGTGCAGCTCAGCACCTTCAGCTTCGGCGCTTCGAAGAGGCCGGCCGCGGCGCCGTTCAGCTGCCCGTAGCACTGCGCGTTGGCGAGCACCTCGGCGACGTACCAGTCGGCGTGGTTGTAGGCGAAGACCGCCCGGTACCAGTCGGCCGGGGCGCCGGAAGCGCTCAGGTAGTTGGCGGCGGCGTGGATCGCGTCCTCGGGGTTGTAGGGATCCTTGACCCCGTCGCCGTCAGCGTCGACCCCGTATGCGGCCCAGGTGGGGGGCATGAACTGCATCCAGCCGACCGCGCCGGCCGAGGAGACGTTGAGGTTGGTGCCGAAGGCGGTCTCGATCCCGTTGATCGCGGCGAGCACCGCCGGGCCCTGCGGGCCGAGCCCGTAGGCGGCGGCGGCGCGCTGGTAGATCGGGACGAGCACCGCGGGCACGCCGGAGGGGGCGCAGCTGGAGCCGGGCAGCAGCGGCACCGAGAAGGAGGGGGGAGCGGGAACCGGGCCGTCGCCGGCGCCTTCCTCGGGTTCGGGGTCTTCGGCGCCCTGGGCCTTGGGCTTGGCCGCGACGCCGCCGTCCTGCTTGGGCTCGGGCTTGGGCTTCGGCTGCGTTTCCGGCTGCGGCGCGGGCGCGGGCTCTGGCGCCGCCAGGGTGTCGCCGCGGACCGGCGCCGGGGCCTCGGTCTGGCTCGCGGCGGTGCTGTCGACTTTCGCGTCCGGGCTCGCCGGCGCCGCGGGGTCGAGCGGGTCCTCGGCGAACGCCGTCGGCGCCGCGCAGGCGAGCGCTAGCGCGAGCACAGCCGAGATCGTGGTCAGTCGCCGCATCATCCCCTCACGTCCGTGACCAGCCACTGGCCCTTCTTCTTGTTCAGCTCGAGCCGCAGCTCGCTGGTCAGGCCGATCCGCAGCAGCGAGGCGCTGACCGTGTAGGCCTTGCCGGCGCGCGGGCCGGGGACGAGGTTGAGCACCTTCGCCTTCGGCACCTCGCCCTCGCCCGGTTGCCGCGGCGGCCGCTTGCTCAGGGCCTCGGCCAGCTGCGGCGCCGCGGTCGCGGCGAAGACCGTCTTCGCCCGGCCCGGCCGCTCGCCGACCTCATAGAAGACGAAGGCCTCGGAGAAGCGGCGCGCGACCTTCATCGCCGCCGGGCCGGCGGGCACCGGCTTCCTGCTCGAGCTCGACGCCGACGCTCCCGCTTCGGAGGCGGCTGCTTCGCCGTCGTCCGTGGCGGCGAGCTCGTCGCCGCCTTCGGCCTCGGCCGTCCCGTCGCTGCCGCTACCGGCCTTGGCGACGCCGGCGCCCTTGCCGACGTCGAAGCTCGGCGCGACGCCCTGCAGCACAGGCCCGGAAGGCTTCTCCACGGCCTGTGGCCGTGGGCCGGAAGTCTCGATCGCGACCCGGGCCGGCGCGGCGACCCGCTCGCGCGTCGGCTCGCTGCCGCCCGGCAGCAACAGCACGCCGGCCAGCACCGCGGCGGCGGCGACCACCGCCAGCGCGCCGGCGCCGAAGCTGCGGCCCGCCGGGATCCAGCCGGCCAGGCGCTCCTGCAGCGGCCAGACCACAGCCCGCTCGCCCGCCCAGAGCACGCGCTCGAACGGCCAGCGGACGCCGTCCGCGGCAGCAGCGAGGAAGCGCTTGAAGCGCCCCCTCGGATCGCCGTTGATATGCCGTTCTCTCAGCATCTGTCTGAAGCCCACACAAGCTTACGTCGGAATCCGCTCCCCATACCTGAAGTCCGCCAGATGGATTGCGTCTCCCAATCCGGCACGGGACTGCTTAGCAAGCCATTTTGAGCGGTAGCTAAAGAACCCCCGCGGGGCGCGGTCGATCCGGTTTTTCGCCGCTCGCGTAATTCGCGCGCGGCTCGCCGGTTGGAGGGGCGATGAACCGGCAATCGACCAAGAAGGAGAGCAATGCCATGACCATCGCACCCCAAAGCACGATTTCCCGACGGCTCGCCCTCGTCCTGGCGATCCTCGCCGCCTCGCTCGGCCTCGCCGCGGCGAGCGCGAGCGCGGCGCCGCTGGAGGCCCAGCTGGCCCACGACATCAAGCCGGGTCCGAGCAGCGGCAACCCGGAAGGCTATGTCGAGTTCGGCGGCAAGCTCTACTTCGAGGCCGACGACGGCGTCCACGGCGCCGAGCTGTGGCGCAGCGACGGGACCGAGGCCGAGCTGGTCGCCGACATCGACCCCGGCCCCGGCGGAGCGAACGTGAGCGAGCTCACCGTGGTCGGCGACCAGCTGTTCTTCCGCGCCGACGACGGCGTCACCGGCAACGAGCTGTGGCGCACCGACGGCACGACGACCGAGCTGGTCGCCGACATCCACCCGGCCGGCTCGTCGAGCCCGCTGCGGATGGCCGCCTACGACGGTGACCTCTACTTCAACGCCCACGGCGGCCCTGCGGTCGGTCGCGAGCTGTACCGCAGCGACGGCTCCGGCGCCGAACTCGTCAAAGACGTCCATCCGGGCGGGGAAGGCTCCGAACCCCGCGGGCTGACGGTGGCCGATGGCCTGCTGTTCTTCCGCGCCGACGACGGCGTCACCGGCGAGGAGCTGTGGAGCACCGACGGCGTCACGACGAAACTGTTCGCGGACATCAACCCCGGCGGCGCCGACTCCGACCCGTCCTACCTCGTCGAGCACGACGGCTACGTCTACTTCGCCGCCGAGCACGTCGCGGTCGGCACCGAGCTGTGGCGGGCCGGCTCCGGAGGCCTGGCCTTCGTGATGGACATCAACATCGGCGCGGCCGGTTCCGCCCCGAGCGGCCTCGCGTCGATCGGGGACCGGGTCTACTTCCGCGCCGACAACGGCGTCAAAGGCGCGGAGCTGTGGCGCACCACCGCGCTCGCGGCGGAGCTCGCGGCCGACATCCGCCCCGGGGCGGCGAGTTCCTCGCCGAACGAATTCACCGCCTACGACGGCCAGGTGTACATGCGGGCGGGCGACAGCAGCGACGGCTACGAGCTGTGGCGCTACGACGGCGCGACGGCCACGCAGGTCGCGGACATCAACCCCGGCTCCGACTCCAGCAGCCCGTACTTCCTGACGGTGCACCTGGGGCAGCTGTACATGATCGCCGACGACGGCGTCCATGGCGAAGAGCTGTGGCGCAGCGACGGCACGACGACGGAGCTGTTCGCCGACATCCTGCAGGGGTCGGACAGCTCGGAATCCTACGACCCGGTCGCCTATGGCGGCGACCTCTACCTGACCGCCAACGACGGCCTGCACGGCTACGAGGTCTGGCGGGTGGCCGAGCAACCCCAGGGCGCGACGGCTCCCGAGGCCGCCGCCGCCGACGAGGCGGTCGCCCTGCGCATCCTCGGAAAGCGCGTGCGGGTCAATCGCCGCGGCATCGCCCGCGTGCGCGTCCACTGCCCCAAGTCCGAGCAGACCCCGCCCTGCCGCGGCCGGATCGTGGTCAGGACCCGCGGCCGGCTGAAGCTGGGCAAGGGCGGCAAGGCCAAGCGCCGCCGGGTCGTGCTCGCGCGCGGGGCCTACCGCGTGGCCGCGGGCCGCACCAAGGTCGTGCGGATGCGGATCGGCAAGGCGAAGCTGCGCCTGCTGAAGCGCAACCGCCGCGCCCGCCGCGTGCTGGTCAAGGCCGCCGTCCGCGACGGCGCCGGCAACCGCCGCGTCGTGCGCAAGCGGATGGTGACTACGCGGCCGCGCTAGCGGTCGCGCCGCTCACCTCGAAGGCGAGCTCGCCGTCGGCGGCATCGACTCTCACCGTGTCGCCCTCGGCGAACTCGCCCTCGAGCAGCATCAGCGCCAGCTTGTCGACCAGCTGCTTCTGGATCGTCCGCTTCAGCGGCCGGGCGCCGTAGGTCGGGTCGTAGCCGAGGTTGCCGAGCAGGGTGCGGGCGTCGGCCGTCAGCTCGATCTCGATCCCGCGCTCGCGCACGCGGCCGGCGAGCTGCTCGACCTGGAGCTCGACGATGCGGCCGATGTCGTCCTTGGAGAGGCGGTGGAAGATCACCGTGTCGTCGATCCGGTTGAGGAACTCGGGCTTGAAGGTCGCCGCCAGCACCTCTTCGATCCCCTCGCGGATCTTCTCGTCGACCGACTCGCCGACGATCCGGTCGCTGCCGACGTTGGAGGTCATGATCAGGACCGTGTTGGCGAAGCTGACCGTGCGGCCCTGGCCGTCGGTGAGGCGGCCGTCGTCCATCAGCTGCAGCAGCGTGTTGAAGACGTCGGGGTGGGCCTTCTCGATCTCGTCGAGCAGGACGACCGCGTAGGGCCGCCGCCGCACCGCCTCGGTCAGCTGCCCGCCCTCCTCGTAGCCGACGTAGCCGGGCGGCGCGCCGATCAGCCGCGCGACCGTGTGCTTCTCCATGTACTCGGACATGTCGAGGCGGACGATCGCCTGCTCGGAGTCGAACATGAACTCGGCCAGCGCCTTGGCCAGCTCGGTCTTGCCGACCCCGGTCGGGCCGAGGAAGAGGAAGGAGCCGATCGGCCGGTCGGGGTCGGAGAGCCCGGCGCGCGAGCGGCGCAGCGCGTTGGAGACGGCGGCGATCGCCTCGTCCTGGCCGATCACCCGCTCGTGCAGGCGGCCCTCCATCTGGATCAGCTTCTCGACCTCGCCCTCCATCAGCCGGCTGACCGGGATCCCGGTCCATTTGGCGACGACCTGGGCGACGTCCTCCTCGGTCACCTCCTCGGTCAGCAGCGAGCCGCCCTCGGCGTGCAGCGCCGCCAGCTTCTTCTCCTGCTCGGCCAGCGTCTTCTCCAGCTCGGGGATCTCGCCGTAGCGCAGCTTCGCCGCGCCCTCGAGGTCGGCCTCGCGCTCGGCCCGCTCGGCCTCGCGGCCGGCCTCCTCGAGCCGCGCCTTGGCCGCCTTGATCGCCTCGATCGCGTCCTTCTCGTTCTGCCAGCGCGCTTTCATCTCCGCCGAGCCCTCGCGCAGCTCGGCCAGCTCGCCCTCGAGCGCCTCCAGGCGCGCCTTCGAGGCCTCGTCGCTCTCTTTCTTCAGCGCCTCGCGCTCGATCTCGAGCTGCTGGGCGCGGCGCTCGACCTCGTCGATCTCGGTCGGCATCGAGTCGATCTCGATCTTCAGCCGCGAGGCCGCCTCGTCGATCAGGTCGATCGCCTTG
>DASTVL010000330.1:0-4472 GCA_035759115.1 Solirubrobacterales bacterium | reverse complement strand
GCGCTCGGCGCGGGCGCGCAGGCGCGCGCGGGTCGCGTCGATCTTGGCCCCGTCGGTGCCGGCGATCAGGTAGAGCGGGCGCAGCTCCGACTCGGCCATGGCGCCGAGTCTAGATAGACCGCCGGGGGCGCGGCGTCAGTCGTCCCAGCGGTGCCCGTATGACCGGCCGCGGTCCCAGTCATCGTGCCCGCCGTGGCCCCAGTCGCGGTCGCTGCGACCGTAGGCATGTCCTCTGCCCTCGCTCCAGGAGGGGACGTTCGACTCCTCTTCGGGCGGAGCGGAGGCTGCCGTCGCAGGTGGAGGCGGCGTCTCGGTCTCGCTCGCAGGGGGCGCCGCAGGCGGGGTCGGCTGCGGCGAAGGATTCGGAGTCACGGTCTGCGGTTGCGGCTTCGCCGGCCCCGACTGGCTGTCGGGGGCCGCCTGCGCCGGCTTCTGCGACGCGCCCCTGCTCGTCGACTTGACCGGAGTCGATGCGTAGACGGACTCGCCCGAGCCGCTCGGCGCCAGGTCGCTCGGCGACACCTCGCGGGAGGCTGCCGGCGTCGCACCCGGGTCTCGATCGCCCCGCAATCCGCCGGAGCGGTCTCGGGACGCCGCACTGGACCCGGAACGCCCGCGGGCATCGGCGCGCGAGACGACCCTCGCCGCTCCGACCTCCTCGTCGCCCCTCGGGATGCCGGGAATCGGGCTGCCGGGGACCACGGGCCAGCTCTGGTTGAGCGCGAGGGCGACGATTGCGAGGCCGACCGCGGCGGTCACGCCGAGCAGCGCGAACGTCGTGCTGCGCGCCCGCTCCAGCAGGCCGCTGCCGAGGACGCTGGGCCTCGCCGGGATCCTCAGCCGTGGCTTTCCAGGCTTGCAGTCCACCACTGCGTCTATCGGCGGAGGCCGGCCGAGCGACAGGGCTGCGAGGAGTCAGCCCCAATATCGATTCGTAGATTCGTTGAGCGGTTGCCGACCTCGATCGCGACCGGGCCGTCGCGGTCGGTGCGCAGGACGCAGACGCCGTGTTCGCCCAGGGTCGCGAGCGTGCCCGGCGTCGGGTGGCCGAACGGGTTGCCGGCGCCGGCCGAGATCACCGCGAGGCGTGGCCGGGTCCGGTCGAGCAGCCCGGCCAGGCCGGCATCGTCGCTGCCGTGGTGGGCGACCTTGAGCACGTCCACCGGGCCGGGATCGAGCCGCGTCGCCTCGGCCTCGGCGTCCGCCGTCAGCAGCATCGTGAAATCGCGCCAGCGGGCGCGCATGACCAGAGCGAGCGCATTCGGGTCCTCGGCCTCGCGAGCCTCGCCGAGCAACTCTGGCGGCGGCCAGAGCACCTCCAGCCGCAACCGTCCCGAGCGCACCGCGGCGCCCCCGGCGATACGGCGGGCCGGGATCCCGGCCGCAGAGGCCGCGGCGAGCGTCGGACCGGCCGATGCTCCGTAGAGCAGCCGGCCGACCGGCGCGGCGCCGAACAGCTCGCGGATGCCGCCGGCGTGGTCGGACTGGTCATGGGTGACGATCGCCGCCCCGAGCCGCTCGACCCCGGCGGCGCGCAGCATTGCCGCCAACCCCTCCCCTGGCGGTCCCCCGTCGACCAGGAGCGCGGGCGCACCGCCGGGCTGGAGCAGGATCGCGTCGCCCTGGCCGACGTCGAGCACGGTGACGCGCAGACCGACGGGCGGGGCGGCGCTCGTAGACGCGCCGGCACCGAGGAGCAAGAGGACGACCGCCACAAGCAGAGCAGCGAGCGCGCCGGCCGACCTCCGTCGACTCGCGTTCGCCCTTTGTCGCGATAGGCCCGACAAACGACGAACGCGAGGGAGAAGGAAGCGGGTCGCGAGGGCCGCGACCGCCGCGATCGCCGCGTAGGAGGCCACCAGCCCACCCGTCCCGAGCTGCACGTGCGGGTAGGCCCAGGCCGGGCGGGCGCACCAGGCGGCTACCTGGGCGATGTAGGCGAGCAACAGGGAGTTGACGGCGTTGAGCGCCTCGACCGGCAGGCCCGGGACCTGGCCGGCGCCCGCGGCGAGCATCCCCAGCCACATCGCCGGCGCCACGGCCGGCAGCGCGAGCAGGTTCGCAAGCAGGGTGGTGAGCGAGGCCGCTTCGAAGTGGAAGGCGATCAGCGGCGCCGTCGCCAGGGTCGCGGCGATCGTCATCGCCGCGCCCTCGGCGAGCATCCGCCGTCCGGCGCCCTTGCCGAGCACGGCCAGGAGCGAGTCGCGCAGCGGCGAGGCGAGCAGGAGGATGCCCAGCACGGCGGCGAAGCTGAGCTGCCAGCCGACGTCGGCGGCGATGCCCGGATCGATGGCGAGCAGCACGACTGCGGCGAGCAGCAAGGCGTAGAAGCGCGAGGCGCGGCGTCCGGCGAGCAGCGCGAGCAGGCTGAGGCCGCCCATGATCCCGGCACGCTGGATCGACGGACCCGAGCCGGCGAGCGGGACGTAGACGGCGATCAGGCCGAGCACCCAGAGCAGGCGCGTGCGCAGTGGCATCCCCAGCGCCGCCAGCAGCGGCATCGCCAGCAGGGCCAGCAGGGCGACGTTCTGACCCGATACGGCGAGCAGATGCGCGAGCCCCGAGCGGCGGAAGTCTTCGGTCGTGACCGCGTCGACCTCCTCGTCCTGGCCGAGCACGAAGCCGCGCGCGAGCGCCGCCTCTCGCGCCGGCATCCCGCGCGCCAGCGCCAGCTCGGCGCGGTCGCGGATCTCGCCGCTGTGGGCGAGCGCCAGGGCCGCAGCCGCTGCGGCGCAGGCGAGCGGCAGCAACAGGCGCGGAGCCATCGGCGCTAGGGCTGCAGCCGGCCCCGCAGCGACTCCATCGTCGCCGGCCCGATGCCGCTGACCTGGTCGAGCTGGTCGATCGAGGAGAGCCCGCCGCGCTGGTCGCGGAACTCGACGATCTTGCCGGCCGTGACCGGGCCGATGCCATCGATCTCTTCGAGCTGGTCGACGGTCGCGCTGCCGAGGCCGATCGGGCCCTCTTCACCCGCAGCGGCGGTGGCGGTCGCTCCCCCCGGCAGGCGCTCGGGCACGACGACCTGCTGCCCGTCGGTCAGGCGCGCGGCGCGGTTGATCCCCTCCAGCCCGGCGCCCCCGGCGGGCCCGCCTGCACGCTCGATCGCATCGACGACGCGGGCCCCGGAGGGAAGCCTGTAGACGCCCGGGCGGCGCACCGCGCCGGCGACGTCGACGACCAGATCGCCGCCGCCGGACGTGTCGATGCTGATGTCGGCCGAGGCCACAGGCGCCGCCGCCGCCGCCGCGGCGGGTGTCGCGCCATCGCCCTCGGAGCGGATCGCGCGGGCGCCGACGAGCAGCAGGGCGACGGCGACGGCGCCGTAGACGACGACCTGGGTGCGCGAGAGGTCGGGCATGGACCGACCGTGGCGGATCCCGGCGCACGCGTGGCGCGCAGAATCTAAAAATTCAGCTACAGGTCTTCGTCGTCTGCGTAACCGCTGACCTCAGCCAGCTGGTCGGAGTACAGCTCCGCGGCCGCGACCGGCGGCGACTGCACCGAGACGCAGGCCAGCGCCTCGCCGCCGTTGTTGGCGATCGCGTGGTCGGTTGCGGGCGGGACGAGGATCAGGTCGCCCTCCCCCACCTCCTGCGTGTCGCCGGCGACCGACATCGAGCCGGCGCCGCGCACGACGACGTAGACCTGCTCGGCGTCCTCGTCGGAGCGCAGCGTCTGCTCCGCCCCGGCCGGGATCTCCAGCCAGGTCACCGAGAGGTTGCGGGCGCCGAGTTGCCCGGCGTCCATCAACGCGTGATAGCGCAGCCGGTGCCACTCCTCCGCGGGTGCTTCTGCCAGGCGCCTGACGAGCATCGGGCGGCTTTGTACCAGTTCTAGGCCGTGGAACCAAGCAGCGGCCTAGCGAACCACCAGATTGACCAGCTTGCCCGGGACGACGATCTCCTTGACCACCTGCTTGCCATCGAGGTGGCGGCGCACCTTCTCGCTCTCACGGGCGAGCGCCAGGAGGTCGTCTTCGGGGGCGTCGGCCGCCGCCTCGATCCGGTCGCGCAGCTTGCCGTTGACCTGCACCACCAGGGTCACGGTGTCGCGTGCCAGCAGCTCCGGGTCGGCCACCGGCCAGGGCTGCTCCCAGACGCGGCCGCCCTCGAGGCGCTCCCAGATCTCGGCGCCGAGATGGGGCGCGAAGGGGAAGATCAGCGAGGCGGCGGTCGCGGCGGCGAAGCGCACCGCGGCAGCGCCGCTCGGGTCGGCGTGGAGGTCGTCCTTGACCCGGTAGGCCTCGTTGACCAGCTCCATCGCCGCCGAGATCGCGGTGTTGAACTGGAAGCCGCGCTCGAAATCGCGCGTGACCTTGTCGATCGCCCAGTGCGCCTTGGCGAGCAGCTCGCGCGCCTCGCCCTCGCTCGCCGCCTGATCCAGCTCCGCGGTCTCGCGCTCGCCGACCTCCTCGCAGAGCCGCCAGAGCCGCGAGAGGAAGCGGTTGACGCCCTCGACTCCCTCGTCGGACC
>DASTVL010000329.1:0-4953 GCA_035759115.1 Solirubrobacterales bacterium | reverse complement strand
CGGCGATGCGTTATTGGTCAACCCGTCAGGGCCGGAGGTGACCTGAACCGCCGGCGGCGTCGTGTCGACCGCCCACTCGTGGACGGCTGGCGACGCATCGACGTTGTCGGCTTCGTCGATCGCGCGGACCTCGAAGCTGTGCTGCCCGTCGTTCAGGTCAGCGAGCTCATGGGGCGATGAACAGGGCGTCCAGTCTCCGATCTCCTCCGAGTCGACCCGGCACTCGAACGACGCCACGCCCGAGCCACCTGGGTCCGCGCCGGAGAACTCGAAGCTCGCGCTGTGGTTGTCGGTCGGTGAAGGCGGCCCGGAATCGATCTGCGTCTCGGGCTCGGTCGCATCGACACTGAACCCCCGAGTGGCGACGGCCTGTTTACCGGCTGCGTTGGTGGCCCGCACCCGAAAGGTGTGCGCCCCGTCGGCAAGCGGTTCCGCGGAACCGTGGGACCCGGCGCCCGAGCAGGGGCCGAAGTCAGCCGTCCCCTCGTCGATCGAGCACACCACCGCCGCGCCGGCCTCCGCATTGAATCCGAACGTCGGTGAGGCGTCGTTGGTCAGCCCGTCGGGGCCGGAGGTGACCTGAACCCCCGGCGGCGTCGTGTCTGGCGGCGGGGGCGGGGGCTCGGTCGGCTCGCCGCTGCCTCCGCCGGGGGCTGGGGCGGGCGTCGGGAGGGGTGCGGGGAAGAGAGGTGGCGCTGCTGCGACCGGGAACGGGACGCTCGCCGGATCGCGGGGGTTCGAGCCGGCGCGGAGCTCGTCGCGGTCGCGGCTGCCGTCGCCGTCGCTGTCGGCGTTGCGCGGGTTGGTCTTGGTGCGCCGCAGCTCGTGCCAGTCGGAGATGCCGTCGCGGTCGGTGTCGCGGCGGCGCGGGTCGGTGCGGGTGCGTTTCACCTCGGTCCAGTCGGTGAGGCGATCGCGGTCGGTGTCGCGGCGGCGCGGGTTGGTCCGCGCCCGCCGCAGCTCGAACCAGTCGGAGAGGCCGTCGCCGTCGGCGTCCCGGGCTCGCCGGCCGCCTGCGCGGCGGGTCTTGCGTTCAGGCTCGAGCGGCGCGACGATCGCCGCGGCCAGGCCGAATTCAGGCGAGAGCTGCGCCTCGGCCGTAGGCGAGGTGGAGAGCATGGCCAACGCCGTGGCGACCAGGACGCAGAGGGTCGCCAGAGAGGTTCGCGCGATCCAGGTGGAGTTGTGCATCGTCCCGCCCGCCCATTTCCCGTCTCAGCTGGGAACCGGCAGCAGCAGTCGTTGCAGGGTCTCGAGCCGCCCGCTGTCGACCGGCCCCATTTCGAGCGCGCGCGAGTACGCGGCCAGCAGCGAGCGTTCCTGGTGCTCCCAGGCGAGCACGTCCTCGACCCGCTCGCGGCCGGCGGCGCCCATCTCGGCGCGCCGCTCGGGATCGTCGAACAGCGCCGAGACCAGGCGCGCGAACCCGGCGTGGTCGCCGGGCGGCGCGAACAGCGCCGCGTCGCCGGCGCCGAAGCGCGACTCGGCGAGGTCGTAGGAGACCATCGGCCGCGACATCGCCATGTACTCGGAGATCTTCACCATCGAGGAGACGTCGTTGAGCGGGTTGCTCGGGTCGGGAGCGAGGCAGACGTCGGAGCTGGAGAGCACCCGGCCGATCGTCTCGTGTTCGACCCAACCGCTGAACTCGACGCAATCGCCGAGCCCGAGCTCGACCGTCAATCCCTTCATCTCCGCGAGCACCTCGCCGTCGCCCATGAAGACCGCGTGCCAGTCCTGGCGCAGGGCGTGCAGCTCGGCCAGCGCCAGCAGGGCGTGGTCGACGCCGTCCTGCGGGCCCATCACGCCGGCGTAGCTGAGCAGGAAGCGCTTGCCCCGCTTCAGCGTCGGATCGGGCTCGCTCGGCACGAACCGGGTCAGGTCGGGGCCGGTGCGGACGACCGCGACGTCCTCGGGGTCGCGCCGGCCGCGCTCGATCGCGACCCGGCGGTAGGAGTCGTTGACCGAGAGCACGACATCGGCGCTGCGGAAGGCGACCTGCTCGGCGAGCAGGGTCAACCGGTGCAGCAGGCCGCCACCGAAGCGGGCCAGGTAGAGCTCCGGCGTGAGGTCATGGTGGTCGAAGACGAAGCGGGCGCCGCGGCGGCGCAGGCTGAGCGCGGCGAGCAGCAGGAAGTCGGGCGGGCTGCAGGCGTGGACCAGGTCGAAGCGCTGCTTGCGGGCGAGTCGTCGGGCAAGCCGGCGGATGCTCCACAGGGCTGCGGCGTACTCGAGCGCGTAGCCGACCGCGCCCTCGCCGACCTGAAACGGCTTGTAGCGGTGGATCTCCACACCGTCGATCCGCTCGTGGGCGGCGCTGTCGCGCTCCTCGCCGGCCGGGCAGATGACAGTGACCTCGCAGCCCGCCCGGGTCAGCGCCGTCGCCTGGTTCCAGACGTGGCGGTCGGAGGGCACCGGCTCGTTCTGCAGCAGGATCAGGATGCGCTCCCCGGTCATCAGGCTGCCACCCCTTCGGGCTCGAGCACGACCTCGTCGCCGTCGAGGCGGGCCCAGGCGACCCGCGCGCGCTCGGCGCCCTCGCCGACGATGCGGGCGCCGTCGCCGTCCTCGATGCAGCGCAGCCCGGCCCGGGTGCGCCACCAGGCGGCGACCTCACGCGGCAACGCGTGCCAGCCGTCGCTCTGCGCGGCGAGGTACTCGAGGAACTCCTCGTACATGCGCAGCCGCGCCGGCGTGTCGAGGTAGTCGGGGTGGACGATCGGGTTGATCAGGCCGCCGTTGGCGATCAGCCAGTCGCTCTTGCCGGTCCACAGCTCGATCGTGTCCTGGCGCAGGATCTCCCACATGGTGTGGTCCTGGACCAGGGTGATCGGCAGCTCGACCATCTCGCCGAGGAAGAAGGGGAGGATCGAGCAGCAGCCGCCCGACTGCGGCTCGAAGGGGTCGGTGTCGGGGAAGGAGGTGTCGTAGGCGGCGCCGAGCTCGGGCATCCAGTCCGGGTTGCGGTGAGTGGCGGGGGAGCGGAAGCCGTCGGCCTCCCACTCGGCGAGGTAACGGTGAATCGCCGGCAGTTCGGCCTCGAAGCGGGCGCGGCTCTCGAACAGCTTGCAGTCGTGTTTGATCGCGTGCAGGCCGACCTCGCAGCCGGCGGCGCGCACGTGGTCGAGCAGGCCCGGCTCGATCGGGTACCACTCGGCGACGAAGTTCCAGGAGGAGACGAAGCCGTGGCGTCGCTCGAGCTCGATCACCTCGGGCACGTTGGCGACCCCGGCCGGCCCCTCGACGTCGTGGGTGAGGATCGCCGTGAAGCGCCTACCCTCCGGCCAGCTGGCGATCGTCGGCAGCGGCGCGCCGTCGCGCCGGCGCAGCTCCGCCCGCAGCTCCTCCTGCCGCCGCTCGACCAGCAGCGGCTCGATCGGCCAGCGCGGGAACTCGACCTGCATCTGCCGCTTCGCGTAGCGCCGCCGCAGCGCGATCTGCAGGCGCCGCGGCAGCAGCGGCTTGAGCGCGTAGTAGGCGCTCAAGGGCAGCGAGCGTCCTCCGTCCGTCTCGCGGTAGCGCTCTTCGAGGAAATAGCGGTCGTCAACGTCCGCCCTCACTTCGAATCAACGTCCGCGGGGTGCCGAAACTAGCGCCCTGCGTCTACGCTGGAGCGGATGGGTTCGGGGATTTCAGGGCACGGTTTTCGCCTCGTGGCCGCGATCGCGCTCCTCGCGCTCGGCTGGCTGGCGTTCGCGCTCGGCGCCGCGGCGAGCGGTGAACCGCGGGCGCACCCTTCGGTCGGCTTCCAGCCCGACCCGCTCTCGGCCGCCGCGGCTCCGGCGGGTGACGTCGTCTACCTGTCCAATCCACAGGACAGCGGGCAGATCCCGCGCTTCTCCCCGGTCGGCGCCCCGCTCGGCCGCCTCGGCGCCTTCGAGCGAGGGGGCAGCTACCCACGCACGCGTCCCGTCGACGTCGATGCGGCGGGAAACGTGTACGTCGGCGACCGCGTCACGGAGCTGCTTCAGGTGTACTCGGCGAACGGCGTGCTGCTCAGGCAGTGGGGGGCCGCACCCCGCGACCTGGCGGTCGACGCCGCCGGCTACGTGTACGCGGTCGGCGGCTCCCAGGTTCAGAAATTCAGCCCAGACGGGGCTCTGCTGGCGACGTGGGGCGGCACTCAGCTGGGCGAACCGTGGGGCATCGCGGTGGGCGCCGCGGGCAACGTCTACGTAGCCGACACCTACAGCAACGAAATCGAGGTGTACACGCCCGGCGGGGTCTCAGTGACGAAATGGGGGAGTCACGGACGCGGCTCGGGGCAGTTCATCTTTCCCTACGGCATCGCCACTGATCCTGTCGGCGACGTCTACGTCGCCGACACCGTCAACAACCGCATCCAGAAGTTCACCGCCGCCGGCGTCTACCTCGACGAGTGGGGGAGCGCCGGTCGCGGTCCCGGTCACTTCCACACGCCGCTCTCGGTCACCGCGGACGCCGCCGGCAACGTCTACGTGGCAGACGCCGGCCGGCCCTACCTGCAGGCCGCGGGCGCCGCCCGCGTCCAGCGCTTCACCGCGGACGGCCAGTTCCTCGCCCAGTGGGGCGATGTCGCGACGCCGCGCCCGGCCCGGCCGAAGCTGTCCGCTTCGCCGGGACGCAGGACCGCTCGCCGCAGCGCCGCCTTCCGCTTCCGCTCCGCGCAGCCCGGCGTCCGCTTCCAGTGCCGGCTGAACGGAAGGCGCGTGGCGAAGCGCCTGCGCTCCTGGCGTCGCTGCACGTCACCGACGCGCTACCGAGGCCTGCGCCCCGGCAGGAAGATCTTCCGAGTGCGCGCGCTCAAGCGCGGCACGGCCGGCCCCGCCGCCCGGCACACGTGGCGGATCTTCGCCCGCGGCCGTTCCTGAGCTGCGCCCCTGGTCAGGATTCGAAGGCGGCGGCGCGGATGCGCGAGCCGGACGGCAGCGGATCGCTTTCCAGCCCGAGCTCCTCCCAGACCGCGAGCGCCAA
>DASTVL010000328.1:0-21864 GCA_035759115.1 Solirubrobacterales bacterium | reverse complement strand
CCCGACCCCGGACGAGCCCGACTACGACTCGGTCGAGATGCTCTACATCGACCCCGACGAGTGCATCGACTGCGATGCCTGCGTCGAGGCCTGCCCGGTCGACGCCTGCTTCGCCGAGGACCAGCTCCCCGCCGAGTGGGCGAAATACGCCGAGATCAACGCCGAGTACTACAAGAGCAAGGCATCGGCCTAACCCCTTCCCGCATCTGCGCGGCGGCGCTCGCCGGTGTCGCCGCTCTCTTCGTCGCCGGCTGTGGCGGTGACTCTTCGGATGAGCAGACCGCGGAGAGGCCGTTTGCGCCGCGGGTCGCGATCGAGGCGGTGGGCGGCAGCGCCCGCACCGACAAGCCGCAGCTCGACATCAAGGTCGCGGTGCGCCGCGGCGACGCCAACATCCGCTCGGCGGAGATCACCCTGCCGACCGCGATCCTGGCCGACCAGGCCGCGCTCGGCAACCTCTGCAGCGAGAGCGAGCTGGAGGAGAACCGCTGCAAGGGCCGGCAGCGGATGGGCGAGGCGCGCGCGCTCAGCCCCGCCTACGACGTCCCTCTTACGGGGCCTGTCTACGCGGTCAGCGGATCCGGTGGCCTGCCCAAGCCGGCGTATGTGCTGAGCGGGGGCGGCGCCGAGGTGCTCCTGCGCGGCCGGATCGAGGTCGTCGGCCAGCGGATCCAGGCGACCGTCGACGACGTTCCCGACATCCCGCTCGACGCGTTCGAGCTCAGCCTCGACGGCGGCAAGAGCGGTTACCTCGTGCTCAGCCGCGACATCTGCCGGACGCCGGCGGTCGCGAACGTGAGCCTGACGAGCCAGGAAGGCGAGAGCCTCACGCGGCGCGTCCCGATCGCGGCCGGATGCGGAGGCTGAACGAGCTTTAGGCGCTCGCCCCGCCCTGAACCACGGGCAGGGGGGTGCCGCCGATTTCGGGCGCTTCGGCCGGGGCCGGGGTGGCCTGCAGCACGGGCAGCTCCTGCGGCGTGGCGGCGACGATGCCGCGCGCGGCCTGGCGGATCGTCTGCGAGGCGGGCGCGTCGGGCTGGGCGGTGACCAGCGGCGTCCCGTTGTCGGCGTGCTCGCGCAGCGGCTCCGAGAGCGGCACCTTGCCGAGCAGCGGGATGTCGAGCTCGTCGGCGAGCAGCTGGCCGCCGCCCTCGCCGAAGATCGTGAAGCGCTCGCCGTCGGGCGTGGTGAAGCCGGACATGTTCTCGATCGCGCCGAGCAGCTCGAGGTCGAACTTGGCGGCCATGTCGGCGGCCCGTTTGGCGACCGTCTGCGCGGCCGGCTGCGGCGTCGTGACGATCAGGAACTTGGCCTGCGGCAGCAGCTGGGAGAGGGTCATCGCGACGTCGCCGGTGCCCGGCGGCAGATCGAGCAGCAGGTACTCGAGCTCGCCCCAGGCGACGTCCTCGAGGAACTGCTGGATCGCCTTGTGCAGCATCGGGCCGCGCCAGACGACGGCCGAGTTCTCCTCGACGAAGAAGCCGATCGACATCACCTTGACCCCGCCGGCGCCGTCGAGCGGCAGGATCTTGCGCTCGGCGTTGACCTCCGGTTTGCGGTTGACGCCGAGCATGCGCGGGATCGAGTAGCCGTAGACGTCGCAGTCGAGCGCGCCGGCGGCATGGCCTTCGGCGGTCAGCGCCGCGGCCAGGTTGGCGGTCATCGTCGACTTGCCGACGCCGCCCTTGCCGGAGGCGACGCAGATCACGTTCTTGACCTGGGCGAGGGCGCCCTCGGGCAGCTTGCCGCGGCCGAGGGTCTGCTGCAGGTTGCCCTTCTCCTCATCGGAGAGGACGTCGAAGCCGACCGCGACCGAGGTCACGCCGTCGAGCTCGGAGACCTGCTGGGCGACCGCCTGTTCGAAGTGGGAGCGGATCGGGCAGCCGGCCGTGGTCAGCGAGACGACGACCTCGACCCGGCCGTCGTCCTTGACCTCGATCGAGCGGACCATGCCGAGCTCGACGATCGAGCGGCGCAGCTCGGGGTCGATCACGGCGCGCAGCTTCTCGGTGATCTGCTCTTGGCTCGGTAGCGGCATCGCGATTCATTCTCGCAAAGCGCGCTCGACATCCGTCCGCAGGGGGGAGAGAACCCGCCGCTGTGCCCTTGGACCTCCATCTGCAAGTCGATCGGAGGAGGAGCGATGTCGGGAGCACGGCGGGCTGGGTTGGCACGAATCGTGGCGATGGGGGTGGCGCTGGCGCTGGCGCTGCTGCTGCTCGCGGCGCGCGAGGCGAGCGCGGCCGAGTACACGGTGGCGCAGTGCGGCTGGGGCGTCGATGCCGACGCGAGCTGGGCCGACAGCACCGGCGGCGCCAAGTTCCGCCAGGACGCCTGGTGCGGCAACGGCGACGGCGCGCACATGAAGAGCTTCACCAGGGGCGGCGGGACGGTCTCCGGCACCCGCTTCGCCCGCTGGCGCTGGGAGGCGCCGCCCGGAACCGGCATCTCCCGGGTCAGCGGCATCTGGTGGCACGCCCTCCACGACGGCATGGAGCAGCGGGTCGGCGCCGGGACCTGGAGCGGCGGCTTCGCCACCTTCCTGCGGGCGGCGAGCACCGACACGACCCAGCGCCGCTTCGTCGCCGACCTGAACACGCCGCAGCCGGCGCTGGAGGACCGGCTCCTCTGCGCCCGGGCGGAGAGCAAGTGGTGCTCGCTCGATCCGGGGTCCTGGTCCTCGGTCCGCGAGCTGGCGATCACGATTCGCGACGACATCGGTCCCGGCGCCTGGATCTGGGGCCCGCTGACCGAGGGGGGCTGGCGCCGCGGCTCGCAGTCGATCGGGATCTCGGGAATCGACGAGGGCAGCGGCATCCGCTTCGGCGAGACGACGCTCGACGGGACCCGCATCGACCTGCACGAGTACCCCTGCTCGACGGCGATGATCGGCGGCTCCTGGTGGGGCACGCGGATGAAGCCCTGCGAGCGGCACGGCGCCGACGGGGCGACGATCGACACGACCCGCTTCAGCGACGGCAGCCACCGCCTGCGCCACTGCTCGACCGACTTCGCCGGCAACGTCGCCTGCACCGACGAGCAGACGGTCGGCATCGACAACAACCCGCCGGCGCACCCGCGCAACCTGACGCTCGCCGGCGGCGAGGGCTGGCGGCGGATCGACAACTTCGACTTCTCCTGGACCAACCCCGACCAGGGCCCGGCCAGCCCGATCTGGGGCGCCTACTGGCGGATCACAGGCCCGGCGGGCTTCGACACCGGCGTGCAGTTCGCCGGTGGGCGCAATGTCGCCGCGATCGCCGACCGCACGGTGCCCCGGCCCGGCGTCTACAAGTTCCGCCTCTGGCTGCGCGACGAAGCCGGCAACTCCGACTCCGGCTCGGCGGTCGAGCTGACGCTGCGGCTCGACGACGTCCCGCCCGGCGTCGCCTTCGAGCCGGTTGCCGAGAAGACGAGCTCGGAGCTGCCGCGCACGGTGGTTGCGGAAGTGAGCGACGCCCACTCCGGCCCGGCCGGCGGCCAGATCGAGTACCGGCGCGTGAACGGCGAGCGCTGGCTGGAGCTGCCGACCCAGCTGCGCGCCGGCGAGAAGGCCGGCGAGGGGCGGCTGGTCGGCGCGATGCCGGCGGACCTCGGCCCGGGCACCTACGTATTCCGCGCGACGGCGAAGGATGTCGCCGGCAACGCCACCACGACGACGCGGCGGGTCGACGGCACCGAGATGGCGCTGCGCAAGGTGCCGCCGCCGGTCGCGCCCGGTCGCCCGGCGGCCGGCGGCGGCGAGACGCGGCAGCGGAGCGCGCCCAGGGCGCGCGCGAAGACCCGCCTCTTCGCCAAGCTGCGCTGGCGCAAGCGCCGCGGGCAGCGGGTGACCGTCCCCTTCGGCGCCGGCGCGGCGCTCTCCGGCCGCCTGCTCAACGCCGACGGCGCCGGCCTGGCCGGGCGCAGGCTGCGGATCGTCTCGCGCCCCTCGCGGGGCGCGCTGAAGCGGCGCCGGGTCGAGGTCGTCAAGACCGGCCGTCGCGGCGGCTTCAAGCTGGCGCTGCGGCCCGGTCCCTCGCGCCGCATCACCGTCGTCTACCGCGGCGACGGCAGCCTCGCCCCGGCGCGGCGGCCGGCGCTGGCGCTGCGCGTGCGCGGCGCGCTCACGCTCAGCGCCTCGCCGCGGAAGCTGCGCACCGGCGGCCGCCTGCATCTGCGGGGGCGGGTGCGCGATCGCGGCGCGCCGTTGCCGCGCCGCGGCAAGCTGGTCGCGATCCAGTACTACGAGCGCGAGGCGCGCGTCTGGCGCCCGGTGCTCGTCACCCGCAGCGATCACAGCGGCCGCTTCCGCGCCGGCTATCGCTTCCGCTACGTCACCGGCAGCGCCCGGATCCGCCTGCGCGCGGTGGCCCTGGCCGAGGAGCGCTGGCCCTACGCGCCGGGCGTCTCGCGCCCGGTCACCGTGCGGGTCAACGGACCCAGGTGATCGACTAGGGTGAGCGGCCATGTCACAGGCAACGCTGCAGACCAATGCCGGGGAGATCGTGCTCGAGCTGCACGACTCCGACGCCCCGAAGACGGTCGAGAACTTCCGCAAGCTCGCCGCCGACGGCTTCTACGACGGGCTGATCTTCCACCGGATCATCCCCGACTTCATGATCCAGGGCGGCTGCCCGGAGGGCAGCGGTCGCGGCGGTCCCGGCTACACGTTCGAGGACGAGATCAACGAGCACAAGATCGTCCGCGGCGCGCTGGCGATGGCCAACGCCGGGCCGAACACCAACGGCTCGCAGTTCTTCATCGTCACCACCGAGGCGGCGCCCTGGCTCGACGGCAAGCACACGGTCTTCGGCACGGTCACCGCCGGCATGGACACGGTCGACGCGATCGAGAAGACCGAGACCGACGGCAGCGACCGACCGCTGAGCGAGCAGAAGATCGAGAAGGTCGAGCTCGCGGACTAGCGCTGGGTGGCGCCGGCCGCGACGGCCTGCGGCGCTTCCTCGTCCGGGTCGGGCGGCAGGCCGCCGCCGGGCTCGCCATGGCCGAAGTGGACCCGGGGCAGGATCCGGTCGAGCCACGACGGCAGGTACCAGGCGGCGGGCCCGGCGAGCCGCAGGAAGGCCGGCAGCAGGGTCAGCCGCACGAGGAAGGCGTCGAGCAGCACGGCGACCCCGAGGATCACGCCCATCTCCTTCGGCGGCAGCGGTCCCGAGAGGGCGAAGGTGAAGAAGACGGCGACCATCACCGCGCCGGCCGCGAGGATCACGCGGCCAGAGTGGGCGAGGCCGCCGATCATCGCCTGGCGCGCGTCCCCCGACTCCTCCCAGTGCTCACGGGCGGACGAGAGCAGGAAGACGGTGTAGTCCATCGCGATCGCGAAGATCATCGCGAAGAAGAAGATCGGGCCCCAGGCGTCGAGGAAGCCCTGCGATTCGAAGCCGAGCAGGCCGGAGAGGTGGCCGTCCTGAAAGATCAGCGTTGCGACGCCGAAGGCCGCGCCGGTGGCGAGCAGGTTGGTGAGCACGCCGATCGCCGCGATCAGCGGCGCCTGGAAGGCGACGAGCAGGAGCAGGAAGCCGAGGCCGAGGACGACGCCGATGGCGAGCGGCGTCTTCCCCGCCAGCGCCGATTCGAGATCGTGGTTTTCCGCGGCCGGGCCGCCGAGGACGGCGCCGGCGGGGAGCGCCGCGCGCAGCCGGTCGACGGTGTCGCCGTAGGCGGCGGTCGAGGGGCCCGCGGCGGGGATCGCCTCGGTCAGGGCGAGGCCCGCGCGCGGGTTGCGCTGCGCCGGCAACGCGGCGGCGATGCCCGGGTCGGACGCCAGCAGCGCCGCGACCCGGCGCGTCTCGATCGCCGGCGAGACGACCTGGAGCTGTCCCGGCGCCCCCGGGCCGAACGCCCGCACGACCTCCTGGTAGCCCTGGCGCGAATGATCGCCCTCGGGCACGACCTTGATCGACGGCATGCCGGTCTTCAGCCCCAGCACCGGCAGGGCGAGCAGGACGAGGATCAGGGCGGCGCCGCCGCCGAAGAGGAACGGGCGCCGCCAGAGTCGTTCCCCCCAGCGCGCGAAGCGGGGCGAGCGATGGTCGCCGCTGTGCGCCCAGGGCAGGCTGAGCCGGTCGACTCGCGGCCCGAGCATGGCCAGCACCGCGGGCAGCAGCGTCAGCGTCGCCGCGAGCACGAAGATCACCGAGATCATGATCCCGAGCGACATCGAGCGGAAGGCCGGGCTGGGCACGAGCATCACCGCGGAGAGCGAGACCAGCACCGTCAGGCCCGAGAAGAGCACCGCCTTGCCGGCCGTGTCCATCGTCACTCCGGTCGCCTCGACCGGGTCGAGCCGCTGGCCGAAGAGCGCGTTGCGGAAGCGCATGACGATGAACAGGGCGTAGTCGATGCCCAGCGCCAGGGCGAACATCAGGGCGAAGTTCATCGCCCAGATCGAGACCGGCGCGATCAGGGTCGCGAGGAAGAGCACGCCGGCCGAGGCGACGAGGCCGGTGATCGTCAGCATCAGCGGCAGTCCGGCGGCGACCAGCGAGCCGAAGGCGAGGACGAGGATCGCCAGCGTCACCGGCCAGGAGATCACCTCGGACTTGAGCATCGCGTCTTTGTTGGCTTCGTTGAAGTCCGACCACATTCCGGCGGCGCCGGTCAGGTTCGTCTCGACGCCGGGCGCGGCGCTGTCGCCCAGCGGACCCTTGAGGTCGCCGGCGGCGGCGACCATCTCGTTGGGGTCCTCGGCGGCGCCGGCGCGGATCACCGCAGTGTGCCCGTCGGCGGAGATCGAGACGCCGGGGCGCGGGGGGATCACCTGCGTCACGGCGGCGTCGGCGGCGAACAGCCGCTCGGCGCGCCGGAGGCTGCGACGGAAGCCGGGGTCGGCCACGGTCAGCCGCTCGGAGTGGACCGCCACCTGCAGCGCGTAGGCGCCGCTGCCGGCGAAGTCGCGGTCGACCGCTTCGCGCACGGCGACCGACTCCGAGCCGTTGGCCTGCCAGCCGGCGCCGGAGAGCGCCGTCTCGACCCGGGGGGCGAGCGCGCCGAGGCCGACGGCTATGACCGCCCAGGCGACGAGGACTCGGCGCGGCTGCGAGGCGGCGAATCGGCCGAGCCGGCCGACGGGGCCCAGGCGAGTCACCGGTCGCACCCGGCCTGGGCGCCGAGACGGCGCAGCAGCAGCGACGTCGGGCAGTTGCCGAAGGCGACGTAGGCGAGCTGGTTGGCCGCGACGAAGCCGGTCAGCAGCAGGAACCAGGGGCTGACCAGGGCGGCGAGCAGGGCGCTGATGCCGGTCATCGTCCCCGCCATCAGAAAGAGGATGCGCTCGAGCGGCCACTGCGTCGGCCGGGCCGGTGGAGAATGGGAGATGGTCGACATCGCTATCCTCTTTTCACTCTACCGTTTAACAACTTAACAGTTGTGAATAGCTACAATAGCAGAGAATCGAGGTTGACCGAAGATGCCGATGGTAAGCCCTCTGGATAGCGGCGCGGCCGAGCTGATCGCGCGCCGGTTCCGCGCTCTCTCCGACCCGACGCGCCTGCAGATCCTCGATCTGCTGCGCCGGCGCGTGGAGGCCTCTGTGGGTGAGGTGACGGAGGCGCTCGGCGGCTCCCAGCAGAACGTCTCCAAGCATCTCGCCGCCCTGCTTTCCGAGGGCTTCGTCAGCCGGCGCAAGCAGGGGACGAGCTCGCTCTATCGGATCTCCGACCCGAGCGTGCTGGAGCTGTGCGACCGGGTCTGCGCCGGGATCGAATCGCAGCTGGCCGAGATCGAGTCGCTGCTCAGCGGCTGACCGAGGGCCCCTCGCCGCCGCCAGGTTCGGAGCGCCGCTTCAGCAATGCCTGTCCCGGCCGCCAGAGGCTGACCAGGCCGGCGACCAGGGTGACGAGGAAGACCTGGCCGAGCATCATCTCGAGGCCGGCGAGCATGCGCCCGAACTGGCCGCTGGGGACGAGGTCGCCGTAGCCGGTCGTGGTCAGCGTCGTGTAGCTGAAGAAGAGGAAGTCGCTGCCGCGCACGGAGGCTTCGCCGAAGAAGCCGCCGCCTTCGATCCGGTCGATCAGGCCGTAGGCCCAGGTGAAGAGCAGGCCGAGCGAGGCGTAGACGCTGATCGCGCCGAGGATCGTGCGCGAGGAGACCTCGCGGGCGCTGACCACGCGCCGCAGCACCGCCCCCATCGCCACCGCGAGCAGGCCGATCTCGATGAAGTTGGCGGCGCTGAGCCAGTGGCGGCCGCCGGAGATCGCGGCGATCGCGGCGAGCAGGGCGGAGAGCAGGGCGAGCGTCAGCGCCCGCCGCACGAAGACCGGCCGCGCCTGGGCGCTGGTCAGCGCCACCACCGAGGTCGCGCCGGTGACGGCGACCAGCAGCACCGCCCCCCAGCCGCCATTTGACAGCACCGAGCCGAGCACGTAGGTCGCGAGGACCAGCAGCAGCACCAGCCCGAAGGCTTCATTCGCGCGCTGCGCACGCTGCCGCCACCGCTCGCGGTTCATTCCGGCTAGTTCGGGTGCGGCGGGGGCGATCCTGCCGGATTGGTGACCGATCGCACCTTGAGGGTCGCCTTCCCCGTCTAGCCTGGGACGATGGCGCCGGACGATTTCTACGCTGCGCCCTGCGGTGCGATCTACAGCGCCTACATGGAGCGGCCGCGCTTGAGCGGCCTGATCAGCAGACTCGTCTGGGGCGGCGACATCCGGCCGTACTACGCGAGCATGGCCGTGGCCGGCGAGGTAAGCGAGGGCGGCACCGTCGTCGATTGTCCATGCGGTGCCGGACCGGCGATGCGGGCCGTTCCCGGGGATCGGTCGGTCCGTTACGTGGGCGTCGATCTGTCGCCCTCGATGATCAGCCGGGCGCGCAGGCGGGCCGAGGCACGTGGTTTGGCCGACGTCGAGCTGATCGAGGCCGGCGCGACCGAGATCCCGTTGCCCGCGGCCAGCGCCGAGCTCTTCCTCTCCTACTGGGGACTGCACTGCTTCGATGACCCTGCGGCGGCGCTGGTCGAGGCCGCTCGCGTACTCGAACCGGGCGGTCGCCTGGTCGGCGCCTCCTTCGTCCGCGGCACCGACAGCCTGCGCCAGCGGTTGCTGATCCGCCCCCATAGGGGCGACTTCGGCCCACTGGGCACCGAGCTGGAGATCGAGTCCTGGTTCGCCGCGGCGGGACTCGACCTGACAAGCACCAGTCGCTCCGGCCCGCTGCTCTACTTCGACGCGCGCAGGCCTGCCTGACAGTTAAGCGGGGGGTGTCCAGGTTCACGACATAAGCGGAGGGGGTGGGATTCGAACCCACGAGACACCCGAAGGCATCTAACGGCTTTCAAGGCCGCCGCATTCAACCGCTCTGCCACCCCTCCGGGGGTTTCAGACGCTGTGTCGATGCTAGCCGCAAATGTATGGACGGAAGGGCATGAGTAAAGGGGCGGCGGCGGTGATTGGATGGGGGGATGCGCCGCTTGGTCGTCCTCGCCTCGGCACTGGTCTTCTTCGATGTCGCCTTCTTCGCGGCGATCTCTCCACTGCTGCCCGAGTACACGGATCGCCTCGGGTTGAGCGAGGCCGGCGCGGGCGTCCTCGCCGGCGCCTATGCCGCCGGCACCCTGCTCGCCTCGCTGCCCGGCGGGTTCCTCGCCACGCGTGTCGGCCCGCGCCGCACCGCGATCGGTGGCCTGCTGCTGCTCGGCAGCTCCAGCGTCGTCTTCGGGTTCGCCGGGTCGATCGTCCTGCTCGACGTATCGCGCTTCGTGCAGGGCGTCGCCGGGGCGCTGATCTGGTCGGGCGCGTTGACCTGGCTGATCACCACCGCGCCGCCCGAGCGCCGCGGCTCGGTGATCGGCACCGCGTTGGGAATGGCGGTCGCCGGCGCGCTGGTCGGTCCGGTCCTGGGCGGGATCGCCGCCGAGGTCGGCACCGAGCCGGTCTTCGGAGCCGTGTTGGGGATTGCCGTGGTCCTCGCCGTGATCGCCTCCCGCCTGCCCGAGGCCAGGCCCCCCGAGCGCCCGGTCTTGCGCGAGGTCGCCGCGATCATCGTCAGCCGCCCGATCCTCGCCGCGACGAGCTTCGTCGCCGTGCCGTCGCTGATGTTCGGTGTGGTCGAGGTCCTGGTCCCGCTGCGCATCGACGAGCTCGGCGGCGGCCACGCGCTGATCGCCGGCGGTTTCATTGCCGGCGCCGCGCTGGAGGCGACCCTGGCGCCGATTGCCGGCCGCTACTCGGACCGGGCCGGCCGCCGAGCGCCGTTCGTGGCCGGGATCGCCGTCTGCGCCGTGGCGATGGTCTTCTTCGCCCTCGCCGAGCAGCTGGGCACGGTGCTGGCAGCGCTGATCCTCAGCGCCCTGGGAGCGGGAGTCTGCTTCGCACCGGCCCTCTCGGCGCTCTCGGAAACGGCGGAAGCGAAAAGGCTGCAGCAGGGCTTCGCCGCCGGCCTCTCGAACATGGCCTGGTCGCTGGGCCAGGTCGGCGGCGCGGTCGGCGGCGGGCTGCTGGCCAGCGCCTCCGGATACGCGGTTCCCAGCCTCGCGGTCGCTGTCGTGCTGGTCGCCACCGGCGCCTACGCACATCGCTTCATGACGCCGCCGGCGCTGTCCCCGGCCGAGGGGTAGCCTGCCCCGGTGGCCGATTCCTGGCGCAACTGGGCTGGCGATCAGGTGTGCCGGCCGTTCGACGTCGCCCGACCCCGCGACCGCGATGAGCTGGCCTCCGCGGTCGTCGCCGCGGCCGCGGCCGGCCGCGGCGTCAGCGTCGCCGGCGCTGGGCACTCGTTCACCGGCACGGCGATGACCGAGGGCACGATGATCGACGTCGCGGCGCTGAGCGGCATGCTCGACGCGGATCCCGAGTCCGGCCTGATCAGGGTCGGCGCCGGCACCGTGCTCGCCGAGCTCAACGAGGAGCTGTACCGGCTGGGCCTGGCGATGGAGAACCTCGGTGACATCGACCGCCAGACGGTCGCCGGGGCGATCTCGACCGGCACCCACGGTACCGGCGCCAGGCTGCGCAACATCTCCGCCCAGGTCGAGGCGGTCGAGCTGGTCACCGCGACCGGCGAGCTGCGCGAGCTCGACGGCTCGACGCCCGACCTGCTGCGCGCCGCACGGGTCGGCATCGGCGCCCTCGGCGCGATCTCCTCCGTGACCCTGCGTTGCGTCCCGGCCTTCGTGCTCGAGCGGGTCGACTCGCCGCAGCCGCGCGAGCAGGTGCTCGACGAGTTCGAGCAACGCGCCGCCGCCCACGACCACTTCGAGCTCTTCACCTTCCCCTACGCGGACTCGGCGCTGGTGCTCGAGCGCAACCGGGTCGAGGGCCCGCCGCGCCCGCGCGGCCGCGTCGCCGCCTACCTCAACGACACCGTGATCGAGAACTGGGCGCTGGAGGCGCTCTCGGCCTCGGGCCGGCTGGTCCCGCGGGCGATCCCGCGCCTCTCGCGGCTGGCCGCCGCGCTCGCCTCTGGCGGCAGGACGGCCGATCGCAGCGACCGCGTCTTCGCCAGCGAGCGCCGCGTCCGCTTCACCGAGATGGAGTACGGCGTGCCCCGCGAGCACGGGCCGGAGGCGGCGCGGCGGGTGATCGAGTGGGTGCGCGCGAATCGCTACCCGGTCTTCTTCCCGATCGAGATGCGCGTCGCCGCAGGCGATGACGCCCTGCTCAGCCCATCGCACGAACGCGACACCGCCTACATCGCCGTGCACCAGTACCGCGGCATGGAGTGGCGCCCCTACTTCGAGGCGGTCGAGGCGATCATGCGCGAGTACGGCGGCCGCCCACACTGGGGCAAGCGCCACTTCCAGACCGCGGCGACGCTGGCGCCGCTCTACCCGCAGTGGGCGGCGTTTCAGGCCGCCCGCGACGAGCTCGATCCCGACCGCGTCTTCAGCAACGAGTACGCCCAACGCGTCCTCGGCGAGTGACTCGCGTTCGCTGTTTGTCGCGCATACAACGACAAAAGGCGAACTCAACTCAGAGAAACGTTCGGCCCTCGCCCCGGTAGGTGGGGACGACGTCGACGATCGCGCCGCCCTCGACCAGGTGGAGGGCGTCGAAGCGCTCGCAGAGCTCGCCCGCCTTGGCGTGGCGCAGGTAGACGCGGTCGCCGATCGAGAGCTGCGCCGCCGGTGCGCCGAGCAGCGGCGTCTGCACCTCGCCGGCGCCCTCCTCGGGGTCGAGCCGCAGGCCGGCCGGCAGCCACGGGGCCGGCAGCCGGGCCGGGTCGCCGCCGCCCGAGGCGAGGTAGCCGCCGCCGAGCGCGGTCGCGACCGTAGGCGCCGGCTTGCGCACGATCGGCAGCGCGAAGCCGGCCGCCGGGGTCAGCGAGAAGCGGCTGTAGTGGTCGAAGAGCGCGGGTGCGTAGAAGCCCGAGCCGGCGGTTACCTCGGTCACGGCGTCCTCGGCGCCGGTCAGCTCGAGGCTGCCGGTGCCGCCGCCGTTGACGATCGGCAGCTCGGCGATCTCGCCGATCGCGGCGACGATCGCGCCGCGTCGCTCGGCCAGCTCGGCGGCGGAGCGGCGCTGCATGAAGCGGATTGCGGCGCCGCGCAGGCGCCGGCCCGGCGGCCTGTCGCCGACCCCGGCGATCTGCCCCTCGTAGGCCATCAGCGCCGCCAGCTCGATCTGCGGCCGGCGCTCGATCTCGCGGGCGAGGGCGACCGCCTGCTCGACCGTGTGCACAGGCGAGCGCTTCGGGCCGACCTTGATCCGGCCGCCGAGCGCCCACCAGCCGGCGTCGACGTCGATGCAGACGCGCACCGGCGCCGCGCCCGTCCCGAGCACCGACTCGATCGCGTCGAGGTGCTCGGTGCAGTCCACCGTCACGATCGGGGCGCTGCCGGGGCTCGCCGCCGAGCGCAGCGCCAGCTCGCCGAGGGCGCCGGTGTCCGCGGTCGGGTAGGCGAGCAGCAGGTTCTCGAATCCCTGCTCGGCCAGCCACAGGGTCTCGGGCAGGGTGAAGGTCAGCTGCCCCTCGAAGCGGGGATCGCTGCGCAGGACGCGCTCCTGCAGCGCCCGGCAGCGCAGCGACTTGCTCGCCACGCGGATCGGCTTGCCCTGCGCCCGCTCGAGCATCGCCGCGCTGTTGGCCGCCATCGCATCGAGGTCGACGAAGGCGAACGGCGCCTCGACCTCGGCGAAGATCGCCTCATAGCGCTCGTGCGACTGCTCGAGGGCGGAATTCAAGGCTCCGAGACTAACCGTGCCGTCTCCCGTAGCCCAGCGCTATGGTTTTCGGGGTCCGGAGAGGTGGCCGAGTGGCTGAAGGCACTCGCCTGCTAAGCGAGTAGGGGGCGCAAGCTCTCTCGAGGGTTCGAATCCCTCCCTCTCCGCTTCGTGGCAGGTGGGCTGCCTATTCGACTCAGCACCCCAGGGTGGGTCGGGCCGCGGACCCTGGGCCTGCGGGGTTAGCAGCTCCCCTGAGCGTCGTATCGACCCCGCGCCGCTACTAGGAGAACCTACGGGCCTTGCTCAGGTCGATCTCATCGTTGTCACCGTCCTGAAAGCGCCAGAGGTGGCGCTTGCGCCCGCCCGGCGACATGACGACGGCGATCGTTCCGAGCTCCTTGTTGTTGGAGTCGACGGCGCCGGTGTAGTGGATGCCGAGATCGTGATCGGGTTCGTATGCGTCACCGGAGGACGTGGTCGGTTCCATTCCCTCCCGCACCTGGGCGAGCGAGACCTCGTGCGGGAAGTTGTACTTGCCGCCGTCCCTGACCGAGGAGACCAGGCTCAGCTTCGGCCCGATTTCCTCGACCAGCTCGAGACTGACTCCGTGCTTCGAGCCGTGGTGGGGGACCTTGAATAGCTGGCCGCGCATCGGCTCGCTGCCCCCGGCCTTGCGCAGCGCCTCGGTCACAACCGTCTTCTTCTTTCCGAGTTGGGGAAAGTCGGCGAGCACCGCCGCCCAGGAGAGCGTCTGCGAGTCGGCCCCGAGGATCAGCCCCTGCACCGACGGCGGTTTCACCAGGCTGCGGTCTTTTTTCCGCTCAAGCACCCGCGATGCCGGGAACTCGATCTTGAGCGCGATCGAGCTGTTGTTGATGTCGATCCCGTAGGAGTCGAAGCGGTTGCGGAGGCTGATCCCCGGGGCCAGCACGGTGATCTTGACCCGGTCGACGAAGCGGACCATGCCCGCGGTCGGCTGGCCGTGCATCAGCGGCAGCCGCTCGAGCGCGTTCATCATCCGGTGGTAGGCCGGGGTCGGGTGGTAGTAGCCGGGCTCCCAGAGTTCGCGGATCTGTTCGTGGTAGGCGTCGAGGAAGCGGCCCATGCCAGCGATGTGATCGTCGTGCGGGTGGGTGGCGACCACCAGCGGGAAGAGGCCGTCCACCTGGGGGAGCAGCTCCGATCCTTCGCTGGTCAAGGTGTCGAGCAGGGCGATCAGCTTCTCGGCGTCGGAGACGTCCACGACGAGTGCCCGGCGCGTGCCTTTGACCTCGGGCAGCACGACGAGCTGCGTGTCGCCGTCGCCGACGTTGAGCAGGAAGTAGACGAGATCGTCGGGCTTGACGTCTTCGAGGAAGTCGCCGGGGGCCAGCTGTCCCGCCGGGATTTTCGCGAAGTCAGGCTCGGCCACCTGTGGCGACATCGGGCCTAGCTCCCTCCCGCCGGGGCTGCCGGGCCGGGCTCGTCCTCGACGCCCTTGGCCTCGGCCTGCAGCTCGGTCAACTCCGTCTCCCCCAGCGGCGGTCCGGCGACGGCCCCATATAGGGAGACCTTGGCCGCTTCGCGGCCCTCGGCGGTCAGATCGAGCGGCTCCGCCATCCACTCGTCGAGCGGGGTGCCGGGCTCGACGAGGCGATCGTCACCGCTGCGCGCCACGGCGAAGACATCGCCGATGGCTGCGCTGCGTTCGACGACCTCCACCCAGCTTGGCTTGGAACCCGGAGCCGGCGATGCCAACCGGCGGTTCCTGGCCAGATGCCCGTTCAGGTCCCTGAGCTCGCAGCCGATCCGTTCGGTGCGGCCGGCGAAGACGATCCGCCCCTGGGGATCGAGCCATGGCCACTCCGAGACGACCAAGCCGACGTGGCCCTCGACGATCTCGTCGACGGCAACGTAGAGCGCTTCCGAAGCGTCGAGACCGGCGGATGCCAGCTTGTCCGCGCGCCACGCCCTCGAGGTTTGCTCGGGTGCGTGCTCCGCTTCGGCCTCGAGCCATCCCGATTCGGTGCCCATCGGCGGATGTGGACCGCCAGATTTGGCGAAGAGTTTCGCTGCGGCAGGGTCAGTCGCGACGCGCGCGGATTACGACGCGGGCGCCCCGCGAGGGGATCATCGTCACGTTGCGGTGCACGGCGTGCTCGGGGGTGGGGTCGTCGGCTTCGAGGTCGAGGCGGCGCGCCATCGCCTCGAGCACGACCCGCTGCTCGGCCATCGCCAGGGCGGCGCCGAGGCAGCGGCGGATGCCGCCGCCGAAGGGGATCCACTCGTAGGTGCCGGGCTTGCGCCCGCCGAGCCAGCGCTCGGGGCGGAACTCGAACGGCTCGGGGTAGAGGTCCTCGCGATGGTGGACGAGCAGGATGCTCATCGTCAGCGGCGTCTCCGGCGGCACCGCGTAGGCGCCCACCCGCCAGGGGACCTTGACCCGGCGGCCGATGATCGGGATCACCGGCCGCGAGCGCATCGCCTCGACGATCGTCGCCTCGATCCGGTCCTCGGCATCGCCCTCGCCGCGCACCGCGTCGAGCAGGGCGTCGTGGGCGGCGGGATTGCGGACCAGCCGCTCCCAGGTCCAGGCGAGCGAGTTGGCCGTCGTCTCGTGGCCGGCGAGGACGAGGGTGAGCAGCTCGTCGCGCAGTTCTTTATCGCTCATCGCCTCGCCCTCCTCCGTGTGCGCCTGCAGCAGCATGGAGAGGATGTCGCGGCGCTCCCCGAGGTCGTCGGCGCGGCGGCGCTCTTCGATCACCGCGTAGGTCGCGCGGTCGAGCAGGTCGAGGCCCGTCTTCATCAGCCCGATCGGCTCTTCGCGGTTGAGGTTGATCAGTTCGCTGACCTGGGCCAGCGGCCAGGTCGAGGCGCTGACGAGGCGCCGGACCATCTGCCGCAGCCGGTGCTCGCGGCTGCCGCGCGCGGGCTTGCCCTCGATGCCGAAGATCCCGGCCATGATCACGTCGAGCGTGATCGCCTGCATGCGCGGCGCCAGCGCGAGTGGTGTCCCCAACGGCCAGCTGTCGATCTCGTTCTCGGCGGCGTCGGCGATCAGTTGCGTGTACTGCTCGATCGCCTCGCCGTGGAAGGCCGGCAGCAGCAGCTTGCGCTGGCGCATGTGGCGGGGACCGACCGCGGTGAGGACCGAGTTGGGGCCGACCACCGGCCGCAGCGGCGACTCGCCGGTCAGCGACGGCGCCTGCTCGGGCTTGGCGGTGAACAGCGAGCGCACGTGGTCGGGGTGGCTGGTGATCACGGGGCCGGGGCCGGGCAGGGCGCCGCGCATGCGGAAGACCTCGCCGAGCTCGCGGCGGGCGCGGAAGACGAACTGGATCTGGCGCTGGTTGAAGCGCAGCGTCTGCAGCAGCGGTGGTTGTGCGATCGCCGGCGGCCCCGGCAGGGACGCCGCCTCGGCCGGCTCGATCGGCCCGGCAGGGGAGGCCGGCGCCTCGCCGATCAGGCCCGCGGCGACCTGCTCCTGCGGCGGCGCGGCGGGGTGGGCCAGGTGGGTCACGGGATCAGTGTTACACAGATCGATGTCATGCTCTCCAGCCTCTACAGTCATGTGACGTATGCACGGCAGGCGCACCAAGATCATCGCAACCGTCGGCCCGGCCAGCTGGGACGAGGATGTGCTGGCCCGCCTGATCGAGGCCGGCGCCGATGTCTTCAGGCTCAACTTCTCCCACGCCGACCGCGAGCGGCACGCGCTGACGATCGGCTCGATCCGGGCGGCGGCGGAGCGGGCCGGCCGTGAGGTCGCGGTGCTCGGCGACCTGCCGGGCCCGAAGCTGCGGATCGGCGAGCTGCGCGACGACGTCGCCGAGCTCGAGACCGGGATGCACGTGAAGCTGACCCCGCAACAGGTCGAGGGCGACGCGGGCACGATCCCGGTCGACTGGGCGGGGGTCGGCGAGCTGCGCGAGGACGAAGTCGTCTACCTGGCCGACGGCTCGATCCGGCTGCGCGTGCGCGAGCCCGAAGACGGCGGCGTCGACACCGAGGTCGAGGTCGGCGGCACGCTCTCCTCGCACAAGGGGATGAACATCCCCGGCGTCAGCGTGCGCGCCGCCACCGACGGCGACCTCAGCTGGGTCGAGTTCGCGGTCGAGCAGGGCCTCGACCTGATCGCGATGTCGTTCGTCTCCGCCGCCTCCGACCTCGAGCCGGTCAGCGAGCGGCTGCGCGCGCTCGACTCCGACATCCCGCTGATCGCCAAGATCGAGAAGCAGGGTGCGGCCGAGAACGCGGAGGAGATCGTCGCCGCGGCCAGCGGCGGGATCATGGTCGCGCGCGGCGACCTCGGGATCGAGCTGCCGCTGGAGCAGCTGCCGGTGGTGCAGAAGCGGCTGATCCGGGCGGCCGGCCGGCGCTCGAAGCCGGCGATCACGGCGACCCAGATGTTGGCCTCGATGGTGACCGCGCGGCGCCCGACCCGGGCCGAGGTGACCGACGTCGCCAACGCGATCTTCGACGGCACCGACGCGGTGATGCTCTCCGAGGAGACCGCGGTCGGTCAGCACCCGGTCGAGGCGGTGCGGACGATGGACCGGATCGCGCGCGCGACCGAGCCCGACCTTCCCTACGGCGAGTGGCTCTTCACGCGCACCGACCAGGCGACCCAGGACGTCGCCGACTCGGTCGCGCAGAGCGCGGTCGGCGCCGTCTACCGGCTCGGGCTGGCGGCGCTGGTGGTGCCGACGACAAGCGGCCGCACGGCGCGGCTCGTATCCGCCCACCGGCCGAACGTGCCCGTGCTGGCGATCTCGCCGCGGCGGGAGACCGTGCGCAGGCTCAACCTGCTGTTTGGCATCGACGCGATCGTCAGCGAGCACGAGGAGGAGGTGCGCGATCTGCTCGACGACTGCGCCTCGCTGGCCGTCCGTCACGGCATCGCCAAGTCGGGGGACCTGGTGGCGATCGTCGCCGGCATGCCGGATCAAGAGTTAGGCACCAATCTCTTCGAGGTCCACCGCGTGCCGTGAGGCGCCCCGGATGCCGGCGCGCTACGGCGTCATCGGTCGTCGAAAGGCGCAAGCCTTCCGACTCCCTCTTCCTTGTATCGCTTGGCCCCGGAACGCCTCACGGCACGCGATAGGGTTTTCGATCGATGACCGATTTCGACGCGATCGCCCAGGGGCTGACCCAGGCGGTGCCCTTCGCCGGGCACCTCGGGCTGGAGATCACGAGCGTCGCCGATGGCGAGGCGACCGTGCGACTGCCGCAGCGGCCGGAGCTGAACAACCACGTCGGCTCCCAGCACGCCGGGGCGCTGTACACGGCGGCCGAGACCGCTTCCGGGGCGGCCTTCGTCGGCGCCTTCGCCGAGCGGATGGGCGATGTGACGCCGCTGGCGCGCAGCGCCGAGATCGCCTACGAGAAGATCGCCAAGGGCCCGATCGACGCGCGCGCGACGCTCGGCGTGCCTGCCGCGGAGGCGCTGGCGACGCTCGACGCCGAGGGCAAGGTCGAGTTCCCCTGCGAGGTCGAGCTCGCCGACGGCGAGGGCACGCGGGTCGCGACCGCAACTGTGCACTGGCACGTGCGGCTGAACAAGCCGGCCGCCGCGGCATGAGCCTGGTCCGGCTCGAGCGCGACGGCGGCCTCGCCGTCGCCACGTTCGACAGCCCGCCGCTCAACCTCTTCAACCGGCAGCTGTTCGCGGACCTGCAGGCGGCGGTCGCCGCGATCGAGGCCGAGCCGCCGCGGGCGCTGCTCTTCCGCGCCGAGGGCCGCGCCGTCTCCGGCGGCGTCGACGTGCACGAGTTCGACGGGCTGACGCCGGAGCAGGGCAGCGCCCTCTGGGACGAGCTGATCGGCACGGTCGAACGGGTTGAAGCGCTGCCGCTGCCGGTCGTCTTCGCCGCCCACGCGCTCTGCCTGACCGCTGCCTTCGAGCTGGCGCTGGGCTGCGACCTGATCGTCGCTGCGCGCTCGGCCCAGTTCGGGCTGGTCGAGAAGGTCGTCGGCCTGACCCCCTCGATGGGCGGCACGCAGCGGCTCGCCGAGCGCGCCGGCAGCGGCCGCGCCCGCCACTTCGTCATCGATGGCGGCCTCTTCGACGCCGAGACGATGGAGCGCTGGGGCGTGGTCAACCTGCTGCTCGACGACGACGGCTTCGATGAGCGCGCCCGCGCCTACGCCGCCGAGCTCGCCGCCGGCCCGACCAGGGCGCACGCGATGACCAAGCACATCCTGCGCCGCTTCCGCGAAGGCGGCATCCCGGCGGCCGACCGGGCGGTGCGCGAGGACGCCGCCGACCTCTTCGCCACCGAGGACCTTCAGAACGCGGTCAAGACCTTCCTCGAGCAGGGCCCTGGCCACGCGAAGTTCGAGGGCCGCTGACCAGACCGCAAGCCATTGCGCAACCACGGCCCTCCCGCTTCGCCAAACGCCGCGCCCCCCTAGAATCCCCGCTCCACCAGCGCCCGTAGCTCAGTTGGATAGAGCGTCGGTCTACGAAACCGAAGGTCACAGGTTCGAATCCTGTCGGGCGCGTTCCGAACTGTCCTGGTAATCGGCTACATCGGGGAATCGCGACCCTGGGGGAGATTTGTGCTCCGCCCCGATTCCGCCCTTCCGGGAAGCTTCCACAGCGCGCCACCGCCGCTGATTCGGATGATCCTGATCCCGCTTCCTGAGCGGTGTCGGCCCCGAGGCAGAAGATCGCGTGCCGTCGCAATTCGAATCGCGGCGGACCGGGGGCGCATGCAGGCTCCGTGACGGTTCTCGCGGTTGGCTATGCTCCTGTTCAAGTCGCCCGTAGGCGAACAGGGACCGTAGGACGGTGGCTAGGCGAATGCCTCATCCGTTCGAGGAGAGTTGACGACTCCCGCATCGAGCACTGCGCCCGGCTCGACTTCTGAATCGCCCGCGAGCGGCGGGGTGGTTTCGGAGTCGAGACGCGCCGCTATTTGCAGGAGGTTCCAATGTCAACGACCCGGCTCCCTCGGGGCAAACTGCTCGACGTAGAGGGCACTGCCGCCTATCTCGGCACTACGACTCGCCACATTCGACGCCTCGTAGAGGAGCGTCGTATCCCGTTTACCAAGCTCGGCCCTGGCCGGTCGGCGCGGCTGCGCTTTGACACAGCCCGGTTGGACGCTTGGCTTGATGAGCATTCCTTCGAGCCGGAGACGGGCGCATGACGGCCAAACGGAAGGCACAGCCGCGACGCCGGAAGCCGGGGCCGAGAAAGCCAGTCGTACGGACTGTGCCGGAGCCGAAAACCCCGTCCGAGCTGGTGCCGCTGGGAGAGGACGCCTTCTACGGACTCGCCGGAGAGATCGTTCAAGAGATCGAGCCGCATACGGAGGCCGATCCTGCGGCCATCCTGGCACAGCTTCTTACGGCCGTTGGCAATGCTATTGGCCGGGGTTCCGGCTTCCGGGTCGAGGCCGACCGTCATGGCTGCAATTTATTCGTTGCCATCGTCGGCGACACGGCGAGCGCGAGGAAGGGCAGCTCATGGGGTCAGGCGCGACGGCTCGTGGAGGAATCGGACCCGGAGTGGGCCGACCGCATCAAGAGCGGCGCATCTTCAGGCGAGGGCATGATCTGGGAGGTTCGAGACCCAATTGAGGAGACTCGCAAGAAGAAGGAGGACGCCGTCGCCGACCCCGGTGTTGATGACAAGCGGCTGCTCGTTGTGGAGACGGAGCTGGCATCCGTGTTGGAGCGAATGGCCGCCACCGGCAACACGCTCAGCCAAGTGCTGCGCCAAGCGTGGGATGGCGGCAAGCTCGACACCCTCGTCAAGACCAATCGCGCGACCGCCACCGGTGCCCATGTGAGCTTGATCGGGCACATCACCGCCGAGGAGTTGCGGCGCAAGTTGACGGCAACCGAGCAGGCCAACGGATTCGCCAATCGCATTCTCTGGATTTACGCTCAACGCTCGAAGGCGCTGCCGCGCGGGGGCGACATCGAGAGCGTGAATTGGAAGCCCTACGTTGATCGCCTGCGCGCGGTTCTGAGCGACAGCAACGCCAGAACGCTGGACCTCAATCAAGCAGCTTGGAAAATTTGGGAAGAGGTATATGAGGAGTTGTCCACCGTTCCGCCCGGCTTGTTGGGAGCAGTCATCGCGCGAGGTCCGGCCCAGGTGCGCCGCTTGGCCGTCATCTACGCCTTGCTGGATGGCAAGTTGGTTGTCACGACAGGCCATCTACGGGCTGCGCTTGCCATCTGGCGCTACGCGGCGGACTCTGCCGCTCTCTTGTTCGGCACCGCCCTTGGCGATCCCACCGCCGACTTCCTGTTGGCTCGGCTCCGAGAAGCCCCCGATGGGCTGCGGCTGAAAGAAATCCACGATGCGTCAGGGCGGCATCGCACGGGCGGGGAGATTGACCGTGCACTTCAGGCGCTTGCCAACCGTCAGCTCGTACGTTCGAAGAAAGAGCAGACCGGCGGACGACCGGCAACCCGGTGGTATGCCCGGGAACCCGGAGATAAGAGTCCCCCGACGCGAATTAAGCGAAGAAAGCGAACGAAGCGGAGACTCAGCTGATGACCTTTATTCGCTTACTTCGCTTAATTCGCCCGCCGAGTTTACCCGAACTAGTGTCACGATTCGGTTAGTAGAACCGACGCTCGCGATGGTCGACAGTGGGTCTGCAATTGAGATTCAGACTGACACACAACCGTTACGCCCCGATTCCGCCCCGCTGAGTTCGTTTTGAGTCAGGTTTACGGTAAGGTTCTTTTGAGTGTTGATAACGGTGATAGTCACGGTTGACATTGACAGAAGCGGAGCCATCGGGTGAACGTCAAC
>DASTVL010000327.1:0-4466 GCA_035759115.1 Solirubrobacterales bacterium | reverse complement strand
GGTGGGCGCGGCGGCGCAGGGCGCGGGACTGGCGGGGGTTGGGGGCGCGATGCCCGCGCCGCGCCAGGGCGCGGGCGCGGTGGCGCATGGCCCGGTTGCGGTGGGCGAGGGTGCGCAGGCGGCGGGCGAGGGGTGCGCAGCCGCGGCCTTCGGTCGCGTTGCCGGCGCCGTGGAAGGCGGCGCTGGCCGGGGTCTTTGCCTGCGGCGCCGCGGCCGGGCTCTGGCAGGCCTCGCCCTGGCAGGCGGCCGGCGGCTCTTCGGGTTCGGCGAAGCCCCCGCCGACGCGCGCGACGTAGACGTCGTTCAGTCCGTAGTCGGCTTTGACCAGGCTCGCCTGGGTGCCGATGAAGACGTTTGAGCCGCTCGGGTCGGCGTCGAGGAAGCTCGCGCCCGACGGGGTCTGCCCGGAGGAGATCAGCTCCACGCAGCCGCCGGAGTCGAGGTTGTAGGTGGGCCGGGAGGTGGTGCAGGAGCCTTTGCCCGCCGCCTCCCACTGATAGACGTCCCAGTTGGCGTTGGTGTCGCGCGCGACCAGCTTGTCGCGGCTCTCGAAGAAGAGGCGACTGCCGTCGGAGGAGAGGCTGCGCGGGGCGTGCAGGGGGACGCGGCGGGGGGCCAGGCGGGCGGGCTGGGAGAAACTTACCCCCTTTTCACTCACCGGGATCCCCGAAGGCCGCGCTCCGCTCGGGTTGCAGGAGGCGCAGACCAGATTGCCCGTCGTCGCGTCGTAGCGGTAGACCTCCTCGGCCAGCTCGCCGCTGCGGGCGTCGATGTTTTCGTAGCCGGTCGGGCTCGGCGCGCTCGAGCCGAAGGCGGCGTGCAGGCCGTCCGGGCTGACCACAGAGGAACGGCGGGTAGTCACCGCGCTCACCGTGGCGGGTCGCAGGTCCGAGCCGAGCAGATCGCTGCCCGCCAACCCCACGATGAAGTCAAAGCTCCCTTCCCCTCCCCCTGCGGGCGCTTCGTAGAGGTAGAGGTTGGGCGCTCCTTCTTCGGCCCCTTCGGCAGCGCCTTCCCCGAGCACCTCGTTCGAGGCGAAGTAGACGCGCGAGGCGTCCTCGCTCATCCCCATCGGCGCCAGGGCGCCTGCGGCGATCAGGCTCGAGGCATCGCTTGCGGCGTCGTATTCGTAGACGTTTCCGCTCAGCGGCCCTTCGGTGACCCTGAAGATCGCCCGCGAGCCGTCTTTCGCCGCCCCCCAGTACTCCGCCGGCGCTGCACCGGCTACCGGCGCTGAGACCGCGGTCGTGCAGGCTTTCTCGGGTTCGCCTTCGGGCGGGATGCATTCGCTGCTCGCGTCCAGCGCCGCGCCCGTGGCCGAGACGCTCGGCGCCGCCGAGAGCGTCAGCGAGGTGGCCCCCGGGCCGCATTCGGGCGCGCAGGATTCGATCGTCGTGCCGGCCGCGATGCCGGGGCCGGTGACCTGCTGTTCGGGCCTGAACTCGCCGAAGTCGGTGGTCAGGTTGGCGATCACCGCCGAGGCGGGGCCGCTCAGTTCCGAGCCCGTCACGGTCGCGTTGGCGCGTTTGTCGATCTTCAGTTCGCCCGGCAGGACTTCGGTGACCACGGTGCCGGCCGCGATGCCGTCGCCGGAGATCGCCTGGCCCGCCGCGAAGCCGACCGTGCAGCTGACGTTATCGATCGTTTTGGAGAAGTCCTGGGTATCGCCCGTGCAGCTGGCCGGCCCGGTGAGGTCGCCCTTGCCCGCCGCCGAGCCGTGCAGCTGGTCGCTCTGCGGCCGATCGGGGTTGCGGGTCAGGTAGATGCGGCCGGGGCGTGGGTCGAGCCACGGCGTCCCCTCGTAGGCCGTCCAGTACAGGCGCGAGCCGTCGCCCGAGAGCGCCCCCTGCACCGCCGAGCCCTTGCCGTCGTTGGAGCCGTCGGGGCTGGGGCCCGAGAGGCCCGCCCCGCAGGGGCCGGCCGCCGGGGCGCCGCTGGGCAGGTGGCAGGCGAAGCGCAGCCCGCCGGGGCCCTGCACGTATAGCTGCAGCCGGGCCGGGACGCCGCCGCTCGTCAGTTCACCGTTCAGCGGCGGCGCGTCTTCGGTCAGGGCGCCGTCGGAGAGGAAAGCGGTCACGGTCTCGTCTGCGGAGTGGCCCATCACGTTGAGGGCTTGTCCGAAGAGGCCGGCGGGGCGGCCGGCCGGTTCGGTGGTCGTCAGCGCTTCATAGCTCGGCGCCCCCGCGCAGCCCTGGCGGCGGTAGAGGTTGAGCCAGCCCGGCAGGGCCCCTGCGGCCAGGGTCGAGGAGGAGGCGACCGAGAGCCAGGAGCTGCACAGGTCATCCGAGAAGGCCTTGAAGTCGTTGTGCAGCGCCGCCGTCACCCCGAGGCCCTTGAGCGGGCTGAGGGTGCGCGGGGGCGAGATGTGCTCGTTCGACCAGCCGCTGCCCGCCTCGCGCCGCGCCAGGTACTGGGAGGCGAAGGGGGAGCTTTCGGGTCCGGCGAAGGGGGTCATCGAGGTGTAGGTGAAGCCGTTGCCCGAGAGCGCGCTCTGGTTCAGTTCGATCAGCTTGGTCGGCGGCAAGAGCGCCGCGTCGCCGTTTCCTTTGTCCAGCGGCGAGACGAGCTCGTAGGCGCGGCAGTCGGGCAGGGCTGCCGAGGGCCCCGTGCGGAAGGCCTCGTTTGCCGGGCAGGGCTGCTGTGGGGTCGGCGAGGACAGCGTCGTGAAGCTCCCTTCCCGGCCCGCTGCGAAGCTCGCCGCCCCTTCCACCGCCTCTTCGCCGATTGGGCGCGGGCCGAATTCGGGGCCCCCGCCGCCCGAGGAGGCGACGACGCGGTAGCGGTAGGTCGTGCTCGGCGCAAGACCCGTCAGCGGGACACCCGCGCTCTTCAGCACCTTGTTGCTCACGCCTTCGGTCAAGAGAGCCGCGGGAACCGGAGCCGTATCGGGGCAGCCGCCTTCCGAGCACTTGCCGGTGCCGTATTCGACCCGGTAGGTCGTGTCTGGCCAAAACAGCGGGTTGACCTCGGCCCGCACCGTCGCCTGGTCGGCGCCCGCCGCGGTCGTGTACTGGGCGGCGACGATCGGCGCGCGGTCCGGCGGGTCTTCGCAGCCGATCGGCGGCGGGCCGTAGGCGTCGATGTGGCTGTCTGAACCCCCGGTTCCGGAGAAGGACATATAGAGGTTGCCCGGGGCTTCAGAGCCGGCGCAGCGGTTGGTCGCCAGGCCGATTATCGACGGGCCTTCAAACGGGTTGTAGGGGAAGAAGTCTGGGGCTTCTTCTTCTTCGGTCGGCAGCAGCTGGTTGCCGGCGGCGTCGTAGCCGCGCACGAACTGGCGCACGCTTACGCTTTCCGAGTTGTCGACCGCGTAGACGTTCCCTTCGCCGTCCACGGCTACCGCCATCACAGCACCGAAGGTGTGCGCCGGGACCGGGAAGCTGCCCAGCACTTCGCTGCCGTCGGCGCTGATCTCGTGCACGTCGTCGGTGAATGGGAAGGTCAGGTAGAGGTTGCCTGCGGGCCCGACGGCGAGGCCGCCGACTTCCTTTTCGTCGAATTCGGCCAGTGCGCCTTCGAAGTCGATCTGGTCTTTGTAGGTGCCGTCTAGGTTGAATGCCTGAACGCGGTCCTTGTCGCCGACCAGGATCTCGTTGTCGGTCGGGCTGTAGGCGATGTAGTTGCCGACCGATCCGCTGGAGAACTCGCCCGGGCCGGTCCCCGGCACCCCGGCACCGCATTCATCGCCGCCTTCCACATCCGCCTTGCCGCAGACGTCGGCGCCGCTGGTCTTGTCGACTTCGCCGCCGAACATGAGCAGGAACTCGCCCGTCGGGCTGAACTTCTGCACCCGCTTGTTCGGGGTTCCGAGCGGGGCTTCGTAGACGTAGACGCCCCCGGCGGGGCCGACCGCGACGCCGCGCGGCCCGCTGAGCTGCCCGGCGCCGTCGCCTTTGACGCCCGCCTGACAGACGGTGGTGCAGACCTCGAGCTCGTCGGCCGCGGTGTCGCCGGGAGCCCCGTCGGGGGCGACGTCCCAGCCCCAGGCCCTGACGAACTGCCCCCAGGCGGAGAACTCGCTGATCCGCGCGTTGGCCGACTCGCCAACGTAGACGTGGCCGTTGCCGGGGTCCACGCCGATACCGCGCGGGTTGTTCAGCTGTCCCGCGCCGGAGCCGGGGGCTGTTTCGCCGTCGGGCACCTGCCAGAGCTGGGAGGGGGCGGCCCCGAGCGCGCTCGGGGCGGACAGCAGCACGGCAAGGGCGGCGATCGCCAGCGCTGCCGCGGTCGCGATGCGGGGACGCCTGGGCTGGTGCTCTGAGTTCACCTGCATCTAGCCGGCCCTCCTGCAGCGCTTCGTCCGCTGCGCGAGGCGCTGCGCCGCTTTGGCGCGGCGCTTGGAGGTGGCCGCCAGGCGGTGGGCGCGGCGGCGCAGGGCGCGGGACTGGCGGGGGTTGGGGGCGCGATGCCCGCGCCGCGCCAGGGCGCGGGCGCGGTGGCGCATGGCCCGGTTGCGGTGGGCGAGG
>DASTVL010000326.1:0-11120 GCA_035759115.1 Solirubrobacterales bacterium | reverse complement strand
TCGATCGTCTCGCCGTCGCGCTCGACCTTGGTCGTGCCCAGCACCTTTTCGGCGACGAAGGAGACGACGCCCTCGGCGACGTCCATCACGCCGTGGTAGTCGGCGCCGCTGACGAACCACTCGAGCATCGTGAACTCCGGGTTGTGCTGCGGCGACATGCCCTCGTTGCGGAAGAACTTGCCGAGCTCGTAGACGTGCTCGAAGCCGCCGACGATCGCCCGCTTCAGATACAGCTCGGTCGCGATCCGCAGGTAGAGGTGGCGGTCGAGCGCGTTGTGGTGGGTCTTGAACGGGCGCGCCGCGGCGCCGCCGGTCATCCGCTGCAGCACCGGCGTTTCCAGCTCGACGTAGTGGCGCTCGTTGAGGTACTCGCGGATCGCGGCGACGACCTTGGCCCGCAGAGCGAAGACCCGCCGCGACTCCTCGTTCGCCATCAGGTCGAGCTCGCGCTGGCGATAGCGCACCTCGGGGTCGGAGATGCCGTGGAAGAGGTCGGGCGGGTCGCGCAGCGCCTTCGCCAGCAGCACGCACTCGCGCACGGCGATCGCCAGCTGGCCGCGCTTGGTCACGTAGAGGTCGCCCTCGACCCCGACCAGGTCGCCGATGTCGAGCTCCTCGATCCGCCCGAACGCCTCCTCGCCGAGCGCGTCGACGCGGGCGTAGGCCTGGATCGTGCCGGAGACGTCGCGGACGTCGAAGAAGGCGGTCTTGCCGTGGCCGCGCTGCCCCGTCACCCGGCCGGCGACGCGGTAGCTGAACTGGCCGTGCTCGCCCTCGCCCAGCGCCTCGGGATCGTGGGCAGCGTGGATCGCCTCGATCCGGTCGCGATCCGGAAAAGAGAAGGGATACGGGTCGATCCCTTCGGACCGCAGCCGCTCTACCTTCGCAAGGCGCTCCTCCGCGCTCAAGGCGCGACGCCGACGGTTACCCGCTCACCACCCATGTAGTCGCGCATCGTAGTCGCGTCGCGGAGCATCTCGCGCATAGCCGGGCCGTGGTGCGTGTCGTGCTCCATCGCCAGCTGCCAGCCGCTCGGCGTTTCGGCGATCAGGCCGCGGATCACGCCGAGCCCGTCGGCGCCGCACTCGCCGGTCACGGCGATGCGCGGCTCGCGCCTGATCTCGGGCGAGCGCTCGTCGATCGTCTCGTCGGTGACGTAGGGAAGGTTGGCGATCACCATGTCGACGCCCTCGAGCCCGTCGGGCAGGCCCTCGGCGACGCTGACCTCAAGCTCCAGCCCGAGCCGCTCGGCGTTCTCGCGCGCCGCTTCGGCCGCTTCCGGCGAGAGGTCCGACGCGGTGACGCGCAGGTCGGGGCGCTCGGAGATCAGCGCCAGGGCGATCGCGCCCGAGCCGGTGCCGACCTCGTGCACGCGGGCGCCCTGCGGCAGCTGGGCCCCGACCTCGACCAGCAACTCGGTCTCCGGCCGCGGCCAGAGCACGCGCGGGTCGACGTGGATCCAGAGGTCGCGGAAGGGGGCGCGTTCGAGCACGTAGGCGAGCGGCTCGTGCTCGGCGCGGCGGGCGACGGACGCCTCGACCGCGGCGACGACCTGGGGCGGGACCTCGCCCGCGCCGTCGCGCGAGAGCTCCTCGACGCCGACCCCGAGCGCGTTGGCGACCAGCGCCTCGGCGTCGCTGCGCGGCTCCTCGCAGCCGGCCGCCGCGATCGTCTCCGCCGCGGTGTCGACCAGCTCGGCGACGGTCGCGGCGGACGAGCCTCCCCCGCTGCCGGTCTCCACTACATCCACGTCCTTCGCCTCCTCATTTAACTCAAAGAATTTGGGGCAACGTTACCAGCGGCCTCGCGAGCCAGGGTCCCGTGCCGCTGCCGCACCGCATACAGCCAGACGATTCCGGCGACCATCATTGCAAGGCTCTCGAATTGCGCGCCGGTAAGCCCGGCGGCGACCTCGTCGTTGCGCCGGACGAACTCGACCAGGAAGCGCTCGCCGCCGGCGTAGACGAGGTAGAGCGCGAACAGCACGCCGGCGCGGACGCGGTCGCGCAACCGCCACAGCAGCCAGGCGCCGAGGCCCATCGCGAGCGCCTCGTAGACCGGCGTCGGGTGGACCTCGTCGGTGGTCGGCACGGTGCCATCGGGATAGGCCATCGCCCAGGGGCCGTCCCAGGCCCTGCCGTAGTCGCCGTCGCCGGAGAGCTGGCAGCCGATCCGCCCGACCGCGTAGCCCAGCGCCAGCGCCGGGGCGGCGAGGTCGAGCAGGGCGAGGCGGAGGAAGTCGCGGTACCAGGCCCAGAGTAGAACCGCGATCGCGCCGCCGATCGCGCCGCCGTACCAGACCAGCCCCGAGCCGCCGAAGAGGTTGCCGAGCAGATCGCCCTTGACGTCGTCGTAGTTCTGCACGACGAAGTAGAGGCGCGAGCCGACCACGCCGCCGATCAGCGCCGCGAAGCCCATCTCATAGGCCCAGTCGGGCGGCTTGCCGATCTCCCCCAGCCGTTTCCAGATAAGCCAGCCCGCGGCGAGGAAGGCGAGCGCGAACATCAGCCCGAAGCTCTGCAGGGTCAGCGGGCCGAGTTCGATCTCCGGGTACATGCCTACTCCGCGAGCAGCGTGAGCAGCAGCGCCTTCTGCGCGTGCAGCCGGTTCTCGGCCTGGTCCCAGACGGCGGACCGCTCGCCGTAGAGGACCTCGGCGGTTATCTCCTCGCCCGGGTGGGCGGGCAGGCAGTGGAGGACGATCGCGTCGTCGTTTGCGGCGCCGAGCAGGTCGGCGTCGACGCGGAACGGGGCGAGGTCGGCGCGGCGCCGCTCGGCCTCCTCCTCGTCGCCCATGCTGACCCAGACGTCGGTGTAGATCGCATCGGCGCCGGAGACCGCCATGCGCGGGTCGTCGGTGAGCTTGACCCCGTGCCCCTGCTCGAGCTGGTAGCCGTCCGGCGCGGCGACGATCAGCTCGACCCCGGCCAGCTCGCAGGCGATCGCGAGCGAGCGGGCGACGTTGTTGCCGTCGCCGACGTAGGCGAGACGCAGGCCGTGCAGGTCGCCGCGGCGCTCGCGCAGGGTGAGCAGGTCGGCCAGCGCCTGGCAGGGGTGGTGCAGCGGCGTCAGCGCGTTGACCACCGGCACCTCGGCGGCGCCGGCAAGCTCGGCCACCGCCTCGTGCGAGCCGTGGCGGATCACGATCGCGTCGAGGTAGCGCGAGAGCACGCGGCCGGTGTCGCCGGCCGACTCGCCGCGCGAGAGCTGCATTTCGTCGCCGCGCAGGACGATCGGCGTCGCGCCGAGCTCGGCGACGCCGACCTCGAAGGAGATCCGCGTCCGCGTCGAGGGCTGCTCGAAGACGAGCGCGATGCTGCGCCCGGCGAGATCGCCCGCGTTCGCTGTTTGTGGTGCTGAGCCCGACGAATCGCGAACGCGCCGGCCCGCTTTCAGCTCGGCGGCGAGGTCGAGCAGCTGCCCGAGCTCGAACGCGCCCAGCTCCTCGCCGGTGATGAAGTCTCGCTTCGCCAAGCCGCGGATACTACGGCTGTGGAGCTGACCGCCCTCTCCTGGAACCTCTTCCACGGCCGCGACTTCCCGCCCGGCCGGGAGCTGTTCACCTGGCGCTCGCGGCTGCTGCGGCGGACCGAGCGAAACGCCACCCACGTCCAGGTCAACCGCGAGCTGCTCGACGAGTTCGCCCGGCTGCTGGCCGGCGCCGAGTGGGACGTCGCGCTGCTGCAGGAGTGCCCGCCGCGCTGGTGGCAACCGCTCGCCGCCGCCTGCGAGGCCGAACCCCACGGCGCGCTCACCGCGCGCAACTCGCTCGGCGCCCTGCGCGCCCGCGCCGCCCGCCTCAACCCCGACCTGATCGCCTCCAACGAGGGCGGCTCGAACCTGACCCTGGTCCGCAAATCCTTCCGGTGTGCTTTTCAGACCCATGAGGTACGAAAAGCACACCGGAACGAGCAGGCCATCGCCGAGCGGCGCGAGCTGGAGATCCATCGCGGGCGGCCCGAGCGGCGGGCGATGGCGCTCACGCGGATCGGCGGCGATGACGGAGATGTCGCGGGCCTCTGCATCGCCAACCTGCACGCCTCCGCGCACGATCCCACGCTCGCCGCCGCCGACGTGCGGCGCGCCGCCGTGGCCGCGAGCGCCTGGGCCGGTGAGGCGCCGCTGATCTTCGGCGGCGACCTCAACCTGCGCCCGCGGCAGAGCCCCACGGTCTTCGACGAGCTGCGCGAGCGCTTCGGCCTCGCCGCGCCGACCGCGCCCGGCGCGATCGACCACCTGCTCGCCCGCGGCCTCGACACGGTCGAGCCGCCACGCCAGTGGCTGCCCGAGCGGCGCGAGCTGGACGAGGACCGCCTGGCGCTGCGCCTCAGCGATCACGCCCCCGTCGAAGCGCGTTTTGCAACCCTCCACGGGCGGTAGTGACATAGTCAGATCCACCGCGTTCGCTGTTTGTCTCGCTCTACACGACAAAAAGCGAACGCGCTCCCCAGACCCGGCGACCCAGGAGGAAGCAAAGGATGGCGGCGAAAAAAACCAAATCCGGCAAATCGGCGAAAAAAGCGAAAGCCGCCAAACCGAAAAAAGCGAAATCGAAAGCGAAAGCCAAACCGGCGGCCAAATCGAAAACGAAAGCCAAAGGCAAGGCCAAACCGAAAACCAGATCGAAAGCGAAAAAATCGGGTGGCGGCAGCGGCGCTGCCGGACTCGACAAGAGCGTCGAGCAGTTTCGCGAGAGCCTCGAACAGAGCGTCACGCTGAGCCGCGACCGCCTGCAGGACGTCGTCGACGACGCGGTCAAGCGCGGCCGGATGACGCGCGGCGACGCCGAGAAGATGGTCTCCGACCTGATCAAGCGCGGCAAGCGCCAGACCGACGGCATGCTGAAAGAGCTCGAACGGCTGGTCAAACAGGCGCGCAAAGGCGTCGGCGGGCACACCGCGCCGGTGCGCAAACAGGCGACCCAGGCGGCGCGCCGGGCGCGCAAAAAACTCGGCTAGCAGCGACGGGGCGCGTTTGTCACGCATAGCGCCACAAACGCGCCCCGCGAACGCCACCCGCCCGCGCAAGGGCGAGCGACTCGAGCTCGAGATCGACTCGCTCGCCCACGGCGGCCGCGGCGTCGCCCGCGCCGGCGGCTACGTCGTCTTCGTCTCCGGCGGCCTGCCGGGCGACCTCGTGCGGGCCGAGGTGACCAAGCCGAAGAAGCGCTTCGCCGAGGCGCGCACGGTCGAGCTGCTGCGGCCCGGCGCCGACCGCGTCGCCAACACCTGCCTGCACGAGGGCGAGCCCTGCCCGGGCGCGCCGTGGCAGGGCCTCGCCTACGAGCAGCAGCTGATCGAGAAGCGCCGCCAGGTCGACGAGGCGCTGCGCCGGATCGGCGAGCTCGACGGCTTCGAGCTCGAGGAGATCGAGCCGGCGATCGAACAGTGGCGCTACCGCAACAAGCTCGAATACTCCTTCGGCCCGGGCGAGGACGGCGCCGCGCTCGGCTTCCACGCCGCCGGCCGCTGGGACCTCGTCGTCGGCGTCGAGGACTGCCGGCTCGCCTCCGAGCGCGGCAACGCGGCCCGCAACGAGGTGCGCGAGTGGGCGCGCGCCGAAGCGATCGAGCCCTACGACCGCCAGGCCGGCACCGGCACGCTCTGCAACCTGGTCGTGCGCGAGGGCCGGCGCAGCGGCCAGATCCAGACCCGGCTGGTGACGACACCGAAGCGCTTCCCCAGGCCTCCGGTCGACCTGCACACCGTGGTCGACGCCGGCTCGGGCGGCAGCGACGGCCCGACAGGCGCCCTCGGCGAGGAGATGCTGCGCGAGCGCCTCTGCGGACTCGACTTCGAGATGTCCTACAACGCCTTCTTCCAGACCAACACCGAGATGGCCGAGCGGCTCTACGGAGTCGCCGCCGAGTACGCCGGGCTGAGCGGCGCCGAGCGGGTCTTCGACCTCTACTGCGGGATCGGCACGATCGGGCTGACGATGGCGGCCCGCGCGGGCGAGGTCTGGGGCCTGGAGATCGTCCCCGAGGCGATCGCCGACGCGGAGCGCAACGCCGAGCGCAACGGGATCGGGAACGCGCGCTTCATCGCCGGCAGCGCGAGAACCGGCGTGAGGCCCCTGGTCGAGCGGGCGGGCAAGCCCGACGTCGTCCTGCTCGACCCGCCGCGCCCCGGCCTCTCGCAGAAGATCGTCCGCCGCGTGCTCGAGTGCGAGGCAAAGCGGATCGTCTACGTCTCCTGCAACCCGACCACGCTGGCGCCGAACGCAGCCCAGCTGGTCGAGGCGGGCTATGCCCTGCGCCGTGTGAGGCCGGTCGACATGTTCCCCCAGACCCCGCACATCGAGTGCGTGGCGGAGTTCGACCGGGCGTAGGGGTGGGAGGGTCGGGGGTGTCCCTCCCGTCGCTGACGCGGGCCGTGCACCGTAGGTAGGCTGCGGACGATGGCACGGGGATTCGGAGTCGCTGCGGGGCTTGACCCCGAGGTGGCGCGGCCGCTCGCGGCGCGCTGTGCGGAGTTGGGTTACGACTCCGTTTGGTCGAACGACCATCCGGGGGCGAAGGGGGTGGAGACGCTGGCGGAGTTTGGGGCGGCGGCGCCCGAGCTAGACCTCGGTGTGGCCGTTATCGCGCTCGACCGCACGCCGCCGGAGGAGATCGCCGCCGACATCGAGCGGCTCGGGCTTGAGAAGGACCGGCTCTGGCTCGGGGTCGGCGCCGGCTTCTCGAAGAAGCCGCTGACGCAGATGCGCGAGCAGCTGCCGGTGCTGCGCGAGGCGCTGCCCGGTGTCCGCCTCGTGCTCGCCGCGATGGGCCCGAAGATGTGCGCCCTCGCCGGGGCCGAGTTCGACGGCGCCTTCTTCAACTGGATGACGCCGGAGTTCGCCGCCCGCGCCCGCAACCAGGTCGAGGCCGGCGCCGCCGAGGCGAGCCGCGAGTGCCCGCCGGTCTTCGGCTACGTGCGCACCGCCGTCGGCCCCGACGCCGCCGAGCGCCTCGCCAAGGAGGAGTCCTTCTACCGCGACCTGCACGCCGGCTACCGCAACCACTTCGACCGCCTCGGTGAGCCCGAGGGCACCGTCGGCGTAGCAGCCGCCGACCCCGACACAGCCCAGAAGATGCTCGCCGCCTACACCGCCCTCGACACGATCGTCGTCAGGGGCCTGGCCAGCGCCAAGGTCGAGGCGATGACCGCCGTGGCCGAAGCCGCCGCCCCTTAGCCGGCGACAGGCTCATAGCCGGTTCCGCCGAGGTCGCTGGCAGGATGCCGCGCTGATGACCACCAAGAAGCCCTATGCCGATCGGCGGCTGGCGCGTTACACGGCGACGACGATCTTCCTCAGCCGCTGGCTGCAAGCGCCACTCTACCTCGGCCTGATCGCCGCCCAGGGGGTCTACGTCTGGCGCTTCATGCAGGAGCTCTGGCACCTGGTCAAGGACGCCGGGGCGCTCACCGAGAACGAGGTGATGCTGCTGGTGCTCGGCCTGGTCGACGTGGTGATGATCGCCAACCTGCTGATCATGGTCATCGTCGGCGGCTACGAGACCTTCGTCTCGCGGATCAACCTCAAAGGCCACCCGGACCAGCCGGAGTGGCTCTCGCACGTCAACGCCAATGTGCTCAAGGTAAAGCTGGCGATGGCGATCGTCGGGATCTCCTCGATCCACCTCCTGCAGACCTTCATCAACGCCGCCAACACGAGCTCGGAGACGATGCTCTGGCAGACGGTGATCCACGTCACCTTCGTGGTCTCCGCCGTGGCGCTGGCCGCGATCGACCGCTTCCTCTCGCCCAGGGTTCCGCCAAGAGACGTCGTCGAGAGCAACGGCCACGGCCCCGACGGCACCTCTCCGACCCCCGCACCGGTGGCCGAGGCCGCCGCTTCATCCTAAGGTGCGAATCGGCCCACGACCGGCAGGTCGGCGGAGCTTCCAAATTCGATCGTCTGGTCCGCCCCGCCACCGGTCAGCGAGTTCCGCAGGTACCACCTCGTGTTGCCGGGGCGAAATACGCCCGCCGTGTCGAATCCATCCTCATCCCAGTCGCCCGCAATCGGACGATCGCTCGGGTTGGCGAAGGCGAAGGATGGAATCTCGTTGCCCCCCGAAGTCAGCGTATTCCGCAAATACCACCTCGCATTCGAGGGCCGGAACACCCCTACGCCGTCTTTGCCATCCCCGTTCCAATCACCGACCACAGGCTTATCGCCGCTGGCGCCGAAGACCATATGGATGTCCTGGGGACCCGCTTCATTCGAATTCTTCAGATACCACGTGGCATTGGACGAGCGGAAGACGCCTACGGTGTCGACATCGTCTCCGTCCCAGTCACCGACGACGGGGATGTCGGTGGAAAGCGCGTACGCGAACGAGATGTCATGGCCCCCTGACGAATTTTCGTTCTTCAGGTACCACTTCGCATTAGACGGACGAAACACACCAATTGAGGCGGAACCGTCCCCATTCCAATCGCCAAAGATCGGCTTGTCTTCTGCAGTAGCGAAGGCAAAGCTCAACGTTTCGGTTTTGTTTTTGTTTACAGGGATTCGGAAGAACCACGCTGGTGGAGCGGCTCCGGGTCGGAACAGACCGAGCTTCTCGTCGGTGTTTTTTTTCTGTTCTTCCGCTTCTTCCGCAGAGGCAGGCAGCACGGCAATCTGACCGACAGAGGTCCACGCCGCCTGGATTGCCGCCAAAAAGACGACTGCCGCGAACATACCCGTAGCCGCAATCAGAATCCGGGGCTTCGATCTCATGCGTAGGGCTCTCAGTGTCCTAGTGAAAGAGATTAAGAGAGTATATAAGAATCTCGGAGGGCCGAGGGGCCCAGCGAAAACCCAGCAAGCTAGTACGGCGGCAGGTCCTCGTACCACTCGCCGAGCGTCTTGAAGGAGCGCCAGAAGCGCTGCTTGGCGGTCTCCTCGTCGAGCGACTCGTCGATGTCGGGGGTGTAGAGGGCGTCGACGGTCGGGGTGAAGGCCTGGATCTCGCCCTCGCGCGGCTCGACCCTGCGCGCCAGCGGGATCTCGAGCCCGTTGAGCGTGCGCAGGGCGGGCTCGCCCATGACGACGAGGATCTTCGGCTGCACGATCGCCAGCTCCTCGACCAGGCGCCGCACGCACTCCTCGGCGGCGAGGTCGGGCTCGGCGATCGGGCACTTGACGCAGAGCGTCCCGTAGACGACGAGCGGGTCGATCCCGAGCCGCTTGAAGCTTTTCATCAGCGCGTTGCCCGCGCGCCCGTAGAAGGCGACGCCCTCTTCGATCTCGGCCACGCCGGGGGCGTGCTTGATCATGAAGACGTCGGCCTGCGGGTGGCCGGAGCCGAGCACCGGCATCAGCTTGCCGCGCGGGCAGTGCGGGCACTCCTGCAGCTCGTGGGTCATCTGGTTGAGCTCGCGGATCGCGCGCTCCAGGTACTTCTCTCTGATCTCGTCGTCGGTCGCAGGCACGCCGGCAGACCTCTTTGACGGCACCGGCGCGGCTCCTTTCGCGCCCGCCTCCTGCATCAGCTCTTGCCGCCCGCGGCGCCCCCCGCCGCGCGTCGCCGGCGCCGCCGCCGGCCGCCGCGCACCGGTTTGGCGTCGAGCACGCTGCGCTTCGCCGCCTTCGGCCGCCCGGTCGTCTGCAGCAGCTTCAGCGCCTGCACGTAGACGAGGTTCTTGTGCTTGCGGGTGATGTCGGCGTCGCGCATCGCCTCGAGGAACTCGGCCGGACCGTCGAAGTCGTGGATGCGCACGCGCACGCTGCCCAGCCCCTGGGCCACATGGCTGTCGGAGCCGGCCCCGGGCACGATCCGGTACTTGCCCGCGAAGCGCTCGGCCTCCTCGTTGAACGAGGTCAGCGCCACGCGCGGGTTGAAGACCTCGAGGATGTCGATCTCCTCGACGATGTCGAGCAGGTGCTCGTAGTCGGGCACCGAGTGCAGGCGGTCGAACGGGTGCGGCACGTAGACCAGCCCGCCCTGCTCGCGGATCGCGGCGATCGTCTCCGCCATCGTCATCCCGCGCGGGATCTTCTGCTCGAGGAAGAGGCCGATCACCTCGCCCTGCTCGGCCGTCTTCACCTCCTCGGCGACGATCACCTTCAGGTCGCCCATCTCCTCTTCGGCGATCCGCCGCGCCTCGAGCGCGCCCGAGACCTCGTTGTGGTCGGTGATCGCGATCGCCCCGAGGCCGCGGTCGCGCGCCGTCTCCAGCAGCACGCGGACCGGCGTCGCGCAGTCGGTCGAGTGGTCGGTGTGCATGTGCAGGTCGACCTCGATCAGCGGCCGCGCGGCGATCCGCTCGCGCACCGCCGGGTCGCCGGCGGGATCGTGGCGGCGGGCGAGCAGGCGGCGGTAGATCGCTTCCAGCTCGTCGGCGACCGCCGTCCACCCGCGCTCCTCGCCGGCCGGCTCGATCAGCTGGTAGGAGCCGGGGAAGTAGCGCTCGAGCAGCTCGCCGGTCGCCGGCGCGGCGACGGTGCGCGCGTCGAGGCGGCCGAAGAAGATCTCGACCCGCGGCCGCGCCACCTGGGTCGAGAAGAGGCGCTCCTGGGCGCGGTGGAAGGTGGCGACGTTGAGCGCGTGCGAGTGGCGCAACGCCGCCGAGGAGACGCTCGGCGCAAACGGCTCGTGCACGTGGACGATGTCCGGCGCGGCGCCGGCGAGCATCCGCTTGACCGGGTCGCCGGCGGCGATCCGCAGCAGCTCGTGCCCGCGCCGCTCGAGCTCGGCCGAGACGCCGTCGACGAAGCCGTTTACCGCGTTGGGGGTGGCCCGCCGGTGGGGCGCGACCTGGGCTATCGAGAGCGGCGCGCCCGGCACGGCCTCGGGCTCAGCCCGCCGAGACCCTGGCGCCGTCCGGCGCCGGCGACTTGCCGCGCGCGTTGGCGGCGATGAACTCCTCGGTCTGCTCGCGCGCCTCGTCGTCGGGCCGCTGGCTGTGCGGCGACTTCATCAGGTAGCTGGAGGGGCCGTCGAGCTGGCCCGAGATCCCGTTGTCGAGCGCCAGCTTGATCAACCGCACCGCGTCGATCACGACGCCGGCCGAGTTGGGCGAGTCCCAGACCTCGAGCTTGAGCTCGACGTTGAGCGGCACGTCGCCGAACGATTTGCCCTCGAGCCGGATGTGCGCCCACTTGCGGTCGGTCAGCCAGGCGACGTAGTCGGAGGGGCCGACGTGG
>DASTVL010000325.1:0-4509 GCA_035759115.1 Solirubrobacterales bacterium | reverse complement strand
ACGGCCTGTGGGTCGAGCTCGCCGGTGACGGCGGCGCTCACACCGGGCACGCGGCGCGCCTCGGCGAGCAGCTCGCCGGGGCGCAGCAGCGCCTTCGACGGCATGCAGGCGTAGTAGGAGCACTCGCCGCCGACCAGGTGGCTCTCGACGATCGCGACCGAGAGCCCGCCGTCGGCGAGGCGGCCGGCGCAGACCTCTCCCGGAGCGCCGGCCCCGATCACGATCGCGTCGAATTCCTGCTCCGCCATCGCAAGCAGCGTACAATCGAATGCACATAGCACGGGGGCGACAGGCTTCGATCTGGTCGGTCCGTGCGAACGGTTGCAGGTCGAGGTGGCCGGAGGCCTCGTAAAACACCGGCACCAACCAATACGTGCGGACCATGAGTTCGCCCTCGCTGCTTAGTTAGATCTAAGTGAGTGAGAGTCGGCCCTCTTTCGCCCGCGGAGAGGGGCACCGGCTTCAATTGCGGGCTTACCCAAGCGGATCGCCCCGTCCGCCAGGGGACATTTCAGAGGGCTTTGTCTCCCGCAGTGCCCGCCGGCGCGGACCCCGGGAGACGAGACTCAAGCGCCGGCTAAACCTGTAGAAGCCTTCGCGCTACGACCAGAGACGCCGGTTCAATTCCGGCCGCCTCCACTGATGGACCGCTACGTCGCCTTCCTGCGGGGCATGAACCTCGGCAACCGCCGGCTCAAGAATGAGGAGCTGCGCAGCCACTTCGAGGCGCTCGGCTGCGAGGACGTCGCTACCTTCCGGGCCAGCGGCAACGTCGTCTTCGCCAAGGCGGGACGGTCCGGCGACCTGACCGCGGAGCTCGAAGCGGGCCTCGCCGAGGCGCTCGCCTACGACGTGCCGGTCTTCCTGCGCTCGGCGAAGGAGCTGCTCGCGATCGTCGGCCAGGAGCCCTTCTCGTCGAAGCAGCTGGAAGCTTCGAAGGGCAAGCTGCAGGTCGCCCTGCTGAAGAAGAAGCCGAGCGCATCGGCGGCGAAAAAGGCGCTGGTGCTCTCCACGGACGACGACCGCCTGACGATCGCCGACCGCGAGCTCTACTGGCTACCGGCGGGCGGGATCTCCGAATCGGATCTGGACTGGAAGGCGATCGAGTCCGCCCTCGGCCCGACCACGGTGCGCACCAAGAGCACGATCGACCAGATCGCCTCGAAGCACTTCGGCTAACCCGGCATGGGAGGTCGGGCCGGGGTCTCGTAACGTTGACCCCGTATGGCTATCGCGACCGCAACCAGCCTCGACGTCCACGTCGGCGGCACGCTGCTCTTCGAGGGGGTCTCGTTCAAGCTCGAGCCGCGCGAGCGGATGACGCTCTCCGGGCGCAACGGGGCAGGCAAGTCGACCCTGTTGCGCCTGCTCGCGGGCGAGCGCAAGCCGGACCGCGGCAGCCTCGTCCTGCAGAAAGGCGCCCGGGTCGCCCTGCACGACCAGCGCCCGCCGCGCGAGACAGCGGTCTCGCTGGGCTCCTACGTCTTCTCCGGTCGCGCCGAGATGATCGAGACCGAGGCCGAGCTGGAGCGGCTCGAGGCGGCGATGGCGGGCGGCGACACCGGCGAGGAGACGCTGGCCGCCTACGCCGCCGCGCAGCAGCGGCTCGAGCACGGCGGCGGCTATCGCTGGCGCGACGGCGTGCTCGCCGTGCTGCGCGGGCTCGGCTTCGGCGGCGAGGAGTCCGAGCGGCCGCTCTCGACCTTCTCCGGCGGCGAGCTGACCCGCGCCTCGCTGGCGCGCGCGCTCGCCACCCGCCCCGACCTGCTGCTGCTCGACGAGCCGACCAACCACCTCGACATCCCCTCGCTGGAGTGGCTGGAGCGCTACCTGCAGGACCTCGACGCGGCCGTCGTCCTCGTCGCCCACGACCGCTGGTTCCTCGAGGCGGTCGGCACCTCGGTGCTGGAGCTGGAGGCGCAGCGGGCGCGCTTCTTCGCCGGCCCTTGGCACGCCTGGCGCAAGGAGCAGGCGGCGCGCGCGATCGCCCGCGGCAAGGCGATCGAGCGCCAGGAAGCCGAGATCGCCCGCATGGAGCGCTTCGTCGAGCGCTTCCGTTACAAGGCGACCAAGGCGCGCCAGGCGCAGTCGCGGCTGAAGCAGATCGACAAGATCAAGCGCGACGGGGTCGAGGCCGAGCAGCGCGACCGCCGCAACCTGCGCTTCTCCTTCATCCAGCCCGAGCGCCCCGGGCGGGTCGTGCTCAAACTGGTCGGGGGGCGGATCGAGGTGCCGGGACGGACGCTGCTCGCCGACGCGCGGCTGGAAGTCGAACGCGGCGAGCACGTCGTCCTCGTCGGTCCCAACGGAGCTGGCAAGACGACCCTGATCGAGGTCCTCTCCGGACGCACCGAGCCTGCCGCCGGCTCGGTGCGGACCGGCCACAACGTCAAGATCGGCTACCTCTCCCAGCACGCCGACACGGCGGCGGGGGAGGGGACCGTGCTCGACGCGGCGCAGCGCCAGACCGGGCTGAGCGGGCAGAAGGCGCGCGACCTGCTCGGCAACTTCCTCTTCTCCGGCGGCGACGTCGAGAAGCAGCTGGGCGAGATCTCCGGCGGCGAGCAGCGACGGCTCTCGCTGGCGATCCTCGTCGCCTCCGGCGCCAACGTGCTGATCCTCGACGAGCCGACCAACCACCTCGACATCGAGAGCCGCGAGGCGCTCGAGGACGCGCTGCTCGCCTTCGAGGGAGCGGTCGTGCTCGTCTCCCATGACCGGGCGCTGCTCGAGGCCGTCGGCAGCCGCACCCTGGTCTGCGAGGACGGCGAGCTGCGCTCGCACGACAGCGGCTGGGCCGCCTACCAGCGCGAGCGCGACGAACGCGAGGCCGCGACCGAGGCGACGGCGCAGGCGGAGAAGCCCCGGCCCGCGTCGGCCGAGGGGCGCAACGCCGGGCGGGCGGCGAAGAAAGCGGCGCGCAGGGCGGGGCGGCTGGCCGAGCAGATCGAGCGGGCCGAGGCCGAGCTGCGCGAGCTCGAGCAGGAGCTGGCCGACCCCGAAGCCTGGTCGAGCCCCGGCCGCGCCAAGCGGGCCGAAGAGCGCCACGCCGCGGCAAAGGGCGCGGTCGCCGAGCTCTACTCGCAGTGGGAGGAGGCCGAAGCGGAGGTCAGCGCAGCGGCCGGTCGAGCCTGACCCTCGTGCCCTTGCCGGGCGCCAGCGTGATGTTGCGGACCTTGACCTTTTCCGGCTTCGGGTCGGGGGCGCTGAGCTCGGCCCGTTGCAGGAACTCGCGCAGGACCACCTTCATCTCGTACTCGGCGAAGGAGGCGCCTATGCAGCGCCGCACGCCGCCGCCGAAGGGGATCCAGGCGTAGGTGTCGGGCTTGGCCTCGAGGAAGCGCTCGGGGCGGAACCGCTCCGGTTCGGGGAAGAGGTCCTCGCGGTAGTGCAGGGCGGCGATCGCCGCCATCAGGTAGCCGCCGGCGGGCAGCTCGTAGCCGCCGATCTCCAGCGGCGCGGTCAGCTTGCGGGCGACGTCGATCAACACCGGACGCACCCGCAGCGTCTCGCGGATCGTCGCTTCGAGGTAGGCGTCCTCGCCGGCGGCGACCGAGTCGCGCAGGTCGCCGAGCACGCCCGGGTTGCGCAGCAGCCGCTCGATCGCCCAGGCGAGCCCGGTGGCGGTGGTCTCGTGCCCGGCGGCGAGGATCGTGACCAGCTCGTCGCGCAGTTCGGCATCGCTCATCGGGCTGCCGTCCTCGTGGCGGGCCGCCATCAGCAGCGAGAGCACGTCGTCGGCGTCGCCTTCGTCGCCGCCACGCTCGGCGCGGTGCAGGGCGATCTCCTCGTAGATGAAGGCGTCGAGCCCCTCGCGGGCGGCGACGAAGCGCGTCCAGGGGCTGAAGCGGCCGAGGTTGCGGCGCAATGGCGGGAAGGCGGTGACCATCGTCAGGCGGTCGGCGAAGCGCTCGATCAGCCGCTCGAAGCGGGCCAGCCGCTCGTCGTCCTCGACGCCGAAGACGGCGCGCAGGATCACCGCAAGAGTGATCCGCTGCGTGTGCGGGCGCAACGCGAAGGGCTCGCCGACCGGCCAGCTCTGCATCTCGCGCCGCGTCGCCTCGCGGATCAGCTCGCCGTAGCGCTCGATCCGCTCGCCGTGGAAGGGCGGTAACAGCAGCTTGCGCTGGCGCATGTGCGGCGCCTCGTCGAGGGTGAGGACCGAGTGTGGGCCGAGCGCCGGCTCGAGCACGCTCGCGTTCGCCTCGCCGGCGTGCGCCAGCTCGGGCGAGGTGGTGAAGAGCTGTTTGACCAGGGCCGGGTCGGCGACGTAGACGAGGTCCTTGTAGAAGGGGAAGGAGACCCTGAAGATGTCGCCGTAGCGGCGCTGGAAGCGGATCAGGAAGCCGAGCGGGTCGCGCGCGTAGAGGCCGACCTGGGCCAACGCCGGTAGTCGCGTTCCAGGCGGTCTCATCAGAAGACGATCGTGCGGGCGCCGTCGAGCAGGACGCGGTCGTCGAGGTGGGCCTTGACCGCGCGGGCGAGGACGAGCCGCTCGACGTCGCGGCC
>DASTVL010000324.1:0-4465 GCA_035759115.1 Solirubrobacterales bacterium | reverse complement strand
TTCGTCGGCGAGGTCAACCGCATCGGCGGGCACCTCGTCCGCCCGCATGACATGGAGATCGCCCGCCACCCCGCGCCCGACACCGAGGAGGGGATGGTGCAGCGCATAGTCGCCCTCGGCTTCGAGGTCAGGGTCGAGTTCATCCTCGGCGACGGCACGGAGGTATGGGCGCAGCTGACCCGCACCGAGTTCCAGGAGCTGGAGCTCGCCGAGAAGCAGATCGTCCACCTGCGGGCCGATGGCGGTAAGCGATTCGCGACCCGGTCTGCCGCATGAGAATCTGATCTCGACCGCGAGGACTTGATCGAGCCGTGGTCCGCCCAAACTCCCGGGTGCCGATCAGGAAAAATGGGTCGAGGGTTTCTCAGACCACGCGCTGCTCTACTTCGAGGTGAGCCAAGGTGCACCGAGCGGCCTGGTCGCCTGGAGGCTCAGGCGCTACAAGGAGTTGAAAGACGACCTCGCTGGGCTGCTGGCCGCGCTCGTTGGCGATGTGCTGGCCGTCGCGTGGCGTTGCGCGGCAGCTACTTGGCTTCGGCGTTGTTCTCGACCGCCTACGGCAACGTCGGCTCGACGCCCTACTACGCGCTCGGGGTCACCGCCGCCTTCGCGCTCGGCCTGACGCCGCTCGCCTTCCTCGTCGCCGGGATCATCTTCGTCTGCACCGCCGCCACCTACATAGAGGCGACCGTGATGTACCCGGAGGCCGGGGGCTCCTCGAGTTTCGCCCGCCGCGGATTCAACGAGCTGGTCAGCTTCTTCGCGGCCTGGGGGCAGATGCTCAACTACGTGATCACGGTCGCGATCTCGGCCTACTTCGTGCCCCACTACCTGGCCGTCTTCTGGGAGCCACTCGGAAGCCACCCGGGGGACGTGATCGGCGCGATCGCCCTGATCGCCTGCCTGGCGGCGCTGAACGTGAAAGGAACGCAGGAGTCGGCCCGGCTCAACCTCGTCCTGGCGATCGGAGACCTGGCGACGCAGGTTGTCCTGGTTGCGATCGGGGTGGTTCTCGTCCTCGGCCCCCAAACCTTGGTCGACAACGTCCAGCTCGGCATTGCTCCGACCTGGAGCAACTTCGCGTTGGGGATCGCGGTCGGAATGATCGCCTACACCGGGACGAGACGATCTCCAACATGGCCGAGGAGGCGCGCGACGCGAGGCGCACCGTGCGCCAGGGAACCGGCCTGACGGTCCTCGCCGTGCTCGGCATCTACTCGCTGCTGCCGATCATCGCCCTCTCGGCGCTGCCCGTGACCCAGGACGCGACCGGCGTCTTCACCACCGAGCTCGGCACGACCTACGCCGACGATCCGGTGCTGGGAATCGTCGAGAACTTCGGCCTCTCCGTCGGCCTCACCGACGTGCTGCGCTTCTACGTCGGCGTGCTCGCCGCGGTGATCCTCGTGATCGCCACCAACGCGGCGCTGATCGGACTCTCGCGCCTGACCTTCTCGATGGGCCAGTACCGCCAGCTGCCCGAACGGCTGCGCCAGGTCCACCCGCGCTTCGGCACCCCCTATGTGGCGATCCCCGCCTTCTCGGTGATCGCGGTAGTAACGGTTCTGCCAGGGGAGACCGAGCTGCTGGCGACGATGTACTCGTTCGGAGCGATGCTCTCCTTCACGGTGGCGCACGTCTCGGTGATCCAGCTGCGCCGCCGCTTTCCCGACCAGGAGCGGCCGTGGATGCCGCCCGCAAACCTCCGCTGGCGGGGAAGCCTGCTGCCGCTGAGCGCGATCGTCGGCGGCCTCGGCACCTTCGCGGCGTGGGTCGTTGTGATGGCGCTGAACACGCGCACGCTGGTGATCGGCACCGCCTGGATGCTGGTCGGGCTGGCGATCTACGTCGCCTACCGGCGCAACCAGGGGCTCGGCCTGCGCCAGACCGTCAAGGTCGTGATGCCCGAGCCGCTCGGCGTCGAGGAGATCGAGTACGAAAGCGTGCTCGTCTCCTTCCGCGACGACGACCCGTTCTCCGAGGAGATGGTCGCCACGGCCGTCAAGCTCGCTTCAAGACGGCGGCGCGGCATCCACATCCACTCGATGCTGACCGTTCCGACGCACCTACCGCTCGACGCCGAGATGGGAGAGCGCGAGGGAGACGCGCTCAGCAAGATCGAGCAGGCGAAGTTGATCGGTGGCCAGCGTGTTACCGGCCACGTCGTGCGCGTCCGGCCAGGCCAGGATGGCTACTCGATCTGCTCTGAGGCACAGGGAGGTAGATGCTGCTGCCGTAGTCGTCGGCATGCGCTTCCGCAACGGTGCACCGCGATACGACAAGGCACTGCAGACGGTTCTCGGTGATCGCCCTTGCCGGGTCATCGTCGTGTCTGATCGGTCGAGTGCATCCAGTTCCGCCAGTTCGGCCACGGTGTAGCCGTGCGATGATTGCATTTACGAGACTCAGCGCATTCACCACCGGACTGCCTTTGTCACCTCAACGAATAGTCGAGAGGCAAAAAGCCGATCCCTTGGACATGTCTGACTGTTAGTGATCTCAGACACGAGCCAGATCGACGGAACGCCCACCTCTCGGCGCTCACATATTGCGTTGCGAGGGCATGGAGAAGGCATACCTCTCCTACTGAGCCACGATCGGTTCAGCAACAAGGAGCAGGAATATGTCCTTTCGATCGACGGGACCGGCCCGTAGGCCGGTCACAGTAGCCCTATGCCTGATGCTGGCCGCGATGGCCGTTGCGGTTCTCGCCGCTGCCGACGCCAAGGCCGCCTACTACAAGATGGTGGCCTGTTCGCACACCAACGGCGCGCCGCCGTTCAGCGTCGACACCAACACGCGCAGCTCCGCCAACCCCAATGGCATCTTCCACATCTGGAACTGGTGCGATGGGCAGGGTGGCGACCCACCCGGCGACGGCGCGTTCTTGCGCATCCAGGAGCATCAGAACATGCCCCACACCGCGGGGGAGAACGCCTACGGCAACTTCATCTTCGACACGCCCTCCTATGTCCACTTCAAGCAGGCAGGCGGCTACACCCGCCAGCCCGCCTCCTTCCACGACGGCTGGCGCTCGCGCTTCTGGGTGGCGAGCTGTTGCTCGACCGCAGAGATCCTCTCCCAGAAACGCGGTGGCGGGCTCACCTCGACCTTCGCCCCGCACCTGTGGCCCTATGGCGGGACGCTGTGGGACTTCAACCGCTTCGTCTTCGAGCTGCGCTGCGTGCGCCCCGGTCGCTGCGACGTCAGCGGCGACGTGAAGACCGATCTCAACGGCCTCGTCTTCCTGCTCTCCGATGACTCGGATTCCAGGGTCGATTTCACCAAAACGAGCGCCGACTTCCTCGCCGGCAGGTGGGTCAGGGGCACCCACAATGTCACCTTCGACGTGCGCGATCAGGGCTCGGGCATCCGTGCCGAGCGAATGCTGATTGACGGAGCGCTTCGCTGGAACCACAACCACAGCTGCTCCACCTCGTGGACCGGCCAGAATGGGGAGTGGGCGCGCTCTTACTCACCGTGCCCGACCGGCGGGCCGTGGGGGCGCAGCGTCGGCGTCGACACCGCGACGCTCTCCGACGGCTCCCACACGGTGCGCCTTTGCACCGAAGACTACGGTCAGTACCAGGGCCTGCACGGCACCAAGGGCGAGACCTGCACCCAGCGCACGGTTCGTACCGACAACACCGCGCCGGGCAAGCCCGCGGCGCTGCAGGTGACGAGCAAGAACCCCAACCGCTACCTCGACCGTTTCGGGGCGCAGTGGACCCTGCCTCCCGACTCGGGCTCACCGATCAAGACGGTCCACTACGACGTGATCGACGCCCAGGGCAAAGTGGTCATGGCGGAGCGGACGGCCTCCGGCACGAACCCAACCTCGCTGGCCGAGATCCAGGGCCCGGAGCGCCGGGGCGCCTACTGGATGCGCGTCTGGCTGGAGGACGAGGTCGGCAACGTCGGCCCCGCCGCTGGCGTCGAGATCCCCCGCGACACGACGCCCCCGGCGGCGCCGCAGGAGCTGCGGATCGCGGCTTCCTCGACTGAGCGCTGGGTCGAGCGCTTCGGCCTGCGCTGGCGAAACATCGTCGACGCCGGTGCGCCGATCGACGAGGCCCACTACCAGGTGCTCGACGGCTCAGGCGAGGTCGTCGTCCCGACCCGCAGCGTCAGCGAGCAAAACGTGCAGGAGGTCTCCGCCATCAGCTCGCCCTCTCGCCGGGGTGACTACGTGGTGCGCATCTGGCTCTCCGACGCAGAGGGCAACGTCGGCGCTGCCGCCAGCGTGCCGTTGCCGCGCGACACGACGCCTCCGGCCGCGCCGCAGAGCGTCTCGGTCGCCGCGCCGGATGCCTCTCGCGCCGCAGAGGGCTTTGACCTTCGCTGGCGCAACATCGGCGATCAGGGCTCGCCGATCGCCGCCGCCCACTACAAGGTCATCAACGGCTCAGGCGGTGCCGTCGTCCCGGCGACGACGGCAAAGGGCGAAGGCATCGAGCGGATCGCC
>DASTVL010000323.1:0-15478 GCA_035759115.1 Solirubrobacterales bacterium | reverse complement strand
TCGCGGGTCGAGCCGCCGGCGCCGTAGGTGACCGAGACGAAGTCGGGCTCGAGCTCACGCAGCGCGCGCGCCGTGGCCAGCAGCTCGTCCTTGCCCTCCTCGGTCTTGGGCGGGAAGAGCTCGACCGAGAAGACCGGCCGCTTGGATTCCAGTATGTCGTCGATTCGCATCCGCGCAGCGTAACCAGGCTGCGCCGATGTCTACGTCCCGCGGCCTTCGGCCCGCGCCCGGAAGAGCGCCTGGATCTCCTCCAGGTGCTTGCCCTTGGTCTCCGGCACCAGCTTCCAGCAGAAGAGCAGGGTGAGCGCGCCGATCGCCCCGTAGAGCCAGAAGGTGCCGCTGCGGCCGAGCGCGTCGATCAGCAACAGGAAGGTGAGCGAGACGCCGAAGTTGGCGATCCAGTTGGCCATCGTGCCGATCCCGGCCGCCTTGCTGCGCACGCCGAGCGGGTAGATCTCCGAGTTGAGCAGCCAGAAGATCGGCCCGAGGCTGACCGCGAAGGAGGCGACGAAGACCATCAGGCTGCCGATCGCCACGGCTGAGGAGAGGGTGCTCTGCCCGCCGCCCTCGAAGGCGGCGCCGAGCGCCAGCAGCGCCAGCGTCATCCCGCTGACGCCGACCATCAGCAGGGCGCGGCGACCGGCGCGGTCGAGCAGACGCAGGGCGACGACCGTCATCGCGACGTTGACCACCCCGACCCCGACGGCGGCGAGAATCGAGGCGCCGGAGGAATTGACGCCGGTGAATTCGACGATCGTCGGCGCGTAGTAGATCACCGTGTTGATCCCGGTCACCTGTTGCAGCACGGCGAGCCCGACGCCGACCAGCAGCGCGGCCCGAACGGCGGGCTGAAGCAGCTCGCCCCAGCGGCCCGGCTCGGTGTCGATCTCGTCGTGGATCTCGGCCAGCTCGCGGTCGATCGCCGCCGGTTCGTCGACGCGGATCCTGACCAGGGTCGCGCGCGCCTCGAAGTCCTCGCCGCGCATCACCAGCCAGCGCGGGCTCTGCGGCATCCGCAGCATGCCGAAGGCGAGCACCAGCGCCGGCACGCAGCCGAGCCCGAGCATCCAGCGCCAGGCTTCGCTGTGGTCGAAGGCGAGCCCGACCAGGTAGGCGATCAGGATCCCGACCGTGACCGAGAGTTGGAAGAAGCTGACCAGGCGACCGCGGCTCTCGGGCGGCGCGATCTCGGAGATGTAGACGGGGGCGTTGGCCGAGGCGATGCCGATCGCGACGCCGATCACCAGCCGGGCGACCACGAGCACCGTCGCGTCCGGCGCCGCCGAGCTTCCCAGTGCTCCGACGATGAAGACCGCGGCGGCGAGCAGGATCGCCCGCCGCCGGCCCCAGCCGTCGCCGAGCGGCCCGGCCAGCGCCGCGCCGGCGACGGCGCCGATCGGCACGGCGGCGACGATCAGCCCCTGGGCGAAGCTGCCGAGCCCGAAGTCGTCGCGGATGAAGAGCAGCGCACCGGCGATGACGCCGGTGTCGTAGCCGAAGAGCAGTCCGCCGAGCCCGGCGATCGCCGCGGTCAGCACGACGTTGCGCTTGGCCCGTATGCGCGAGGCCTCCAGACCCTCGTTCATCCCACCGGCGAACGTATCGCGCCGGCCAGACGCGCCGCCGACAGTCGATTTCCCCGGACTTTGCGGGATCGCGACCCGCGCTCCCCTAGACGCCGCCAGGATCGCGAGCTAGGTTGATCCTGCGACTGGGAAGGACAGGAACCGCGGAAGCCAGCGGGACACCGTCTTGAAGGTGGCGCAGAGAGCTTCTACGCGCGCAGGCTACGCGCGAGGCAGGCTTTAGGCGCGACCCCCGGTCGCATTTTCGTGCGCCTGCCCCGGCGGTCGCCGCGGCCGTTCTGTCTGACTCCCCCCGTACTTTCAGCGCGACCACTGAGAGCCTGCCCTCGTTGGTCCCGCGCACCGGGGCGCACCTGGGAGCCGGCGTTGCCTGGCCCGCCCGTGAGTTCGCCGGCAACTAGCCCGCCGCTCCCATACCCTCCGCAGGGATGAGCGACGAGCTTCGCTACGAACGGGTCGGCGCGGCGGCGCTGCTGACGATCGATCGCTCCGAGCGGCGCAACGCGATCGACGCCGCGGCGGCGGAGGCCTTCCGCCAGGGGTTGAGGGACTTCGAGGCCGACGACGGCGCTCGCGTGCTCGTGCTCACCGGCGCCGGCGGCGAGGCGTTCTGCGCCGGCGCCGACCTGAAGGCGATGAACCTCGACGTCGCCGACCCGGACGGGCCGATGGGCCCGACCCGGCTGACCCCGTCGAAGCCGGCGATCGCCGCGGTCGACGGCTGGTGCCTGGCGGGCGGCGTCGAGCTGGCGCTCTGGTGCGATCTGCGGATCGCCACGCCGCAATCGACCTTCGGCCTCTTCGAGCGCCGCTGGGGCGTCCCCCTCCTCGACGGCGGCACCCAGCGCCTGCCGCGCACGATCGGCATCGGCCGAGCCCTGGAGCTGATCCTCACCGGCCGCCCGGTCGAGGCCGGCGAGGCGAAGGAGATCGGCCTCGTCAACGAGATCACCGATCCGGGTAGACACCTGGACCGAGCCCTCGAGCTGGCGGAGCGCATCGCCAGCTTTCCCCAAGAGACCATGCTCGCCGACCGCAGGGGAGCAATAGAAGGACTCGGCCTTCCCCTCCCAGACGGCCTGGCGCTGGAGCGCCGGCTCGGCATGGAGGTGCTCGACGTCGCCGTCAGGGGCGCCGCCCGTTTCGCCTCCGGCGAGGGCCGTCACGGCGAGTTCTCCGACTAGCTCTCGCGGGTGACCCGCCGCATCTCGTCTTCTGCCGCCTCCGGGCCCAGGTAGGGCATCAGCACGGCGAAGACCAGGTCGGGCAGGATCCGCTTCAGCTCCGGCCCGCGACCGGCGCGGACCTCGTCGAAGATCATCGAGGCGGCGCCGCCGACGGCGAAGCGGGCGGTGTCGGCCGGCAGTTCGTCGCCCTGTCCGGAGTACGTTCGTCCCTCCTCGAGGAACGGGGTGAAGCGGGTGAACATCGCCCGGTAGCGCTCGCGCGCGTCGTCCCCGGCGGCCGTCGCCTCGACCATCGCCATGCGGGCGATGTCGGCCTCCATCGCAAGCAGCTCGACCAGCGCCCCCAGCCCGGCGGCGATCTTCTCCGGCCAGGGCTGATCGGACGCCGCCGCGAAGGCAGCCGTGACGTGCGCGATGACGACGTCGAAGACGGCGTCGTAGGCCTCGAGGAAGCAGGCCTCCTTGTCCGCGAACATCTCGTCGAAGTTCTCACGCGTAACGCCGGCGTATTCGAGCACGTCCTCGACGGTAGTCGCCTCGTAGCCCTTCGCCGCCGACATCCGCACCATCGCCTCCAGGATCCGCTCCCGCTCGGAGCGAATGATGTATGCGCGGGGCATCTCGTGGTGATCGAGCGGCGCTTCAGGATTCGAAGTAGAAGGCGAACCCATCGACTTCAATGTAGGGAAGGATCGCCCCCCTGTCCAACGGCCCCGCCGCTAGGCGCGCGCGGCCTGCATCTCGGCGCTTGCCGCCTCGGTCCCGAAGTAGGGCAGCACGGCGAAGTACATGAACTCCGGCAGCAGCTCGCGGAAGCCGTCGGTAGCCCCCGTGGAGAGCCGAGAATGGACGATCGCGTGGATCCCGGCGACGATCCCCTCCGGCGCTATCTGCGGCGGCGCCTCGAGCTCCCCCGCTTCGACCCTGGCCAGATCGATGAAATCGGCCGCCCTTTTCATCGCTTCGGCGCGCATCGCGAGAGCCTCCGGGCCGGCCGCGTGCACCTCGACGACGACCCCGCGGCCGAAGTCGGGCTCGGCGTCGAACTTGTCCAGCAGCGCGCCGAGGCCGGCCCGAAGCTTGCCGCGCCAGCTCTCCTCGCTCGCCGCGCCCCGGAGAGCGATCGCTTCCAGGCGCTCGATCCCCATCGAGAGCGCGGCGAGATAGCACGCGTCCTTGTCGGCGAAGTGGTCGTAGAAGGCCTGCCTGTAGAGCCCGGTGCGGTCGAGAACCGTGCGTACGGAGGCGGTCTCGTAGCCCTCGGCCCCGACCGCCTCGAGCATTCCCTCGAGAATCTTTTCGCGCTTGGGCGAATTCACAAGCTCGAGCTTGGGGACGTTCGGAAGCGTTTCCACTTCCCCGGTGCTGCCGGTCCCCTCAGCCCCTGCCTGGACCTTGGTTACGGCCTGCTTCCCCATTGCTACCCCTTCCTCGTGATCTAGGGAACAGGTTGTCTGGCCTCAGGTACTGTAGCGGTATATCGCCCATCCGTCCAGCTTGAATCTCGACGGCCCGGGAGTAGCCTCAGTTGCGTGGCTGAGCGTGTGACCCCGGCAACCAGGATGCCCCCCGGAAGGCATCCTCTGCCGCGCGAGTTCATCACCCGTCACCAGCGCGCCCGGATCATCGCGGCGCTCGCGGAGGAGACGGTCGAGAAGGGCTACCGGGCCGTGACGGTGGCCGACATCGTCCGGCGGGCCGGGATTGCGCGCAACACCTTCTACGAGAACTTCTCCTCGAAGGAAGACTGCTTCCTCGCCGCCTCCGAGTACGCGGTCAAGGAGGCGCTGCAGCGCGTCGTCGACGCCGCCAGCCGGGTCGACGCCTGGCCCGCCCGGGTCAACGCCGGCCTCAGCGCCTTCCTGCACTACGTCGCCACCGAGCCGGCGCTGGCCCGCACCTGCATCGTCGAGGCGCTCTCGGCGGGCCCGGCCGCGGTCGAGCGCTACGAACGCTCGATTCAGGCCTTCGTGCCGCTCTTCCGCATGGGCCGCAAGGTCGCGGCCAAGGGCGAGAGCCTGCCGGCCACACTCGAGGAGACGATCGTCGGCGGGATCTTCTGGATCATCTACCAGCGCATCGTGATGGGGCAGGTGGAGGAGATCGAGCAGCTCCTCCCCGAGCTGGTCGAGTTTTCGCTCACGCCTTACGTCGGCGCCGAGGCCGCGAAGCGCACGGCCGCCGAAGCGCCGGTCAAACCGAGCAACGGCAAGCAGTAGCCAGGGCGGGGATCGGCGGTCCCATGCGCTAGTGCTCGACACCGAGACTCGCGACCGCACCGGCAGCTCCGAGCGGGCCCGGATCGTCGCGGCGCTGATCGAGATCGCCGCCGAACGCGGCTACGGCGAAACGACGATCGAGCTCGTGCTCGAGCACGCCGAGCTCGATCGCCACGCCTTCGATCGCCACTTCCGCGGCAAGTACGACCTCTTCCTCTCCGCCTGGCAGGACCTCAACGAGGAATGCCTGGAGACGATGGTGCGCGCCTACGAGAGTTGCGAGGAGTGGACCGACCGCCTGCGCGCGGTCGCCTACGAGGTGATCGAAGGCCTGCGTCACGACCCCAGCCGCGCCACCTTCGGCGTTGAGGTGCTGGCGGCCGGCGACGCCGCCCGTGCCCGCCGCGACATGACGATGCGGGTGATCGCCTCGCTGATCGATGCCGGCCGCCAGGAGATGGAGGACCCCGAAGCCGTCCCGCACACGACCGCGGAGGCGCTCGCCGGGTCCGCCTACGGCCAGATCTACTCGCGGATCGTGCGCGGCGAGGCCGAGCAGCTGCCGGAGCTGGTGCCGCAGCTGATGTCGGCGGCGGTGATGCCGTATTTGGGTATCGAGGCGGCTATGGCCGAGCTGAGCCGTGAATCCGCCGCGCCGGAGGGATATGCTCGCGACGTGGCACGCAAGAAAGACGCCGGCAAAACGGACAGCCCCGAGGGGGGCGCCGAGGACTACCCGCCGGAGCTGGCGCGGCTGCCCCCCGGCCGGCATGGCCTGCCGCGCGAGTTCGTCACTCATAACCAGCGGGAGCGGCTGATCGCCGGGATCGCCGAGGCGATCGCCGAAAACGGCTACTCGGGCACGACGATCGCCCACATCACCCGCGCCGCCGCGGTCTCCCGCCGCACCTTCTACGAGCACTTCTCGAGCAAGGACGAGTGCTTCGTCGCCGCCTACGACACGGTGATGAAGGAGCTGCGCGAGCGCGTCTCGGCCGCCTTCGAGGAGACCGAGGAGTGGCCGCAGGCGATCCGCGCCGGGATCGAGGCGATGCTGCAGTTCCTCGCCGCCGAGCCCAACCTCGCCCGGCTGTGCATGGTCGAGGCGCTGGTCGCCGGCCCGGCCGTGGTCGAGCGCTACGACGCCGCGATCCAGAGCTTCGTCCCGTACTTCCAGGAGGGCCGCGAGGGGCGCCCGCCGGAGGTGCTCTCGCGGCTCTCGCCGACGACCGAGGAAGCGCTGGTCGGCGGCATGGTCTCGCTGATCTCACGCCGGATCATCGCCGGCAAGACCGAGGAGCTCGAGGACCTGCTCCCCGACCTGGTCGAGTTCACGCTGACCCCCTACCTCGGCAGCGCCGAGGCCGCGGACATCGCCAAGGGCTGACCCGCCCGCCCGACGTGCCGGTGCTGCGGCGTCTATATGGACCTCTACGCACCGGCACGTCTGATCTCGGCGTCCAGGGCCTCGGCGGCAGCGTGGGCGGCGGCGGCGAAGTCCGCGCCGTCTGAGGCGTAGATCAGCGAGCGCGAGGCGGCGATCAGGTAGGCGTCGCTGCCGGCCTCGCGGTTGGCGGCGACGGTGGCGGCTAGGTTGCCGCCCTGGGCGCCGACGCCGGGGATCAGGATCGGCATCGATGTGGGTACGTCGGCGCGGATCGCGGCCATCTCCTCGGGGTCGGTGGCGCCGACGACGAGGCCGCAGTTGCCGGCGGCGTTCCAGTCGCGGGCGACCGCGCGGGCGACGCGACGGTAGAGCGGCACGCCCTCGGCGTCCTCGATGTCCTGCAGCTCGCCGGCGCCGCGGTTGGAGGTGCGGGCGAGCACGAAGACGAGCTTCTCGGCGCGATCGAGGAAGGGCGCGAGCGCCTCGCGGCCGAGGTAGGGGTGGACGGTGATCGCGTCGGCGCCGAGGTCGTCGAAGGCGGCGGCGACGTAGCCGGCGTTGGTCGAGCCGATGTCGGCCCGCTTCGCGTCGAGGATCACCGCGGCTTCCGGGGCGAGCTCGCGGATCGCCGCGATCGTCCCGGCCAGCGCCCGGTGTCCATCCGCACCCAGCGCCTCGTAGAAGGCCGCGTTGGGCTTGTAGGCGGCCGCGACTTTCGCGGTCGCGGCGACGATCGCGCGGTTGAACTCGATCACCTGCTCGGCCGGCGCGGCGCCGGGCGCGACCGACGCCGGGATCCGCCCCGGGTCGGTGTCCAGCCCCACCGCCAGGTGCCGCCCCGCCGCAAAGTGCGCCGCCAGCAGCTCGGCGCAGGAGTCGGGGCGGCTCATGTCGCGCAGCGTACATCGCGGCCGCGCCGGTAGGCGACATGCAACGTCGCCGACATGCAACGTCGCCGACCTCTCATGTCGGTAAGCTCTTTCGACCATGTTCGTCAATCGTGTAGCCGAGATCGAGCAGCTCGAGGCCTGGTGGAAGCGCAAGGAGGCCTCGGCCGGCGTCGTCTGGGGCCGCCGCCGGGTCGGCAAGACGGCGCTGGTCGAGCGCTTCTCCGAGGGCCGCCCCGCCGTCTTCCACACCGGCGGCGGCCGTCCCGCCGCCGCCGAGCTGACCGCGCTCGCCCGCGCCGCGGCGCCGCTGCTCTCGGGCGGCGTCCGCGACCTCGAGGCCCGCCCGTTCGCCGACTGGGACGACGCCCTCGAGACGCTGGCCCTCGCCGCCGCCGACCGGCCGCTGCTGCTTGTCCTCGACGAGTTCCCGGCCCTGATCGAGACCTCGCCCGAGCTGCCGAACCTGATCCGCGCCGCCTGGGACCGGCTACGCACCCGCACGAGGCTGAAGCTGCTCCTCTGCGGCTCCGCGGTGCGGACGATGGAGGCGATGCAGGAGGAGCGGGCGCCGCTCTACGGCCGGCTCGACGTCTCGCTGCTGCTGCACCCGTTCCGGCCGCACGAGGCGGCCGAGATGCTGCCGTCGCTGTCCCCCCCGCAGCGGGCCCTGGTCTGGGGGCTCGTCGGCGGCATGCCGCTCTATCTGCGCTGGTGGGACCAGAGCGCGAGCACCCGCGTCAACCTCGCGCGCCTCGCCTGCACCCCGGGGGGGCAGTTGCTGACCGAGGGTCAGCTCGTGCTCGCCACCGAGGGCGAGGGGGGCGAGCTTGCCCGCCTCGTCCTCTACGCGATCGCCAACGGGCGCACCCGCTTCAACGAGATCGAGGACGCCGTGCGGGCGGATCCGGGCCGGACGCTCGACCGGCTCGTCGCCCTGCGCCTGGTCGAGCGCGTCGTGCCGGTGACTGAGAACCCGCGCAGCACGCGCCGGCGCATCTACCGGATCGCCGACAATTTCCTCGCCTTCTGGCTCGGCGTGCTCGACCGCTACCGGCCGGAGATCGAGCGCGGCCTCGGGCAGAGCATCCTGCCGGTGCTGCTGCGCTCGCTCGACGATCACATGGGCCTGCCCTGGGAGGTGGCCTTTCGTGACCACCTGCGCCGGATCGCCGCGACCGGTGAGCTCGGTGAGGAGATCGTCGCGATCGGCCCATACTGGACCAGCGCCGCGGACCCGACCGAGATCGACGCCGTGGCGCTCGCCGGCCGCTCGCGCGAGGCGGTGCTGCTCGGCGAGGCGAAGTGGTCCAAACACGTCAACGCGGCGCGCTTGCGCGCGGAGCTCGAGCGCAAGTCGGCGGCGCTGCCGCGGCTGGCGGCCGAGCCCCGCTACGTCGTCTGCGCCCGCGAGCGGGTCGACAACGCCGACGACGTCCTCGCAATAACCGCCACCGAGATCTTTTAGCGGCCTACCGCGGCTTTGAGCTGGCCGCTCCGTCTCACCATCAGCTCGAAGATCCGGTCGATTACCGGACGGTGCCAGCCCTCCGCCCGGGCGGTGGCGACCAGAGCCTCGGCACAGCGGACGATCCGCTCAGTTCTCTCGCCGACCATCTTCGGCAGCTCAGCACCTATGCCCGCCTCCTTGCCCAGCAGCCTCCAGGCATTCATGTTCACCTCATCGGGATTCGCGACCCCCCCGATCCGCATCGCCAGGGCCGGCTCCAGATTTTCGTATACCTGGGTCGAGACGAGGTCGTAGAGCGGCGCCAGACGCACCCCGGCCAGTGGGTCGTAGAGCAGGGCGAGGTTCTTGCCGTGGGCGTCGCTGTTGCCGATCAGGAAGTTGAGCAGGACCGCCTCGACCAGCTTCAGGATGTCCGCCGCTGCTTGCCGCGAGCCGGTGCTTCGCAGCAGGGCGATGATCGCCGCGATCGACGGCCCGCCGGATGCCTCGTACTTGTCGACCGGGACGATCCCCAGCGCTTGACACATGTCCTCCTGGTGGATGCGGGCGATCCGCCCGCCATCGGCGATCGTCCGGTCGAAGCGCTCCACATACAGGCACGGCCGGCCGTCGATCTCAAGCGGCTCGGCCCTGGCCGCGTCGAGGCCGGTCGAGGCCGCGAGCCGAAGCCCGAACGCCTCGTTGGCCACCAGTTCGGGATATCTATCGTGCTCAGGCTTGAGAATGCAGGTGCTCGGCGCGCCGTCGAGAGGCTGTCCATAGCTGCCGCTGGGGGAGCGCACGAGGATCAGCTTCTCCTGTACGCCACCGAGGCTGAGCCGCACGCCGCCGCTGCCGTCGATGCCCAATGGGTGCTCCGGCAGCTCCTCGATGAGCCGGCGCAGGTCGCCTTCGCTCAGCGGCCGGATCTCGCCCTCCCCGGCGCGCGGCTGCTCACCGCTGGGCACGACGACGACCGCGCCGGCACAGTCGGCGCCGAGGGCCTCGAGCAGGGCGAAGCCGTCCTCCTCGCTGGCTTCGAGCGATTGGGCGAGGCTCGAGCGGACCGCACCCTCGGGCAGGAGGCCGTCGAAGAAAGGTCGCGACTCCCCAGGTGCGAACTCGTCCTCTCGGACGGGGAGAGAAGCCGAGAGGACGATCGCTCCCGCGCCACGCCGCGCCACGAGATCCTCGGTGTACCTGAACCTGTAGCGCTTCGGGCCGCGGCGCTCGATTACACCGACGTGCTCCTCGGAGAGGTAGACGTCGAGCCCGTCGCCGGCCTTGCGCTTCATTGCGGCGTCTCGTGGGGGAGATGGGGCGGGTTGGCTTTCTCCGTCACGGTCAGGCCGAGCCCGATCACGTCGAGCACGCGGCTCAGGATGTCGAGACGGCTGGTCGGCTTGCCGTGCTCGATCTGGTGGATCGCGCGGGTGCTGACCCCGGCGGCAATAGCAAGCTCGTCCTGACGGAGGCCAAGCTCCTTACGGGTCGCTCGCACGCGAGCACCGATCTCATCCGCCTGCCGCTTGGGCCTCGAATCTATCTGCATTATCGTGCAGGTTAACAGAAAGCCAGTCGTAGCATAGGTGAATATGCACGATAATACAGATAGACCCACGAGCGTCCTCTGTCCGGTCGATCTGCACGATCCTACAGTTTCGCCGCGCCTACTCCTCGCCGAAGAGCTGCAGAAAGGCGAGGTGGGTGAGGTCGGGGAGGAGCAGTTGCACGCCGTCGCCGCGGCCTGCGGCGAGCTCGATGCAGAGCGATTCCTCGATCGCGCCGGCGATGAAGCCTGCGGTCATCGGGCTGGCGTCGGGGCGGGCGCCGGGCTCTTCGCGGGCGCTCTCGAGCGCGGCGGTGAGGCGAGCGACGATCTCCTGATGCTTGTCCCAGGCCGCGCCGCGGGCGACGCGCACCTCGAGCAGCAGCGCCTTCGCGGTCAGCGGCTGCTCGGCGACCGTGCGCAGCAGTTCGCCGAGGCCGGCGCGGAAGCCCTCGCGCCAGTCCGGCGCCGCTCCGCAGGCTGCTGCGATCTGCGCGGCGAGCCGCTCCACCGCCTCGCCATAGGCGCGGGCGAAGCAGGCCTCCTTGCCGCCGAAGCGGCGGTTGAGGCGGTCGGCGGTGATCCCGGCGCGGTCGGCGACCTCGCGCACGGTGGCCTTGGCGTAGCCCTTTTCGCCGGCCGTCAGAAGCATCGCCTCGAGCACCCCCTCGTCCTCGCCGCGGTCCGGCGTCGCCTCCTCCCAGGAGCGGACTGCGCGCAGCGGGCCAGGAGATGCTTCCATTCGAGACACCATAGCTTATGTTTGGGAACTTTCTCTACCCCATGTACCTGTTTCGTACCAATGGGAACTAGCGCTATCCTGTGGCTGTGCGAGCCCTGCCCGGAAAGCAGAACCGGCAGCCTCCCGGCCCCGAGCCGGTCGGCCGCGACAGCGCCGCCGCCGACCAGCGCCGCCGCATCTTCGAGGCGACCGCCGAGTTGGTCGCCGAGCAGGGCTACCAGGAGACGACGATGGAGCAGATCGTCCGCCGCGCCAAGGTCGGCTACGCGACCTTCTACAAGCACTTCGCCGACAAGGAAGCGGCCTTCCTCGGCCTGCTCGACGCCGCGATCGAGCGCACCGCCGCCAATGTCGAGGGCGCCTACAAGCGCGAAGAAGGGCCCTGGGCCGACCGCGTCGGCGCCGCGCTCGGGGCGCTCTTCGAGGACGTCGCCGCCCACCCCGCGCCGGCCCGGGCGGTCCTGGTCGAGGCGGTTGCCGCCGGCTCCGAGGCGGCGGCGATGCACGAGCTGGCGCTGAAACGGCTGGCGCCGCTGCTGCGCCCCGGCCGCGAGCTCAACCCGCGCCAGGCGCAGCTGCCCGACAGCCTCGAGGAGACGCTGGCCGGCGGCGTCGTCTGGGTGCTCGGCCAGCGCCTGATGGCGGGCGAAGCCGACAAGCTGCGGGCGCTCCTGCCCGAGACCCTCGAGTTCCTCCTCCGCCCCTACGTCGGCGAGGACGAAGCCGCGCGCGGGGCCGGCGAGGCAGCCGACGCGATCTCGGCCGCCTAGCCCGTGCCCGCCGAAGAGCTCGGCCCGCTGCCCGCCGGCCGCCACGGCTACAGCCGTGAGCAGGTCGCCCATCACCAGCGCGAGCGGCTGATCGCCGGCCTCGCCGAGGCGGTCGCCGAGAAGGGCTACGCGGCGGTGACGCTGAGCGACGTCGTCCGTCACGCCAAGGTCAGCCGGCGCGTCTTCTACGCCAACTTCGAGGACAAGGGGGAGTGCTTCCTCGCCGCCTTCGAGATCGTCGTCGACCACCTGCGTGAGCTGATCGCCGAATCGGTAGAGAACGTCGTCGGCTGGCCGCAACAGGCGATCGCCGCCGCCCGCGCCGTGCTCTCCTTCCTCGCCGCCGAGCCCGACCTCGCCCGCCTCTGCCTGCTCGAATCGCGCGTCGCCGGCCCGGCGCTGACCGAACGACTGGGCGAGGCGGCCGGCGAGCTCGCCCCGCTGCTGGCGCGAGGCCGTGACGAGCGCCCCGAGGGCGAGCGCCTGCCGTCCTCGACCGAGGATTCGACGATCGGCTCACTCGTCTCGCTGCTCCAGCGCAAGGTCGCCGCCGGCGAAGCCTCCCAATTAGAGGGCCTGCTCCCAGACTGCGCCGAGCTGATTCTCCTGCCGTATTTGGGCCCCGCCGAGGCCACCCGCCTCGCCCGCCAAGTCGCGTAACGGGCAGCCCAGCGCGCGCCGCAACGTTCGGTACTCGTCCGTCCTCGCAGGGAACGGGTATAGGAACATCTTTTCTCTTTTGGGAACTTTCCTTGACAGTCTCGTCACGAAGTGCTTTCCTAGCCACATCGGCGGTACCGTCAGCACCTTCTAGGAACTGACTGCAATCGTCACAGGGGAAAGCAGGGACCGGGCCGCGGGAACGGCTCAGAGCCAAGGGAGAGGTATCGCAGTGATCCGGGACAACGACGCACAACAGCCGAGCACCGCGCTCGCCGCCGCATGCGCCACCGAGCTTCCTCAACCGGCCTCGCCGATGGCTGTCTTCCTCGCCATCTCGGAGGCCACCCGGTGAACCACCTCCACCGAGTCGGCGCGCCCACTGCCGCCCTCCTCGTCCTCGCGCTGGTTTCCCTCGCCCTCTCCGCTTGCGGTGGTGGCTCCAGTTCCACCGAATCCAGCGGCTCGACCTCGAACGGCGACGGCGTCGCTGCGGGAAGCCCCGTTGCCAAGCTCCACCGCGCGATCCGCCAATTCGGCTCCGAGGCATCGGGCGCGAAAGCGCCCCAGGCCGAAGCCGCTCTCACCGGCTACTTCGGCGCTCTCGCTGCGGCCGACTGGGGCAAGGCCTGTTCTTACTTGACGAAGCCGGTCCGCACCCTGCGCGCCCGTGCCGCCGCCAGGCAGATGAAGGGCGAAAGCTGCACCGCCGGCCTGCGCGTCGCTGCAAAGCGGCTTTCCCGCTCCGAGCGTGACGCGCTCGCCGAAGCCGACATCTCGTCGGTCCGCATCGAAGGCGACCGTGGCTTCGTCATCTATCGCGACCGCGACGCCGAACGCGCGATGCCGTTGCGCGCCGAAGGCGGCAGCTGGAAGCTCGCTGCCGCGCGGATCGCCGGCCCACCGCTGGGGGCGACCTCATGAGCCCCGTCAAGACTTCAACCGCCAGTCGACCCTTGTCAACCGCCGGCTCTTTGGCGCCGACGATCCACACCGGAGGAAGCACTAGGTGAATACCAAGAAGGCACTGCCCTCGGAATCGAACAACCGCCAGGCCACCGGCTTCGGCCGCGTCTTCCGTGGAGTTTTCGCTACCCGTGGCGCCTCGCCCCGCGCCAAGGGGAGTGGTGCGCCTTCAGGCCGTCTGCCGCTTGGAGCGCTGAGCGCCTTGGTAGCCGTGTTCCTCCTGCTCCCCGCGGCCCAGGCGTTCGCCGCCCACGGCGACGCCCACGGCAACGCCACGGTCGAAATCGTCGGCTCCGGCGAAGCCGAAGTCTCCAGCGTCGGCGGCCTCAGCGGCTTCTATGAAGGCAACCCGCCGATCGAATGCCACGGCGTCGAACCGGGCGAAGGCGAGTGCGGCCCGGTCGAAATGGAAGAAGCGGCGATCGAAGCGGGCAAAGACGGCATCGCCCTGCACGTCATCCCCGCCACGGGCTCTGAATTCGTCGAATGGATCGTCGAAGAAGGCGAAAACGGCCTCGGCTGCCTGAACCCCTCCGAAAAGAAATGCCTGGCCACCAACGCCGTGGGCAGCGACGTCGAAGTGCTGGCGATCGTGCAGGCGATCCCCGCCCCGGTCGTCTCGGCGATCAGCCCGACCGAAGGCCCCGCCGCCGGCGGCAACACGGTGACGATCAGCGGCGAACACCTCCAGAACGCCGAAAAGGTCGAATTCGGCAGCGAAGAAGCGACGATCGTCAACAACGAAGAAACCGAAATCGAAGTCGAAGCCCCGGCCGGCACCGGCACCGTCGCCGTCAGCGTCACCACGCCGGGCGGCACCTCGGCGGCCAACCCCCCGGCCGACGAATACACCTATGAAGCGGGGGTCCCCACCCACACCCTGACGATCAACACGACGGGCACCGGCACCGGCCAGGTCGACTGCAAGGTAAACGGCGGCTCGACCGACGAACCGTGCCAGGCGAGCTATCCCGAAGGAACCGAACTCGAACTGATCGCCGTCGAAGGCGCCCACTCCCAGTTCACCGGCTTCGAAGGGGGCACCGGCGACGCGAGCGGCTGCACCACCTCACCTTGCACCTTTACCCTGGAAGGCGACTCCGAACTGGACGCGGGCTTCGACGCGATCCAGCGCTCGCTGACGGTCAACACCGGTGCCGGCACAGGCACCGGCCAGGTCAACTGCAAGGTAAACGGCGGCTCGACCGACGAACCCTGCGGATCCACCTACACCGACGGCACGGAACTGGAACTTATCCCGGACCCGGCCTCGGGCTCGGAATTCGCCGGCTTCGCAGGGGGGAGCGGCTCGGCGGCCGCCTGCACGGGCACGAGCCCCTGCACGTTCACGATCGAAGCCGACTCCGAAGTGGACGCACCGTTTGACGAAACGGTTACGCCCGAATACCCACTGGCCACGGCTACCTTCGGCTCTGGTTCGGGCGCGATTAGCTGCGACACCGGTTCGGGCCCCGAACCCTGCGCGGCCGAATACCCCGAAGGCACCGAAGTCACCCTGACCGCCAACCCCGCGTCCGGCTCCGAATTCGTCGAATGGGGCGGGGACTGCTCGGGCGCCGGCAGCTGTGAAGTCGCCATGGGCGGGCCGCACTCGGTTAGCGCCCGCTTCGACGCCGAACCGACCCCGCCACCGCCCACCCCGGAGTACGACCTCACGATCCACAAGGTCGGGCCTGGCTCGGGCAGCGTCTTCTGCGACGGCGGCAGCTGTGATTCCAGCTACCCCGAAGGCGCCACGGTGAGCCTCACCGCGACGCCTGGCTCGGGCTCCGTCTTTTACGGCTGGGCCGGCGCCGGCTGCCATGGCGCCGGCAGCTGCGTCGTCACTCTCGACCGCGACACGACGGTCACCGCGGCCTTCGAACTGGCGCCGAGTGGTGGCCAGTCGGGGGGTGAAGGTGAAGAAGTGCGGCGCTGCGCACCCCTCGCCCGCCGCCTGCGCACCCTCGCCCACCGCAACCGGGCCATGCGCCACCGCGCCCGCGCCCTGGCGCGGCGCGGGCATCGCGCCCCCAACCCCCGCCAGTCCCGCGCCCTGCGCCGCCGCGCCCACC
>DASTVL010000322.1:0-7245 GCA_035759115.1 Solirubrobacterales bacterium | reverse complement strand
GTTCACGCGGCGCCGCCCCGTTTGCGTTGTCGGACAAGACGTTAACAGGAGGCTGGAGGCTTCCCGGCGGCAGTCAGAGCGCTTCGTTTTCTTGCTCGCACTGCTGCTCGCACTACGGCTCGCACTGTGGCTCGCACTACAGCTCGCACTGCGGCTCGCACCGGCCGATCTCGATGCTGACGCAAAGCCGCATGAAGACTGGCTTTGCGGCGACCGCGCTTCGCTGACATCTATCTGTGGAACTAGCTTGTCCTCGGAATCCCGGCGGTTGCGGCGCACGCTCGCGGACCGTCCGCGTCCGTCAGCCTCGCCGTGGCTCTGCTGATCTTCGCCTGCGGTTCAACCGCGCGGCTCGTGATTCACTCGCCGCGCTCCTGGCACCTGATGGAGGACGGATCAGCCCGCCTCCGGCTCTTCCACCTCGAAGGCCCCGTCCACGACCTCGACGTGACCGAGCGTCCATGTGATTCCGGCGAGGAGCTCGGCGGGGGGAATCGAGAGGCTGGCGGCGAGCCGAACGAGCGTGTCCACGCGCGGGGTCCGCGCGCCGCGCTCGAGCAGCCCGATCTCGGTGCGGTGCAGTCCCGCGCGCTCGCCAAGTGCTTCTTGGGAGATCCCGGCCCGCTTGCGGCAGCGGCGCAGGTTGCGGCCGAACCCGATGGCGACGCTGGCGGAGCCCGTCACAGGAGAATCCCCGCAGAGGCCTCGGCCGGCCCTGCCTTGACCATCGAGGCGACGATCACTCCGCTGCGGCTCGTGTGGCCGCCCTCGATCGTCCAGCGGTCGCTGAGCTGGCCCGCGGCGAGGATCGGCATGCCGCCGCGCAGCTCCTCTCCGTCCGATCGGCCAGCGGGGGCTTCGACCAGGCAGCTCGCGCAGCGCCACAGCGAGCGCGGACGGTCGGGGTCGATGACCGGGAACTCGACCCGCAGCAGGCTGACCGGCTCGCCCGCGGGACTCCGGCCCTCCTGGGGGTCGGCGCTCAGCCTGCCGGTGAGGACCGCGTGGTTGATCTGGGGCGGCATGCCCGCTGGAACCGCCGCACTGCCCGCGCTCACGCCGATTCCTCGCGCCCGCGGATTTCGATCAGCACTTCGGCGCCCGCGTCGAGGACGAGCTCGTAGCGCTCCCTGGCCGCCTCGTCGGTCGCGCGAGCCTCGTGCTCGTCCTCTGACCCGGCCAGGGCGCTCTGGGCATCGACGCGCAGCCGGTTGAAGATCGCCGTCAGCTCGCCTGGCGGGATTGTCAATGGGACCGCCACGCGCTCGTCGCGGCCCCAGCCGATGTCGTCGAGCAGGCGGAAGTCCTCCGTGAACTCCCTGGCGAGCCGTCTGGCGGTTTCGATGTCCCCGCGGTCGATTGCGAGCCGCACGTCTCCGAGGCCGCCCAGGTGCTCGATCACGAGCTCGTGGACTGCCTCTCGCTTCTTGCCGGTGATCACTGCGATCACGTCTGACATGGCGTTCCCCTTCCGGTCGGGCACCGAAAGAGCCGCCGCGGATGCCGCCGCCCCAAGGGGCCGCAGCGGTACGGTCTCTCTCGCATCGAAGGCGTGTCCTTCGGTGCCAGGCCCCGGGGCGTTTCCGCGCCGCCGGGGCCGTTTATCTCTGCGTTGCTCGCGAGCGAAAGTAGGTGGACGGGGAGCCCCGCGCAAGGCCTGGATCGACCTCACACTGACCTCACCTTGCCCCAGGGCTTGCCCCAGCGGCCATTTTGCACTGTTCGAGTGGCTCCCGAAAACGCGGAAACCCGCTTGATAAGCGGGTTTTCGGTTACGCGCCCGACAGGATTCGAACCTGTGACCTTCGGTTTCGTAGACCGATAAGGGCGTCCCGCCGCGTTCGGCTCTACCAAGCGGATTCCGGCAAGATTGCCCTGCGCAGCGCCGATTTTGACGTTTACCGGAGCGCCCCGGTCGATACCGTGCCCGCCCCTTGTGCGCCCTTCTCGGAAGGGCGGAATCGGGGCCATGACTAGATACCCCGAACTGGGCGTCGGCCTAGAGACCCCGAAATCGCGGTCGGCCTAGAGACCCGCCCTGTGAGGCGGACGGCGAATCCGCTACTGACCCCGAAATCGCCAGTCTCCCTTGCTGACCCCTGCCCCGGTGGCTACAGGGTCCGAAAAGCGCCCCCTTCTAGAGGGTTCCTCGCAGAGACCGACGTAGCGATCATCCAGACGCCCTCGCTGGATAAGGTCGAGGGGTGCGAGCGTGGCTCAAGGTCGGGTACTTCACCGAGTCCCAGGAGGCATCGGCGGACTACTGGATGGACCGGACCTGGGTGAGCGACAGCCCTGGTCGTGCTTCCCCTCGCTGGAAGACCCGCGACAGACCGGACCAGGATCAGGAGTACCCGCCGTTCGGACCCCAGTACGAGGTCGGGGATCGCCTCGTTGTCTACATCACCGAGCGCGGCAGGTGCCCTGCGATTCTCGAGGTCAGCGCAGCCCCGCGATGGGACCCGGATTGGGTTGATGACGCGCACTCTGGCGAGGGAGACCGATGGGGCGTCGTCACCGAGATCGAGGGCATCACGTCGATGGATCTCGATGATGCCCCGGACTTGCAGGAGATCGGCGTTTCGCCGTCCTCGATCCAGCGGAAGGGACATGTCTCGTTGGAGCCTTGGCAGTACGAGCTGGCCGAGAAACTGATCGGCGGCGACCAGGGATCGCCGAGCGGCAAGCCGAGTTCCCCTGAGCCGACCAGCGTTGACGTTCCGGTCGAGGCCGGCCACGTCGAGGGCTATGAGGTGATGCCCGCATCCGACGTCAAGAGGGCGGTGCGCCGCGAGTCGTTGCTAGTTCAGGACTACAGCGACTTCCTCAAGGAGAAAGGCGACACGGTTTCGCGGAACAAGCTGCCTCAGCCCGACGCCTCGCACCCGCTTTACACGGACCTGTTCAATCGGACGCGCGGCCACTTGATCGAGGCCAAGGCCGGGACGAGCAGGGGCGACATTCGCATGGCCATTGGCCAGTTGGCCGACTACGCGCGCTTCATCGACTCCGTGAAACGCCGGGCCGTGTTGCTGGAAGCCAAGCCGCATCCGGACTTGCTCTCCTTGCTCAAGTCCCAGGAAATCGCGGTGATCTGGCGCAGCAGTTCCGGGTTCACCGACAACGCCGATGGCGCGTTTACGTGATGCAGATCGCCTGAACCCAGCCCTTCCCCAGACCCCCTAGATAGGCGGTCCTCCGCGCAGGCTCCTGGTGGCGCAGCCGTGCAGCGGTTGCATGGCCGCTACGCCAGACGACTGGCGTGATGGCTCTACCCCCACGCCGACGCTTGCATGGCCGCGAGCGAGGCGCATATCTGGTCTCCGCTGTGGAAGCGGGACCTTCTCGTATGGCCGGCGATTGGCGACTGCTTATCTGGAAAACCGGGAACCACAGCCGCGCCGAGCGCGAACAGCCCCAAAAACCGACGGGCGTTACCTCGCTTCGCGAGCTTCCCGCAGGCAGTTGGCTTCCTTGCCGAATACCGCGCTATCGGGCCAACCATCGGCAGCGTCCTGCACTCGCTCTTGGTAGCACTCCTGAGCGGTGGGAGGATCGTCAGCGAGGTTCGAGCCTATGGCCCAGAGGGTAAAGATCACAAGCCCAAGGACAACGAAGGAAAGAAAGCCAATAAATATTTTCCGATCCGTGTCGTCAACAGGCTTGCCGTATAACTTTTCTACCCAATCGCCATCACTCATTTTCAGCCCCCCCCTACGCATCGTTGTTCGCCTCGGGCCGCTCGGCTATCGACCGCGACTTGCGGTGTGGCGCTTGATCTGTTTGACCTCGCCGAGGATGTTGTAGACGCCGCTGCTCTTTCCGATCACGCGGTGGATTTCGCGGAGCCGCTGGCTGATTTCACGAAGCGTTTGTTCAGATGAGACCACTGATGCGGTAGCAGTCGGCTTCGATGAGGACGCCTGGGTGATTTGACCGATGGCCAATCCCCCGAGGGCGCCCACAAGGGCGATGAGAATTACTGCCGTTGAACGGCGGATCGTGAACGTCAAGGGAACCTCCCTGCTGTTGCTCGGTTGACGACTTCCCACGGAGCTTACCGCTCTGGTTCTAGACGTTTTGGTTATCCCCACAGACGATCCGGTTCATGGATCGAGCGGTCAAGCGCTTCGGCGCCAACGTCAGGGCAGCGCGACAGGCGAAGGGCTGGACGCAGGAAGAACTGGCCCATGAGTCCGGCCTCGCCACCGTGCAGGTGTCTCGGATCGAGCGCGGGGTCCGCGAGATCAGGCTGACCACGCTTGTGCGTCTGCTCAGCGCTCTCGACGTTTCGCCGGAGCTTCTCCTCGACGGCGTGGTCTAAAGCCCCGACCCGCCCCTACCCGGACAGCGAAACCGCAATACGGAAGGGGCGAGTGGACCCTGTCCCGACCCGCCCCTCCCGTCTTGACAGGCTGGGAACGCCCGCACCCAGCGATCATGGGAGGTGAATCGCCAAGTTTTCCCGCAGAGGTTTCCAGCCAAGCGAAACCGTACCGCCGAGCGGCCCAGCCTTCGATTCGCGCAGACGTACTGATCCCGTAGCTACGGTTCTTTGACCGAACTCGGCGTTTCAAACGCGCCCAGCGCAGCGACGACGACGATCGGTTCCTCGCCGGAATCTTTGAGCCGAGCCTTAGCTGCCTTGTGCTCCGCTCGGATGAAAACATGGAGGGCGTCGAGAGATGCGACAACGCTTTCCCAGCCTCTCTGATCGAGACTGAGCATCGACCAAGCCATCCACATCTCATCGCGCCGGTTGAGGGTGCCGGCCAGCGCTGCTTTTTTGACTTGCTCGGAAAGCTGGGTGAAGGTTCGCCAGTCATCGAAGCTGGCGAGTGAGTCCGGCACATTTGCCCAGGGACCGCGACTATCTTCGTCATAGAGCGCCGGACCAGTTGCGCCGTAGAACTTCTCAGTCGCCCCTCGCCGGTGTCCCCCGGTCTTGCGGCCGACTACCTTGATCCAACCGATGCGCTCCAATCGGTTGAACCGCGCCCGGATCGCAGCTCGGGTCAGGCCGAACTGCTTCCCGTATTTCTCGTGGAATGCCGGGACGCTGATTTCGCCGCGGTTCGCCTCGTCAATGATCTGTATGCAGGCCGCGTCCTCAAAGACTTTCGAGAGGCGAACCGGGAACGGGATCATCGGTTCCTGGCTCGCGATCAACTGCGGACCGAATCGCAGATCGTCTCGCGCTGGCAACTCACATACAACCAAGAGAGAGCCGATACGAAACAGCTCCTCGGCCGTGTGGCTTACTCGGTGTATCGCGTCCTCCTGCTCCTCCCATTGACCAGCAAACTCCTCCGCGACCGCCTCCGACACTCGTATCCACCCCTCCTCATCCAGTAACAGCCGTTCGCTTGTGAGCTTGCGATCTGGCCGCGCCTGAAACGTCAACGCCTCCATCGCCCCGCGTACCTGAGCCGCGATCTCCTTAAAGCCGTTCCAACTGACCGAGACCCTGATCGAATACGGGAGCGCGATCCAGGTCGGGTGATCGCAGAAGGCAAGTTCGGTCGCCCTGTAGATCCCTTCCCTTCCGCCCCGTCGCCTTCCTCCGGCCTTAAGCCTGTAGACGAGCCTGAGCCAGCCGGTCTTTCTGAGTTTCTCGAAGTGTTGAGCCACGCGGGCCGGGGAGCCGCCGCCGAACTCTTCGTAGAACTGCGTCGGGCTCATATCCCGCTTGTAAAGCTCGGTGACGATCTTCAACCGGATCGGCACGGCGAAGACCACCGCGAGGCGTCGCAGATGCTCGACCCGCTTGCGCATCCCAATCCAGACCCTGCCCATTGACCCTCCTCTGATTGCTTAAACATCGGTCGAGTGCCGGAAGGAGTCTAAGCGCATACCTAAACAGGATCGTTTTCGTCCTCCAACGCTTCGCGAGCTAGATTTAAACTAGAAATCCTTAGCAATCGTGAGAGGGGGTGACGAGAATGAAGATCGCAGCCGTGAGGTCCGGGCTTCCGATGGTCGCAGTCGTCAAGGTCGGCTGATCCACTGCGGGCGGCGGTGAGTGAGGCCGTTCGTTCGGCCTCCCGCTGCGGCGGCTCGCGCCGCCCGCTTTTGCCGTGGTCGCGTCGGTGGTGAACGGCTGCCTTGCTGCCGATAGCCCCCGAAGTCCTAAATGATCGACGGCACTCAGAGGGCGTGCTTACCGGTTTGGCTTGCTTTTACTCGGACCGGCAGCGCCTGGACGTTGTCGGCCTGCTCGCCGTCGAAGATCGAGTCGAGCGCAGCCGCGAGTGCCTCCTGAGCCGAAGGCAACAGGTGGCCGTAGACGTTGAAGGTCGTCTGAATGTCCTTGTGCCCGAGATGCTCTTGGATCGCCTTCGGGTGCGCCCCGGCTGCGATCAGCAGAGAGGCGCAGGTATGCCGCAGATCGTGGAAGCGAAGGCCATGCTTCTCGGGCGGCAGGGCTGCGCGTACCGCTGGCTTGAAGTGCCGCAGGTACATGTTGTGGTGCCGCAGCGGCCCGCCGTCAGGGCTAGTGAAGACCAGCGCGTCCGGCCCGCCGTCGAGCGCCGCCAGATGCTCTCCGAGCATGTCGACCAAGAACTGAGGAACCCCGACGCGGCGAGCTTTCGCCGTCTTGGTCGGGCCGAAGATGAGCTTGCCGCCCACGTCCTTCAATGCGCGCTCGACGTTCAGCGAGCCGTGGAGCAGGTCCACATCGCGGCGGCGCAGAGCGCCAAGCTCGCCCGCGCGCATCCCCGTGTAGGCGGCGGTGTAGATCAGTACCCGGTAGCGCGGCGTGATCGCATCCGCGAGGACAGCGACCTCGCTTGCGGTGAGGATCACTCGCTGGCCTGTTGCCACAGCCGCAGCACGGGGAAGGCGGACGGCATCGCAGGGGTTGGCGAGCAGGTAGCGCCGCTCCACGGCGACCTTGAGGACGGCACGCAGGACCGAGTAGATGCGCCGGACGGTGTTCGGCTGCCGGTCGGCGGCAAGCTCGTTGACCCACTCCTGAATCGCCTCTGGCGTGACAGCACCGATGCGGACCCCGCTCCACCTGGGGAGGACGTGGCGGCGCAGGATCGCCTGATAGCCCGCCCTCGTCTTGGGTTCCAGATCGAGCCACGTTGCCTGCCATGCTTCCGCGACCTGCTCGAACAGCCGGTGGTTGTCCCTTGGGTCGATGTGCTCGCCCCGCTGGAGTGCGGCCTTCTGCGACGTGAGCCACTTCTCGGCCTCGCGCCTCGTGCTGAACTGCCGCTCGATCTGCCTCTTGCCGCC
>DASTVL010000321.1:0-8315 GCA_035759115.1 Solirubrobacterales bacterium | reverse complement strand
TGCTCTTCGACTACGTCGCCACCTACATGTACGAGGGCGACACGCCGAACGCCGAGCGGCGCGCCGCGGCGCTGGCGCTCGACCGCGACCTGCTGCGCGAGCTGCTCGGCCAGGAGGAGCTGCGCGAGCTGATCGACCCCGCGGCGCTGGAGCAGGTCGAAGCGCAGCTGCAGCACCGCAGCGAGCCCGGCCGCGCCGGCGACCGCGACGCGCTGCAGCAGCTGCTGCGCAACGTCGGCGACCTGACCGCCGCGGAGTGCGCCGAGCGGGTCGCCGAGGGCTACTCGGCGGACTCGATGCTGGCGAAGCTGGTCGACGAGCGCCGCGTCGCGATCGTCCGCGTCGCCGGCGAGGAGCGCTACATCGCCGGCGAGGACGCGGGGCTCTACCGCGACGCGCTCGGCGTGCCGCCGCCGCCCGGCCTGCCCGAGACCTTCCTCGAGGACCACCCCGACGCGCTGCGCGCCCTGGTGCGCCGCTACGCGCGCACCCACGGCCCGTTCCCGACCGCGCAGCTCGCCGAGCGCTACGGCGTCGACCCGACCCCGGCGCTGCGCGAGCTCGAGCGCGAGGGGGCGCTGGTGCGGGGCGAGCTGCGTCCCGGCGGCAGCGAGCGCGAGTGGTGCGACGCCGACGTGCTGCGCCGCGTGCGCCGGGCGAGCCTGGCCCACCTGCGGCGCGAGGTCGAGCCGGCCGGGCGCGACCGCTTCGCCCGCTTCCTGCCGAGCTGGCAGAACGTCGACGCGCACCGCGCCTCCGGCGCCGGCCCGGACCGCCTGCGCGACGCGCTGGTGCCGCTGCAGGGGGTGGCGCTGACGCCGAAGGTCTGGGAGGGCGAGGTGCTGCCGCGGCGGCTCGGCGCCTACTCGCCGGCATGGCTCGACGAGCTCTGCACCAGCGGCGAAGTGGTCTGGGTCGGCGCCGGCTCGCGTGGGCGCAGCGACGGCCGCGTCGCGCTCTACTTCCGCGAAGACGTGCGCCTCGCCGGCCCGCCGCCGGCCAACTCGAAGCTGGAGCGGGTAGAGGGCGCCCCGCAGGAGGCGATCCGCGAGCGCCTCGCCGCCGGGCCCTCGTTCTGGCTCGACCTGCTCGCCGACCTCGACTTCCCTCCCGAGGAGCTGCACAACGCGCTCTGGGACCTCGCCTGGTCGGGCGAGGTGACCAACGACGCCTTCGCGCCGCTGCGGGCGCCGCGGCTGCGCTCGGCTCCCGCCCACGAGCGCCAGGGCCGTCGCTTCGCCCGCCGCCGCTCCGGCGCCGGAGCGGCCGTGCAGGGGCGCTGGTCGCTGACCGCGCCGCTCTTCGCCGAGGCGCCCGGCCCGGGGGCGAAGCTGCGCGCCCAGGCCGAGCTGATGCTGGAGCGCTACGGCATCGTCACCCGCGAGACCGTGCTCGCCGAGGGCGTGCCCGGCGGCTTCTCGACCCTCTACGCCGAGCTCGGCAACCTCGAGCTGCTCGGCACCGCCCGCCGCGGCTACTTCGTCGAGGGGCTCGGCGGCGCCCAGTTCGCGCTGCCCGGCGCGGTCGAGCGGCTGCGCTCGCTGCCCGAACCGGACGGCTCCTTCCAGGTCCTTGCGGCGACCGACCCGGCCAACCCCTACGGCGCCGCGCTGCCCTGGCCGAAACCGCCGTCGGGGCGCCGCCCGGCGCGGGCTCCCGGCGCCCACGGGCTGCTGCGCGACGGCGAGCCGCTGGTCTACGTCGAGCGCGGCGGCCGCAGCATCCTGCGCCTGGTCGAGCTCGGCGAGGACGACCTCGCGGCGGCGATGGCGGCGCTCACCGAGGCCGTCTCCGCCGGCCGCCTGCCCAAGCTGGGGATCGAGAAGCTCGACGGCGAGCCGGTGATCGGCTCCGGCCACGAGGAGGCGCTGCTCAGCGCCGGCTTCGCCCGCGGCCCGCGCAAGCTCACCGCCTCCGCCTCGTAGCGATGCCTTTTATGACATAATTATGCCTATTGAGGCATCGACACTAGTCAGCAATACACGGAAGCGGCACGGGCTCAGCCAGCGCAGCCTGGCGCTGCGCGCGGGCACCGATCAGGCGGCGATCAGCCGCATCGAGCGGGGTGAGGTCTCGCCCACTGTCGAGACGGTCGAGCGCCTGCTCGCGGCGATGGGGGAGACGCTGCGGATAGAGTCGGAGCGCTTCGAAGCCCACCACGATCCCGTTCACCTGGTGGCGATGAGGGAGCGGACGCCGGCGGAACGACTCGAGCTGGCGGGCTCGTGGAACAGGCTGGCGGGGCGGCTGGCGGACGCCGGGCGGCGAGCACGTGGCGCCTGAGCGCGAGCCCGTACCGCTCGACGCCGAGCGGATCCTCGCCGAGCTGGCACGGCACGGTGTCGAGTTCGTGCTCGTCGGCGGGATGGCGGCGCAGACGCACGGCAACACGCGGATGACGAACGACGTCGACCTGATCCCCGAGCCGGAGCCGGCCAACCTGGCGCGTCTGGCCGCGGCGCTGAACGCGCTCGGCGCCCGCGTCCTCAACCCCGGCCACGAGGGAGCAGAGATCGACGCCGCGATGCTGCCGCGGGCGACGATCTGGCAGCTGGCGACCCCGCACGGCGCTATCGACGTGCTGCACGACGCGCCGGGCGCCGCGCCGTACGACCAGCTGCGCGAGCGGGCGCTGACGATCGCGCTCGACGACCTGCGCATCAGGGTCGCCGGTCTCGACGACCTGATCAGGATGAAGCTCGCCCGCGGCCGGCCGGTCGATCGCGCCGACGTCGCAGCGCTCACCGAACCCGCCGGTTGAAATTCCTCACCCAACGCTCAGCGTGCCCCCGGCCGGCGTCGATCAGCCGTCCATGCTCGCTCTCAAACAGAAGTCCAAAACGTCCCCACGCATTACCGTTTTCCTCTTTGCCGCCCTGCTCACCGTCGCCGCGACGGTGCTCGTGCGCCCCGCCGCCGGTCTTGCCGCGCCGGTGGAACCGACGATCGGCTTCCAGCCCGGCAGCCACGAGTTCGGTCTGCAGCCGGTCTACAACACCGCCCATGCCGGCTTCGAGCTGCGCAACGAAGGCGCCGAAGAAGTCTGGGTCGAATCGCTGCAGACCAGCGGCCCCGACTCCGGCTCGTTCTGGGTCGGCAACAGCAACTGCTGGAGCGGTCCCGTCCAGCCCGGCGAATCCTGCTCGCTCGAAGTCAACTTCAACCCCGGCGAACCGTTTGCCGAATACGAAGCCCAGGTGCGCGCACGCGTCAACGGCTTCGACTTCTACGCCGGCCTCAGCGGCACCGGCGCCAGTCCCTGGTTCAGCGCCGACCCCAACCCGGTCGACTTCGGCTCGGCCAAGGTCGACGGCGCGGGCGTCACCCGCGAGATCGAGGTCGTCAACGCCGGCAACTGGCCCGGCGGTGTGTTCATTGCGGTGATCTCCGGCGGCGCCGTCGGCAGCTTCCAGCTGCTCGACGAGAGCTGCACCAACCGCCTGCTCGCCCCTGCCGCGACCTGCACCGCGCAGGTCCGCTTCCGGCCGCTCAGCGAAGGCGTCAAGAAAGCGACGTTCAGCCTCTTCGGCGAAAGCGACGGCGGCAGCCAGGTGGTTCTCACCGGCGTCGGCGCCGCGCCCGATCCCGCCCCGGAGCCGAGCCTGCCGCCGGCGTCCGCCGCGGCCACCGCGGTCGCGCCGATCGTGGTCCGGACCGCAAACCGTCCGCGGGCCGAGCTGCGCGAGCGCAAGCTGCGCCAGCGCCTGCACCGCAAGCAGCGCCTGCAGCGCCATCTGCGCGTTCTGCGCCGGAACCGGGCGAAGCAGCGCCGCCTGCGCACCCTGCGCCGCCAGCGGACCGCACAGAAGCGCAAGGCCCTGCGCCGCCACCGCCAGCAGGGATAATCGGTATGTGAGTGCGTCGGAGGAGAGCCTGAGCCCGATCGAGTTGCTGCGCAGCGTGCCGCTCTTCTCCGACCTCGAGCAGCGCGAGCTGGAGAGCTTCTCCCAGGTCGCGGTGCCGCGCTCCTTCCCCGGCGCGACCCGGGTCTTCCACGAGGGCGACCATTCCGACGCCTGCTACATCGTCCGCTCGGGCAGCTTCCGGGTCACCCGCGAGCACTCCGACGGGCGGGCGATCACGCTGGCGACGCTCGGCCCCGGCGACATCTTCGGCGAGCTGGCGATGCTCGACGGCGAGCTGCGCTCGGCCAGCGTCGAAGCGCTCGGCGACGGCGAGCTGCTGGCGCTGCCGGCGGGCGAGGTGCGGTCGCTGCTCGCCCGCCATCCGGAGATCACGGTGAAGCTGGTCGCCGCCCTGGTGCGCCGCCTGCGCGCCGCCAACGAGCGGATCTCGCGCCAGTCCTTCCAGACCGTGCCCAGCCGCGTCGCCGGCGTGCTCTCGCAGCTCGTCGCCGAAGAGGAGCCGCGCACGGGCGAGGGCGGCGAGATCACGATCCGCATGAACCAGTCCGACCTGGCCCAGCTCGCGGGGACCTCCCGCGAGAGCGTCAGCCGCTTCCTCGCCGACCTCGAGCGCGCCGGCATCGTCCGCCCGGGCCGCGGCCGGGTGACGGTTCTCGCCCCCGGGAAGCTCCGCAACTACATCTTCTGAATGTCCGTTGACTGACTTTGATCGCCTGCGGGCGCGGATGGTCGAGCGGCAGCTGCGCCGGCGCGGGATCGGCGACGAGCGGGTGCTGGCGGCGATGGCGGCGGTGCCGCGCGAGCGCTTCGTGCCCGCGGCGCAGCAGCGTCGCGCCTACTCGGACTCGGCGCTGCCGATCGGCGCCGAGCAGACGATCTCCCCGCCCTGGATCGTCGCCGCGATCTGCCAGGCGCTGGCGCTGCGCGGCGAGGAGCGGGTGCTCGAGGTCGGCAGCGGCTCCGGCTACTCGGCGGCCGTGCTCGCCCAGCTCGCCGCCGAGGTGATCGGGGTCGAGCGCCACGAGTCGCTGGCGGCGCAGGCGCGGCGCACGCTCACCGGGCTCGGGATCGGCAACGTCGAGCTGCTCGTCGGCGACGGCAGCCGCGGCCTGGCCGGGCGCGCCCTGTTCGAGGCGATCGCCGTGCACGCGACCGCGCCGGCGCCGCCGCGGGCGCTGCTCGGCCAGCTCGCCGAGGGCGGCCGCCTGGTCGTCCCGCTCGCTGCCGACGGCGTCGATCTGCTCACCCTCTTCCATCGCCACGGCGACGAGCTGCGGCGCGAGGAGATCGGTCCCTGCCGCTTCGTTCCCCTGATCGGCGAGGAGGGCTACGCCCCCGAGTGAGTGACGTCTACTGGCGCAGGGAGTTGCGCTTGTGGCGGCCGACCAGACGGTCCTTGCCGCCGCCGCCGACGAGCCGGTTGCCGTTGCCGCCGCGGGCGCGCAGGACGTCGTTGCCGCCCTTGCCGATCAGCGCGTTGCCGCGGTGGTTGCCGACCAGCACGTCGGGGCCGGGCGTGCCCTCGAGCGCCTCGACCGAGCTGTCGACGTGGCCGGGGGTGCAGGGGCTGCCGGCGCGCCGCACCGGGCCGCCGATCTCGGCGTAGACGCCGGGGGTGAAGCGGAAGAAGTTGGCGTTGTCGTTGCCCGGGCCGCCGTCGAAGAAGTCGCCGTCGCAGGGGTCGCCACCGACCAGCACGTCGTTGCCGGGTCCGCCGATCAGCGTGCTCTTGCCGCTGTTGTAGGGGACGTGGAGGTCGGTGCGTGCGCCGATCAGGGCGTCGTCGCCGGCGTTGCCTTCGAGCAGGTCGGGGGCGTTGTCGTCACCGGCCTCGATCACGTCGTTGCCGGGGCCGCCGCCGAGCTTGTCGGCGCCGGGGCCGCCGTCGATCCGCACTTCGATCTGGCGGGGCAGGCTGCCGTCTACCGCGACGGAGTCGTTGCCGCCGTCGACATCGATCAGGATCGTCTGCACGCCGGCCGTCGGGCAGATCGCGCCGCCGTTGCTCGGCACGCAGCCCTGCACGTTCTCGGCCGGGAAGGGACTGCCGCCGTTGGCGACGATGAAGCTGCCGCCCTGGAAGGAGACCGTCACCGCGTCGTCGGCGCCGCCGCCGTGGACGCTGAGCCCGCCGCTGCCGTCGATGCTGCGCACGCTGGCGACCGTCGGCCCGGGCACCCCGGCGCCGAGCCGCTCGCAGGCCTCGCTCTGGGCGGCGTTGTCGCAGTTGGCCCCGTCCGGGCCGCCGTAGAGGAGGTCGGCGCCGGCGCGGCCGTCGAGCTCGTCGTAGCCGGCGCCGCCGTCGAGCCGGTTGGCGCCGCCGTCGCCCATCAGCGTGTCGTTGTAGGCGGAGCCGACGACGTCCTCGGTCTCGCTGGAGATCCGGTCGCGGCCGTCGCCGTAGGCCGAGCCGCCGGCGAGGTCGACGTCGACCGACTCCGAGGCGGTGGCGAAGGAGGCGATATCGCGGGCGCCGGGGCCGCCGTCGAGCTTGTCGAAGCCGATGTCGCCGCGGAGGATGTCTTCGTCGCCCGCGCCGCCGGAGATGTCGTCGCGGCCGTGGCTGCCGTAGATCCGGTCGCTGCCGCCGTTGCCGTTGAGGATGTCGTCGCCGAGCCCGCCGTCGACCAGGTCGTCGCCCGGCCCACCGTCAATCGGGTCGTTGCCGCGCCCGCCGTAGAGGCGGTCGTCGCCTGCGCCGCCGGAGATCTCGCGGTCGGTCGCCTTGCCGGCGTAGATCGTGTCGTCGCCGTCGCCTCCTTGCAGGCTGTCGGGGCCCTTGCCGCCGAGCAGGTTGTCGTCGCCGCTGCCGCCGATCGCGCGATCGGGGCCCTTGGCGCCGAACAGTGCGTCGTCACCGGGCCCGCCGAAGAGCCCGTCGCCGCCGGTGTCGCCGAGCAGCACGTCGTCGCCGGGCCCGCCGTAGAGGGCGTCGTTGCCGCTGCCGCCGATTATCCGGTCATCGCCGGGCCCGCCGCAGATCGTGTCGTTGCCGTTCGGCCCGCCGAGGATCTTGTCGTCGCCACCGCCGCCGTAGATCACGTCGCTGGCCTTCTTGCCGACGATGACGTCGTTGCCGGGCGTGCCGACGATCGTCGCGCGCTTGCCGCCGCAGGAGGCCGCCGATGCCTGGCCGGCAGTGGCGAGCAGGAGCAGTGCAACGGCGCCGGCAAGGACAGCGGCGAGGACACGGGTGGGGTGGGTGAGGACAGATGGCATCACCCCCTCCATCGACCCGCCTACGCCGCCGCCACACCCCCCGCACCGTACAAACGTCCAGTTTCTCCCCGCGCCTGTTTGTCGCCGGGTTCGGATACCCTCGCTGCCGATGCGCGGCGGGATCTACGTCCTCAACTTCTACTCGACCGTTTTCGTCGACCAGCTCAAGCGCGGTCGCAAGACGGCGACGATCCGGCTCGGCGACAAGACGAGCAAGTACGAACGCGGCCAGGTGGTCTGGATCACGGTCGGCTTCCGCCACAGCCCGCGGGAGAAAATCTTCGCCGCCGTGATCGACGACGTCGAGGTGAAGAAGGTCGCCGACCTCTCGCCGCGCGACATCGAGCACGACAATCCCGAGTTCCGCCGGCTCGAGGACGAGGTCAAATTCCTCGAACAGATCTACGGCCGCACGGTCGGGCCCGACGACATCGTCACCGTGATCCGCTTCTCGCAGATCGTCGAGCCGCCGGGGGCGCACTTCGGAAACGGGGAGACGCCGCACCACAACTGAGCGCGGCGCTCGCATCAACCCGGTGGCCGACTACTCCTTTCTCACGACGTGGTTGCTGGACTCTCCTCGTGAGCCCGTCTGGGAGGCGATCTACGCGCAGGAGCGCTGGCCCGAGTGGTGGCGCGGGGTGGAGCTTGCCGACGAAGTGCGCCCCGGCGACGGCGACCGCGTCGGCGCGGTCTCGCGCATGGCCTGGCGCAGCCTGCTGCCCTACCGCGTGCGCTTCGAGGTGACCACGACCCGGGTCGAGCGCCCGCACCTGATGGAGGGCCGCGCGGTGGGCGAGCTCAGCGGCGTCGGCCGCTGGCGCCTCTACGAGGACGACGGCGTCACCGCGGTGCTCTACGAGTGGGACGTGGCGACGACGAAGGCCTGGATGAACCTGCTCGCCCCGGTCGCGCGGCCGGTCTTCGAGTGGAACCACGACTGGGTGATGGCGCGCGGCGGCGAGGGGATCGCCCGTCTGCTCGGTTGCCGGCTGCTTGCAAGCGGCTGAGCCGTAGCGCTATCTTTACAACCCTTGGCACTCACACGTGTAGAGTGCCAAGGCCCGGAGACCGCGAAAACGGCTCCGCGGCGCGATTTTCACGACTTTGACCAGTACACCACCACCCACAACGGAGGTTCACGGATGAAGCTGAAGCCCCTCGGGGACCGGCTGATCGTCAAGCCGATCGAGGAGGAGGAGACGACCGCGAGCGGCATCGTCCTCCCCG
>DASTVL010000320.1:0-24404 GCA_035759115.1 Solirubrobacterales bacterium | reverse complement strand
ACGGCGAAGCCGACGCCGTCGTTGGCGCCGGAGTTGGTCTCGATCTGCTGGTTGATGCCGATCACCCGCGCGGCGGCGTCGAGCAGCGGCCCGCCCGAGTTGCCGGGATTGATCGAGGCGTCGGTCTGCACCGCGCCCTCGATCTGGAACTGGGTCAGCGAGCCGACCGAGCGGTCGGTCGCCGAGACGATCCCGACCGAGAGCGACTGTTGCTCGCCGAAGGGGCTGCCGATCGCCGCCACCGGCTGGCCGACGACGAGCTCGGCGTCGTCGCCGAGCTCCAGCGGCTCGAGCTCGAAGCCGTCGGGCTCGACCTCGAGCAGGGCGATGTCGGCGAAGGGGTCGAAGCCGGCTATCTCGGCCGGCACGACGTTGCGGTCGGGGAACTCGACGTAGACCGCTTTGGCCTCCTTGCGGCCCTGACCTTCGTCGGTGACCACGTGGGCGTTGGTGACGATCCTGCCCTCGGTGTCGAGCACGAAGCCGGAGCCTTCGGCGGCCCCCTGGTCGAAGATCGAGCGGATCGTGACCACGCCGGGCGATGCCTCGCGGTAGACCGCGGCCGCGTCGAAGCCGCCGTCCGCTGCCTGCACGACGACCTGGGTCGTGGTCTTCGCCGCCCCCCCGGTGCCTTCGGAGCCGCCGCTCCCGCCGCCGCAGCCGGCGAGCAGGGCCAGCGCGAACAGCCCGATCGCCGCGGGCCTCACGCCGGCGCCCTGGCCGGGTCGGCGAGGGCCGGAGCCGGCGTGCCCGGAGGGGCTAGCGGCAGGTCGAGCGTAAAGGCGGTGAAGCGACGGCTGGAGGAGATCGCGATGCCGCCGTCCATGCGCTGGACGAGCTCGCGGGCGATCGCCAGGCCGAGGCCGGAGCCGCCGGCGGAGTCGGCCGTGAAGAAGCGCTCGAAGATGCGCTTCTGCACCCGCTGGGGGATGCCGGTACCGTCGTCGGAGACGGTCAGCTCTGCGCGTTGGTCGGCGGAATAGATGGTCACGGTGACGCTGGTGCCCTCCGGGGTGTGGGTGAGGGCGTTGTCGAGCAGGATACGGATGATCTGCCGCACCCTCTCGGGGTCGGCGACGGCGATCACCGGCCGGTCCGGCGTGCGCAGCTCGAGGCGCGAGTCGCGCAGTTCGGCGCGGGCGCTGAACTCGCGCACCACGTCGCGGGCGAGCGGGCTGAGGTCGACGCTGCGCAGCGCCATCACGATCCCGCCGGCGTCGAGTTGGGAGAGGTTGAGCAGGTCGGCGGTGAGCTTGGTCAGGCGCTCGATCTGGCGGCGCATCGTGCGTACGAACTCGGCTCGCTCCTCGGGGCTCGGATCCTCTTCGTCGAGCAGCTCGACGAAGCCACCGAGGCTGAAGATCGGCGTGCGCAGCTCGTGCGAGGCGTTGGCGATGAACTGCTTGCGGGCGCTGTCGAGCTCGGCCAGGCGCCGCTGCATCTCGTTGAAGGTGCGGGCGAGCTGGCCGAGCTGACCGGAGGAGTCGACCGGGATACGGGTGGCGAAGTCGCCGTCGGCCACCTTGCGCGCCGCGTCCTCGATCCGCTGCACCCGCCGGGTGACGAGCTGCGCCCAGTAGTAGCCGTGGCCGAGCGCGATCAGCAGCGCGATCAGGCCGCCGAGCACGATCGGCCCCGCCGCCTCGGAGTGCCCCTCGACCGCGACGACCCAGACGTAGATCGCAACCGCCGTCCCCGCCGCGATCGCCACCGCCGTGGTCGTGATCCGGTTGCCCAGCGGGGTGAGGCGGAGTCGCTTCATTCGCGGAAGCGGTAGCCGACGCCGCGCACCGTGAACAGGTACTCGGGCTGTTTGGGGTCGGCCTCGATCTTTTCGCGCAGGTGGCGGATGTGGACGTCGACCGTGCGCGGATCGCGGTAGTCGGAGTCGCCCCAGACGTGCTCGAGCAGCGTCTCACGGCTCAGCACCTTGCCGGGCGAGCGCGCCAGTGCGCTGAGGATCTCGAACTCGACGTAGGTCGCGGAGACCTCCCCGTCGCTCAGGGTGACCAGCCGGCGGGCCGGGTCGATGCGCAGGGCGCCGTGCTCGATCGGCTCCTCGTCCGGTGGGTCGGCCGCCATGCGCGAGCGGCGCAGCGCCGCCTTGACGCGGCTGCGGAACTCGCGCATCGAGAACGGCTTGGTGATGTAGTCGTCGGCGCCGACCTCGAGCCCGGCGACCTTGTCGGTCTCGCTGCCCTTTGCGGTCAGCATGATGATCGGCACCTGGCTGCTGCGGCGCAGCTGTCGGCAGACTTCGACGCCGTCGAGCTTGGGCAGCATCAGGTCGAGCACGACGAGGTCGAAGCGCGCCTCCTCGAAGCGTTCCAGCGCCTCGCGCCCGTCGAGCGCCGAGGTCACGTGGTAGCCGTCCTTGCGCAGCGGATAGCTGAGCAGGGTCTGGACCGACTGCTCGTCGTCGACAAGCAGTATCCGCGTAGACCCGTTCGGCATACGGAAAGAGTATCTGTGCGGTCTCATTCGCTCGGCGGGGCGGTACCCGTGCGCATACTTGGACATATGTGCGAGTACCAACTACTAAGGGTCCGGGGGACCCGGCCGATAGAAGGCACAGAATGCAACGGCAACAGCTGAAAGGCCTGATCGAGAAGGGCAACTACCGGCCCGAGCCGGAGCTGGTGGCGCGCGCGATGCTGCGCCGCCGCAGCGTCCGCGAGCTGCTCGTCGGGTCCGCGCTCAGCTCAGCTGATCGAAGCCCGACGGGGGCAGAAGACCGCCGTCAGGCAGCCTGATCTCGACCCCCTCGCCGGCGACGACCGCGCCGATCTGGCTCAGCTGCGTTTCGCCCGTTTTCTCGACCGCGGCGGCCGCAGCCTCGAAGCGGCCGGCCGGCAGCGAGGCGAGCAGCTCGTAGTCTTCGCCGCCGGCGGTTGCGAGGGAGAGCGGGTCGCGACCCGCCGCCTCGGCCACCGCGGCGACGCCCGTCTCGATCGGCAGCGCCGCCGCCGCGATGCACCGGCCGGCGCCGCTCGCCGCGGCGAGGTGCCCGGCGTCGCCGCCGAGCCCGTCGCTGAGATCGATCATCGCCGTCGCCCCGGCCGCCGCCAGCGCCTGCCCTGCCGCCAGCCGCGCCCGCGGCTCCAGCTGCCGCCCCACGAGGGACGTGCCGGTGCTGCGGTGTCCATATGGACCTCTCTCCACCGGCACGTCTCTCGTGGCCTGTTGCTCAAGCAGGAGCAGGCCCGCCGCGGCGCCGCCGAGCTCGCCGGTGACGACGAGGATGTCGCCGGGGCGGGCGCCGGCGCGGGTGACGAAGTCGTCCGGGTCGGCGGCGTGGCCGACGACGGTTACCGCCAGGGTCAGCACCGGGGCACGCGTGACGTCGCCGCCGGCGAGCGCCGTGCCGGTGGCTTCCGCCAGGGCGGTCATCCCGTCGAGCAGCTCGATGCAGCCGTCCTCGTCGAGGTCGGGGGGGACACCGAGGACGACATAGGCCTCGCCCGGCTCGGCGCCCATGGCCGCCAGGTCGGAAAGGGAGGCTGCGAGGGCCTTGGCGCCGATCTGCGCCGGGCTGCTCCACTCGCGGCGGAAGTGGATGCCGTCGAGGAGCGCGTCGACCGAGGTCGCCGTGGCCCCGCCGGGCACGGAGATCGCCGCATCGTCGCCGCTGCCGAGCCGGACTCGCGGACCGGCCCGAGGCAGCCTCTGCCTGATTCGCTCGATCAGCTCGAACTCGCCCATGCATCCATTCTCCCCCGGCGGGCAGCCGGGTGGCAGCCCCCGACCTCACTAAGGTGCGGCAGACGTGGCAGAGGAACGACCCCTCCTACACCGGATCGGCCAAGCCGCCGCGAAAGTCGGCAGCCGCCCGCCGCGCAGCAAGCGCGTCCGTCTCGCGATCCAGCTCGGCATCGCGATCGTCGTCTTCGGCTTCCTCGTGCTCACGGTCGTCAACCAGTGGGCCGAGATCCAGGACCAGGGCGTCCACTTCCACCTCTTCTGGCTGGTCCCCGCGGTCGTCGGGCTGACCGCCTTCTACGTGCTCAGCGCGCTCGGCTGGGACCTGATCCTGCGCTTCCTCGACCACCCGATCGGCGTCGGCCGGGCGCAGGTCGCCTGGGGGCAGCCGCTGCTGGCGCGCTATGTGCCCGGCAGCGTCCTCTATGTGCTGGGGCGCGTCATCCTCTCCGAGCGGGCGGGCGTGCCGCGCCGGCTGACCGTGGCCAGCATCGCCTACGAGCAGGCGATCTCGGCCACGGCGGGGATCGCCTTCGCCGCCTACTTCCTGATCAGCCACCCCGACCTCGAGGGCCAGCCGCTGCGCTGGGCGGTGCTGCTGGTCCTGCCGCTGGCGATCGCGATCCTGCAGCCGCGCGTCTTCGGCCCGCTCGCGAACCGTGCCCTGCGCGCATTCGGCCGCGAACCGCTGCCGGCGGTGATCCCGCTGCGCGGCGTGCTCACCCTGATCGCCTACTACATGCTCGTCTGGTGTGTGGTCTCGGTCGGCATCTACAGCGTCGCCCGCTCGGTGACCAGCGTTCCGCCGAGCGAGATCCTCACCGTGGGCTCGGCGCAGGCGGTCGGCTACGTCGCCGCCCTGGTCACCCTCGTCGCCCCGGCCGGGCTCGGCATCCGCGACGCGGCCTTCGCCTGGGCGGTCAAGGGCGCCGTGCCCGGCGGCAGCTTCGCGCTCGGCTCGCTGATCGCGATCGCCGTGCGCGGCGTGATGACCGTGGTCGAGGTCGTCTTCGTGGCCCTGGTCACGGCGATCGGCAGGCGCAAGGGTTGGTCGGTGCATACCGGCGTCATCCATCCGTCGCCGGAGGAGGAAGCGGCGGGGGCGCGGGAGGGTGAGCCGAAGGTGGGCGCACCGGAGATTCTTTAGAGCGGCATCCGTGCGGGGAGCTGGAACGCCGTCAGCGCCAGGGTCAGGAGTTGGAGGGGGCGGTCTCTGGAGAGGGCTACCAGGGGGAGGGTCCAGATCAGGTACCAGGGGAGCAGCCAGGCGGTGGCGAGGAGGAGGGCGAAGGAGGCCCAGGCGGAGGCGCGGAGCCAGTCCATGCCCTGCCAGGTTCTGAGCAGGAGGTAGAGGAAGGCGAGGGCGAAGAGGGCGAGCGCCGTGGCGCGGACGGCGGTGGGGTCGAGGCCGGTGAGGCGGGCGACGGTGACCGGGACGCTCATGTGGCTCGTGCGGCCCTGGTTCTCGCCGGCGAGCCCGAGCGCGTCGAGCCAGCTCCAGCCGAAGGCGGCGTAGGCGGCGAGGCCGACCGCTGCGGCGGTGGCCAGGGCACCGATGAGTAGTCGCACCGGCGACCCCGAGGGGATACGCGCCGCGTCCAGAAACGCGAACGGGGCTGCGAGGGCGGCTGGGCCCTTGATCGCGAGGGCGGCGACGAAGGCGGCGCCGGCGGGGGCCTCGCGGGCGCTCAGCATCGCGGCCACGCCGACCGTCGCGGCGAGTATCGCGAGGCCGTCGTTGTGAGCGCCGCCGACTACGTGGATCAGGACGAGCGGGTTGAGCGCTACGAAGGCCGCGGCCGGGAGGGGGGAGACGCCGCGGGAGGGGGCGACGCGGTAGACGAGCGCGGCGATGCCGATGACGGCGAGCGCAGCCGTCGCCTTCAGCGCCGCCACCGCGGCGGCGACCGGCAGCCAGGCGAGCGGGTAGGTGGCGAGGGTGAACAGCGGGCCGTAGACGCTGGTCGCGTCGATCCAGGTGACCCGGGCGTAGGCGGGATCGAAGGGTTCGGCTGCCGGGGGGTAGAGGTAGGGATCGAGGCCGTGCAGAACGCCCAGCCGCGCGTAGTCGACGTAGCTGTAGACGTCGTGCGAGAGGAGAACCGGCGCCGCGGCGAATCCCGCGACCACGGCGACGATCAGCAGCTTCGTCGAGCTCAACCTGCGGCCGCGCCGCCGCCGACGCCCTGGCCGCCGCCATTCGAGGGCGGATCGGGAACCGGGGTCGGTTCCTGCCCGGCGCCCGGGGCGTAGGCGTCGGGGTCGTAGCCGCCGGTCGCTTCCTTGCCGAGGCGTTCCTCGCGGCTTTCGCCCTCCTCCGCTTCGAAGCCGTCGCCGCTTCGGCTGCTGCCGTCGTCATCGGGGCCCGAGGCGGTGTAGGTGCCGAAGAAGGGCGCCCAGCTGATCTGCTGGGCCGGCTGCTCGACCTCCTCGCAGGGGACTTCGGCGTTGGTGTAGAGCGAGTGCCAGATCTCGGCCGGGAAGGTGCCGCCGAACACGGTCGAGCCGTGCACGCTGGTCATTTCGATCTCGTTGGACTCCGGGTAGCCGACCCAGACCGCGGTCGCCAGGTTGGGCTGGATGCCGGCGAACCAGGCGTCGGTGTAGTTGTCCGTCGTGCCGGTCTTGCCGCCCTGGCCGGGGCAGCCGGTGTAGGCCGCGGTCCCGGTCCCTTCGGTGATGTTGTCGTGCAGCAGGCGCCAGACCTCGTAGGAGGCGGCTTCCGTCACGACCCGGCGCGGGTCCGCATGCTCGGGCTTGTCGACGCGGCCGCCGGAAAACTCGACCCGGCGGATCGCGATCGGGTTGCGGCGGATGCCGCCGGCGGCGAGCGTCGCGTAGGCGTTGGCCAGCTCCAGCGGCGAGACGCCGATCCGCAGGCCGCCGATCCCCTCGGCCGGGATCCCGTCGAGCTCGGATTCGATCCCCATCGACTTCGCCGTCGCCTTGACCGCGCGCGGGCCGACGTCGAGGTCGAGCTGGGCGAAGACGGTGTTGTCGGAGGCGACCGTCGCCTGCTGCAGGTTGATCGTCCCCTGGTAGCCCTCGTCGGCGGTGCTCACCTCCCAGTGTCCCCACTGCTCGAGGTCGAGGTCGAGGGGCTTGGAGGTGTAGTAGGTCGAGTAGGGGTCGATCCCCTGCTTGATCGCGGTCGTCAAGACGAAGGTCTTGAAGGTGGAGCCGGGCTGGCGATGGCCCTGGGCGGCGAGGTTGAACTTGCTGTCGTCGTAGTCGGTGCTGGAGACCATCGCCTTGATGTAGCCGTCGCGGGGGTCGATCGAGACCAGCGCCGAGGCCGGGTCTTCGGAGTAGGGCAGGGCGGAGCGCATCCCTTCCAGGCCGACCTCCTGCAGGCGCGGGTCGACCGTGGTGTAGACCTCGAGCCCGCCTTTGCGCACGGTGTTGACCCCGTAGGCCTCGATCAGCTTGTCCTCGACGTAGTCGAAGAAGTAGGGCTGGCGCTTGGCGAAGTAGCCGCGATCGAGGTCCAGCCCGAGGCCGAGCGCCTGCGCCCGGCGCGCCTGGCGACGCGAGATGTAGCCGAGCCGCGCCATCTGCCTGAGCACCGAGTTGCGGCGCGCCCGGGCGCCTTCGGGATTGAGCACGGGGTTGTAGGTGGTCGGCGCCTGCGGCAGGCCGGCGAGCAGCGCCGCCTGGCGCAGCTTCAGCTTCCAGACCGGCCGCGAGAAGTAGATCTTCGAGGCGGCCTGGACGCCGATCGCGGTGCTGCCCTCGATCGTCCCGTAGGAGGCGGTGTTGAGGTACTGGCCGAGGACTTCGCGCTTGCTGTGGCGCTTGGCGTACTCGATCGCCAGCTTGGCCTCGACGATCTTGCGCTCGAGGTCGCGGGTCGGGTTGGAGATGCAGAGGTTGCGCACCAGCTGCTGGGTGATCGTCGAGCCGCCCTCGACGGTCTCGCCGGCTTCGAGGTTCTTCAGCGCCGCGCGGGCGATGCCCTCGGGGTCGATCCCGCCGTGCTCGAAGAAGCGCTCGTCCTCGATCGCGACCGTCGCCTGCCGTACCCGGCCGGGGATGCGCTTTATAGAGACCGGGGTGCGCGCCTCGTCGGACTCGACGATGCCGAGGCGGCTGCCGTCGCCGGCGTAGAGGACCGAGTTGCCGCCCTTCTCGATCGGCCGGCAGGAGGCGAGCGAGGGGGCGTCGGCGGCGACGTCGAGCACCCAGGAGGTGACGCCGACGCCGGCGGCGACCAGCAGGGCGAGGGCGCCGAGGGCGACGAAGAGGAGCTTGCTGCGGGCGCCCCCTCGGTGGCGCTGACGTCGGCGACTGCGCTGCGTCATCGCAAAAAGGGTATCCGGGCGGCTGGGCCGGCCTGGACGCTCAGGCTTCGGTGTCGGCGGTGGAGAGGTTGTGCACGATCCCCTCGACCAGCATCTGGTTGGGGATCACGACTGAGGTGCCGTCGCCGGGGCTGACGTAGGTGTAGGAGAGCGTGATGTCGACGACCCGCCCTTCGACTTCTTCGAAGCTGATCCGGTCGCCGATCCGGAAGGGCTGGGAGATCGCGAGCATCACGCCGGCGACGACGTTGGCGATCGTGTGCTGGGAGGCGAAGCCGACGATCGCGGCCAGGACCGCGGTCGAGGCGAGGATCGTCGTCGCCAGCCGCTCCAGTTCGGTGAACTGGCCGATCGCGATCCCGGCTGCGACGAGGAAGAGGGTGAGCACCAGCAGCCGGCGGAGGAAGCGCAGGCGGGTCTTTCGGGACCGCGATACCTGGGAGACTGGCGGCGTCATGGAGGCAACGCTACCCGCGCCCGAGGCGTCCAGGACCTTTCCCTACGCGAACTGGGGCGCCGGCGCCGCCGTCCTGGGGGTGGTGCTTGCGCTGGGTGTGGGAATCCTGCTCGGCATCCCGGTGATCCTCGTCGACAGCCCGCCGGCGGATGGGGATCTGAGCACGGGGGCCAATGTGGCTGTGCAGCTGGCGACGGCGCTGGCGTTTCTGCTGGTGCCGCTGGCGCTGGCGGCGCGCTGGGGAGCGAGGACGCTGGGGGAGATGCTGGCGCGGCTGGGGGTGCGCGGCTTCCGGGTGGGCGCGGCGCTGAAGTGGAGCGCGGCGGCGATCGGCGCCTACCTGCTCTTCGCGATCGTCTACGCGGGGATCTTCGGCGTGCCCGAACAGGAGGACATCGCCGAGGGCTTCGGGGCGTTGCCGGTGCAGATCCTGCTGATCGCGATCGCGGCGTCGATCAGCGAGGAGCTCTGCTTCCGCGGCATGCTCTTCGGCGGCCTGCGCAACCGCTATCCGCGCTGGATCGCCGCCGCGATCGCCGCCCTGGTCTTCGGCGCCCTGCACGCGCTGACCGGGATCAGCGCCGTGCCGCCGCTGATGGCCTTCGGCTTCATCCTCTGCCTGCTCTACGAGAAGACCGGCTCGATCGTGCCGGGAATCGTCCTGCACATGCTGAACAACTCCGTCGCCCTGATCGGCCAGTAGCATTCCGGCGGTGAAGGTCCGGCTCGCCATTCCGCTCGTCACCGCCGCCGCTGTGCTAGCGCTTCCCGCCCTGGCGAGCGCCGCGTCGGCCAAGGGCGGTGGCGCCGCCGGGAAGCCGTCGCAGTCGCAGGCGCCGCCCGCCGCGACGGTGAAGATCACCCATATCGGCAAGCTCAGCGGCGGCAAGGCGCGGATCTACAGCGTTGTGCCGGCCGTCGGAACGGTGAAGCCGTTCGTCGCCGGGCAGCGGGTCGAGGTCAGCTTCTACCGCAACGGCAAGCGGTTCCAGCGCAAGCAGGCGAAGGTTCGCAAGGGCAAGGGCGACCAGGGCGTCTTCCGGGCCAGGATCCGCATCCGCAAGGCGGGCAAGTACGCGGTCAGCGCCAAGCACAAGGCGACCGCGGCGCTCGGCGGCGACGGCACCGTGCGCAAGAGCTGGAAGGTCCGCTTCCCCGCGCTGCGCCAGGGCAAGTGCGGCGACGTCGTCGTCGGCTTCAAGAAGGCGATGCGCAAGATGGGCTACGTCGCCAACAGCGGCCGCTGCTTCGGCGGCAAGACCGCCCGCGGCGTGCTCGCCTACCGCAAAGTCAACGGGATGACGCGCAGCTTCCGCGCCGGAAAGGGCCTGGTCAAGCGCGCCTTCGCCGGCCGCGGCGGCTACCGTGTGCGCCATCCCGGCGCCGGCCGCCACGTCGAGGCGCCGCTCGGCAAGCAGGTGCTCGTCTTCGCCAAGGGCAAGAAGCCCTACGCGATCTACCCGACCTCCTCGGGCACGGCCGCGACGCCGACGGTGACCGGCCACTACACCTTCCAACGCACCGAACCCGGCTACAACAACCTCGGCATGTACTACTCCTGGTACTTCCACGGCGGCTACGCGATCCACGGCTACGAGTCGGTGCCCAACTACCCGGCCAGCCACGGCTGCCTGCGCACCTTCATCGCCGACCAGCCGGAGATCTACAACCGGATCCAGTACGGCGAAGACATCTTCGTCTTCTGAGCAAGGAAAAGGCCCGCCGGGGGCGGGCCTTGGTGAAGAGGGAACCACCCTCAACCGGCCGACAACTAATACCGAGTCTACCAAGCCGCGAAGGGGAGCCGTTTGGCGGGGACCACCCGCAGGCCGTATGACATTTGCACCTCGACTCCACCTTCGCGGTATCGCAACATCTGGCGGAGGGCGAGGGACTCGAACCCTATCCAGGTAGTTGGCCCGGACTCCCGGTTGTCGGCCGGTTGCCGCACCTCACGGCTCCACCCTCCGCTGTCTCGACCGTAGCCGCCATTTCGGTGAATTCAAGCCATGCCACCGAAGTTTTTTTGTTTCGACGCTCTTTTGGCACATTTATGACACTTTCGCCATAGGATTCCCGCAATGTCCGACCTCGACGCCGCCAAGCGGACCCTGCTCGCCGAGCTGCGCGAGCACTCGCTGATCCTCGGCGAGGTGACGCTGGCGAGCGGGGCCACGGCGCAGTACTACGTCGACGCGCGGCGGGCGCTGCTGCGGCCGGCCGGGTTCCGCGCGGCCGGCGAGCTGATCGCCGCCGCCGCGGTCGAGGCCGGCGCCGTCGCCGTCGGCGGCCCGGCGACGGCGGCGATCCCGCCCAGCTGCGCCGCACTCGCCGTCCCGGCGGGGGAGGGCCTGGTCGGCTTCTTCGTCCGCGGCGAGCGCAAGCAGCACGGCCTGCAGCGCTGGGTCGAGGGGCCGGTCGGCGAGGGCGACAGGGTGCTCGTCGTCGAGGACACCGTCACCACCGGCGGCTCGACCGTGAAGGCGATCGAGAAGATCAGGGAGCAGGGCCTCGAGCCCGTCTCCGTGATCGCCGTCGTCGATCGCCTCGCGGGCGGCGGCGAGGCGATCGAAGCCGCGCTCGCAGGCGATGGCGAAGCGCCTGAAGCCGCCCCCGGAGGCGGCGCATCGCCGCCCTATCGGGCCCTCGTCACGATCGACGAGATCTACCCGGATCGCCCCGACCGGGGCTGATCCGGCTCCCTCGATAGACGCGGCATACCCGCCGCGTTCCCGCTGAAAGCCGCATGCCAAGGCGGAACGCTGCCGTGTGCTCGCGTGTCCGAAGACACGAGTCTTTCTTTCAAAAACGCACCTCTTGACATTAAAAAGGTCTCTGTTTACAGTTTCGGCACACCGTCTTTGGAATTGCAGTTGACCCAGGACGGGCAGGGAAGCACCGCAGCACCAGAGGAAACGCAGGGACCGAGCCGCGGGAACGGCTCAGAGCCAAGGGAGAGGTATCGCAGTGATCCGGGACAACCACGCAAAGCAGCCGAGCACCGCGCTCGCCGCCGCATGCGCCACCGACCTTCCTCAACCGGCAGCCGCGAGCTTTCCCTGGCGACCGGCGCCATGGAGTCGCCTCACCCCCCTGTTCGAGGCGGTCTCCGACACGCAACGGCGCGAGCGGCCCGGTCCCTCCGGCGAGCTTGTCCCGGTCGAGGGTCAGCCCCGGGCCGCTCGCCGCCGCTCCACCTCGCACCCGCTTAGCCGCGGTGCAGTCGTCGGCGCGACGAGCTCGCGCCGACGCGCAGCGACCCCTCGCGGGTTGACGGCAACCGCGGCGCACAATCGCCCCACGTCTGCGGGCCAGGCGCAAACCTGCCTCGCAGACGTACCCGCTCTTTCAGCCGCCCCGCACCCCGCCTTCGCTCCCGGGCGCTCGCCACGGCCTTCGCGTCTCACGCCCACCTCACCCGGCGACCGTCCGCTCACCAGCCTCCCCTCCGGGCGAGAGGCCGCTTCGCTCCCGGCCGCCGCGCGTCGAGCAAGCGACGCCGCTCGGATCGCCGACATGCGCTCGGCCACCGCCACGCCCGGCACCCGCCGCGAAGGCGGCACGACTCCGACGCCTGTCGTCTCGACCCCCGCCGACGCCGCGAGTTCCGCCACCAACCTCCCGAACCACACATACCGAGCACACGCAAGCCAAGAAGGAGGGGACAGCTTGGACCAACCGCATACCCCTCGTCACTCATCCACGAATCAAAGGTCGGAGACGTTCGATCTGACGATTGAGGCGCACGCACTGCGCGCGAAAACCAAGCCTGGCAAGGACGCAGGGAGGGCTCATAGCAGCGCTATGGGGTCGACCGAGGACGTAGTCAGGCGCAGGTTTGCAGCCGCAGGCGCGGGTCTCAATCGTCAGATCGGACGGCGACGGCCCCAAAAGGAGAGGTAACAAACCATGTACCAAAAATTCCGTGAACCGTTCGGCAAAGCCGGCCTGATCGTGGCGATCGTCGCCCTCGTGGCCTCGCTCGCCGGCGGCGCGATCGCCGCCGACCTGGCCACCGACTCCGGCAAGCGCAACAACAAGCGCGCCAAGAAGAACAAGAAGAAGAACAACGCGGGCCTCAACGGCAGGCAGAAGAATCAGGTTAAGAATATTGCCAAGCAGGAAGCGAAGAAGTTCGCCAACTCCAACCCCGGCCCTGCCGGGCCGCAGGGCCCGGCAGGCACCAACGGCAACGACGGCCAGAACGGCTCCAACGGCTCTCAGGGCCCGCAGGGCGACGACGGCGATCAGGGCCCGCAGGGCGACCCGGGCCCGCAGGGCGACCCGGGCCCGCAGGGCGACAAGGGCGACGAAGGCGACCCCTGGACCGCCGGCGGCACGCTGCCCGTCGACGCCACCGAGACCGGCTCTTGGAGCTTTATCGCCAACGGCGAAGGCTCGGGACTGGCGCCGCTCTCATTCGCGATCCCGCTTGCCCAACCGTTGGCCGGATCGAACGTCAAGACGATCGGAGAAGGGGGATCACCGCCGCCTGAGTGCGACGACGGCGCCGGTGAAGCACCCAGCGCGGCCAACCCCGAGGCCGACTCCGGTTTCCTCTGCGTCTACATAGGCGAAGTTGAAGGAGCAGAGGCTCCGTTCAGTTTCAATGTCGCCCCGTCGGGGGAAGCGACCGGAGGCGCCTCGACCGCCGGTGCCACCGTTTTCATCTACCTGCTCAGCGAAACCGAAAAGACGGTGAAGGGCACCTTCGCGGTGACCGGCTGAGCAACGGATGCGGCGCCGTCGGCACCCCCATCGGCAAGCAACTCGGCCCGGGCCCCGTGCGCCCGGGCCGAGCCCCGACCTACCGGCCCACAGATCGATGTTCACCACACGACACCGACACACCGACACGACGACGTCCCCGCCATCGAAGGAGTTGGCGATGACCAGAGCACCAGAGCCGTCCGTCCGCCGCAGCCGCGCCGGGATCGTGGCGCTCGCGCTCGTCGCCTTCGCCCTGTCGGCGGTCGCCCCCGCGGGCGCAAGCGCGGCGCCGCCGCTGCTGCGGCAGTTCTGCGACGGAGGGGCCGGCCTCGCCGGAGCCGGCCAGTGCAACATCCCACGCGGCGTCGCGGTCGATCCCGAGAGCGGCCACGCCTTCGTCGCCGACTCGTCGAACGACCGGATCCAGGAGTTCACCGCCTGGGGCGCCTTCGTCAAGGCCTGGGGCTGGGGCGTGCTCGACGGATCCGAAGAACTTCAGACCTGCGCGACCTCCTGCCTGGCGGGGATCAAAGGCGGCGGCCGCGGTCAGCTGACCCGCCCGCAGGGCATCGCCATCGGCGCCGAGGGCGACGTCTACGTCGCCGAGGGCGATTTCAACAACCGCCGCGTGCAGCGGTTCGACCCGGGCGAGGAAGCGAGCGAACCGGTCCAGTTCGTCGTGATGTTCGGCGGCGAGGTCAACAAGACGAAGGTCGAAGGAGCCGCGCCCGAAGCCGAACAGAACGTCTGCCCCGTCGACCCCGGGGACGCCTGCCAGGCGAGCAGCGAAGGGGCCGGCAACGGCCAGTTCGGCAGCTGGGTGGCCGGCAGCTACATCGCCCCCAGCCCCGACGGGGAAACGATCTACGTCGGCGATCAGGAACGGGTACAGGAATTCGACAGCGGCGGCAACTACCTCGGCGAGCTGCCCGACCCCGGAGGGGTCCTCGCGGGGGAGACGGTGCAGTCGTTGGCGGTCGGCCCGGCGGGCAGCCTCTATGCGGCATTCTCAGAAAGCGAAGACGTGCTTAAGCTAAACAGCGCGGGCGAAGAGCTCTGCGTGCTCGAAGCCGGCGATCCGGACGCGGTCGCCACCGACTCCGAAGGCGGTGTGTGGGTCGCCGATCAGGGCCCCCACGCCCCCGGATTCTTCCAACCCCCGGCGTTTCACCGGTTCAACTCGGCCTGTGAAGAGACGGAGGAGCCGTTCGGAAAAGGCGAGTTCGACGCCTCGACCGGGATCGCGGCCAGCACGGCCTGCGGGATCGAAGGGGTCGATCTCTTCATCGCCAACTCGCGTCATGCCAACAGCTTCGTCCGCCTCTACGGCCCGCAGCCCGACACCGAGATCTGCCCGCCGCCGGAAGTGCCGCCGACGATCAAAGGGCAGCATGCGCTCTCGGTCGACACCGGCAGCGCCGTGGTGGGGGCCGAGATCAACCCCCACTTCTGGGTGGATACGAGTTACTGGGTGCAGTACGGGATCGCCGATTGCAAGACGAGCCCCGAAGCCTGCGAGGAGAAGGCGCTCTTCCCCGGCGCCCAGCTGGGCGCCGGGCCCATCGATGCCTTCAAGGCCAGCCCGGGCGTCGTTCTCGACGGGCTGGAGCCCGACACCACCTATTTCTACCGTTTCGTAGCCGAAAGCAGCGGGGGCGGGCCCGTCTTCGGGGAGGGCGAAGAAGAGGCAGGCGGCAGCTTCCGGACCTACCCGCGGCCGGAATCCCGAGCGGATGCCTGCCCCAACGAGGCCCTCCGCAGCGGCCTCTCGGCCGCCCTGCCCGACTGCCGGGCCTATGAGATGGTCAGCCCGCTGGACAAAAACAACGGCGATGTCCTCACCCGTGGCGGCTTCAACGTCGCATCGACCGACGGGCGGCGGTTGACGTTCAGCTCACTCACTGCCTTCGCCGAGGCTGAAAGCGCCCCCTCCACCAGCCAGTACCTCTCCTCCCGCGACCCCGACGAGGGCTGGTTGACCGCCGCAATCTCCCCGCCGCGCGACAGTGTCTCCTTCTTTCCCGCGGGCGCTGCGACCAACGAGATCCAATTCAAGGCCTTCAGCGAGGATCTCTGCGATGGCTGGCTGCTGCAAGACAATCGCGTCGCCCTCGTTCCTGGCGCCCCGGCCGACCTGCCCAACCTCTACCGGCGCGACCTCTGCGGCGAATCGGGCTACGAGCTTCTCACCACCGTCGCACCGCCCCCGCCCTTCGGCTTCAGCACCGAAAGCTTCTACTACCTGAACGTGGGTGGTTTCTCCGCCGACGCCGGCCGCAGCGCCTTCTACGCCCCCGCCGCCCTCACCCCCGATGCCTGCCAGACTCCGCCGGAGGTCACGGTCACCTCCGGCGGAGCCCCCCTTGTCGCCGGCATCCAGCAGCTCTACATCGCCTACGGGGGCGGCAAACTGCGCCTCCTCAGCGTCCGGCCCGACGGCACAGCGTCTTGCAGCAACTCCTCGATCGGGACCAGCTTGGCAACCTCCTACTTCGGCAAAGACAACGTCCTCCACGCCGTCTCCGAAGACGGCACGCGGGTCTTTTGGACCGATACGGGCAGCAAAAATACCTCCGGCGGTTCCGGCGAGGGCCCCGGCAAGCTCTACCTGCGGATCAACGCCGTCGAGGCGCAAAGCCAGGTCTCCGGCGGCAAATGCACCCAGCCGGCCCTGGCCTGCACGATCGCGCTTTCTGAAGACAGCTCGACCCGCTTTTGGGGTGCCGATCCAGAAGGCAAAAGGGCGATCTACACCACCGGGCCGATCTCCGCAACGGCCAAGCTGCACGCATTCGACGTCGAGGAAGAAGAAGACGAGTTGATCGCCGAAGAGGTGATCGGCGTTCTCGGCGCAAGCGAGGACGCCCGCCGCGTCTACTTCGTTTCGACCGAAGCGCTCGGCGGCGGGCAGAACAGCGAGGGCGCCGAAGCTAGCGAAGGCCGACCCAACCTCTACCTCCATGAGCACGAAGGGGGCCTTGCCTTCGTCGCGACACTGGCCGACGCCGATGTCCAAAACAGTCCACTCGGCGTGGGACTGCCCTCCTCGGTCGCCAATGCCGTCGACCTTCGCACCTCGCGGGTCAGCCCCGACGGCCTGCACGCCGCCTTCCTCTCGGCCGCGCCGCTCACCGGCTATGACAACACCGACCTAAACAGCGGCCAGGCCGACGCCGAGGTCTACCTCTATGATCGGGCGGGCGGCGGCGCCGGGGAGCTTGTCTGCGCCTCGTGCAACCCGAGCGGGGCGCGACCACAGGGAGTCAATCTCGCCGGCGGCAGTTTGGTGTACTGGGGCGCCGCCAAGATTCCCGGCTGGCGCTCCCAGACCCACCCCGGCTCGGCTCTCTCGGCCACCGGGGACCGACTTTTCTTCGAGAGTTTCGACGCCCTGGTTCTGGGCGACACCAACGGCAGCAAGGATGTCTATCAGTGGGAGGCGCCGGGCTCGGGCGACTGCACGACCGAGAGCGCCCACTACTTCGAAGCGAACCAAGGCTGCCTCAGCCTGATCGGCTCCGGCCAGAGCCCCGGAGATTCGATCTTCATCGACGCCACCCCCTCGGGATCGGACGTCTTCATTGCCACCGAGGCGAGCCTGCTTCCCCAGGACTATGGCCTGGCCGACGTCTATGACGCTCGCGTCGACGGCGGCTTCCCCCCGCCCCCCGCCTCGCCGCCCGCCTGCGAAGGCGAGGCCTGCCAGGCCCCGCCGGCCGCCCCCGACGATCCAACCCCGGCGTCGGCGACCTTTGAAGGGGCGGGCAACGTGGTCGCAGCCGGCAGCGACGCAGCGCCTTGCGCCAGGGCGGGGCGCAAGGCCAAGCACGCCCGCAATCGTGCCAGACGCCTCATCCGCAATTCCAAGCGGGTCGGCGCGAACAACCCCCGCCGCGCCGTCGCCATGCGCCGCACAGCCCGCCGCCTCGCAGGCCGTGCCAAGAAACTGAGCAAACGCGCCAAGCGCTGCCGAGCCCGCGCCAACCGGAGGGCCGCAAAATGATCGCTCTGTCTTCCAAGGTCCCATCTGCGCTGAGGACGTCAGGATGCGCCGCCCTCGCATTCCTCTGCCTCGCATTCGCCACACCCTCAGCCGAGGCGAGCTTCGGCTTCGACGACCTCGATGTCACCTTCAACAACCCAGACGGCTCGCCTGCCCTCCAGGCCGGCGCCCACCCCTACTCGTTGACCGTGACCGTGGGTGTCAACACCAAATTCGACGCCGAGCTCGGCTACGAGGTGCCAGACGAAGCCGTCAGGGACATCACCGTCGCCCAGATGCCCGGCCTGGTCGGCAAGCCGACCGCGACGCCGCGCTGCACCATTGCGGAGTTCAGCGCGTTCAGTTGCCCGGCCAGCTCACAGATCGGCGTCAACTACGTCACGTTCGCGGAGCCTGACAACGTCTCGCGCGTAGCCGTCTACAACCTCGTCCCCCCGCCCCGGGTGGCGCAGCGCTTCGGCTTCCATGTCAGCGGCGTGCCGGTGACAATCGAGCTGGGGTTGAGTGAATCCTTCCCCGCCAACGTGATCGCCTCGGTGCGAAACATCTCCAACGCGTTCACCTTCTACCACTCCAGGTTGACGATCTGGGGAGTACCCGCCGACCCCCGCCACGACGCCGAGCGAGCTGGGGGCGCCATCGATGCCCCCGAACAGCCCCTGCTCACCGCTCCTCGCTCCTGCGAGGGCCCCCAGGCCACCCTCTTCAGCGCCGACACCTGGCAGAGGCCCGGCGTCCTCGTCGAGGCGCCGGGCGTGCTCACGCACGACGGCGCCGACCCGCCAAACCCCCAGGGCTTCACCGGCTGCGCCAGACTCGGGTTCAGTCCGACGATCGCAGCGCAGCCGACGACCAAAGCCGCTTCCAGCCCGACCGGCCTGGATTTCTCAATCGACGTCGATGACGAAGGGCTGGCCAACCCCACGGGCCTGGCCAACTCGGACATCAAAAAGGCCGTCGTAACCCTGCCCGTGGGCTTCACCGCCAACCCCTCCGTGGCCGAAGGTCTGAGCGTCTGCAGCGAAGCCCAGCGCGAAGCCGAGACCGCCCTCTCGGCTGCGGGCGCAGGCTGCCCGGAGGCCTCGAAGGTCGGCACGGTGGAAGTCCAGACCCCGCTGCTGGAGGAAAGCGTCAACGGCGCCGTCTACATCGCCAAGCCCTACGAGAACGAGTTCCACAGCCTCCTGGCCCTCTACATCGTGATCAAGAACCCGACCCTGGGGATCCTCGTCACCCAGGCGGTGAAGATCGAACCCCACCCCATCACCGGTCAGCTGATCGCCACCACCGAGAACATTCCCCAGTTGCCCTTCTCCCACTTCCGCCTGCACTTCCGCGAGGGCGGGCGCAGCCCACTAGTCAGCCCCCCCGCCTGCGGCGCCTATGACGGCCACGATCCCACTCACGAACCGGTCAAAGCCGTGCTCACCCCCTGGTCGGGCGGCCCGCCGATCACCACGACGTCCACCTTCCAGATCGTCGCCGGTCCCGACGAAGGCCCCTGTCGGCCGAATGGAACCCCGCCCTTTGACCCGGGCTTCGAAGCGGGAACGATCAACAACGCCGCCGGTGCCTACTCGCCCTTCGCGATGCGGATCACCCGCGGCGACGGGATGCAGGACCTCTCCAAATTCTCCGCCGTGCTGCCCCCCGGCGTGGTCGGGCGGATCGCCGGCATCCCCTGGTGCCCCGAGGCGGGCATCGCACAGGCCAAGAGCAGGACCGGCGAGGACGGCGGCACCCAGGAGCTGCGCGACCCCTCCTGCCCGGCCGCCAGCCAGGTCGGGCGCACCGTCGCCGGAGCCGGAGTCGGCTCCCAGCTCACCTACGTCCCCGGCTCGCTCTACCTCGCCGGCCCCTACAACGGCTCCCCGCTCAGCGTGGTCTCGATCACCCCCGCGGTGGCCGGACCCTTCGACGGCGGTGTGGTCGTGGTCAGGGTCGCCCTCGACTTGAACCCCAAGACCGGCGTGGTCGAAGTCGACGGCGCCGCCTCGGACCCGATCCCCCACATCCTGCAGGGCATCCCGCTGAACGTAAGGGACCTGCGCGTCTACGTCGACCGCCCCGACCTCACCCTGAACGCGACCTCATGCGAAGAAGAGAACACCTTCGCCACCATTTGGGGAGCGGGCACCGTGTTCGACCCCGCGGGCGAGACCCCGGTCGGCCGGACGGCGCGCTACCAGGCGGCGGGCTGCGCCTCCCTCGGCTTCTCCCCCAAGCTGGGGATCAAGCTCAAAGGGGGGGTGCGCCGCGGCGCCCACCCGGCGCTGCGGGCGGTGGTCACCCCGCGCCCCGGGGACGCGAACTTCGAGCGCGCCGTCGTCACCCTGCCCCGCAGCGCCTTCCTCGACCAGGCCCACATCCGCACGATCTGCACCAGGGTGCAGTTCGCGGCGGGGCCGGGCAACGGGGCGCTTTGCCCGCCCGGAGCCCAGTATGGCTACGCGCGGGCCTGGAGCCCGCTGCTGGACGCGCCGGCCCAGGGACCGGTCTACCTGCGCTCCTCCGATAACAAGCTGCCCGACCTGGTCGTGGCCCTCAAGGGGCCCGCTTCGGCTCCCGTCGACGTCGAGCTCTCGGCCCGCATCGACTCGGTCAGGGGCGGCATCCGCTCCACCTTCGCCGGCATCCCCGATCTGCCGGTCTCCCGCTTCATCCTCGACATGCAGGGCGGCAAGAAGGGCCTGATCGTCAACTCCAGGCACCTCTGCCACAAGCCCGGGCGCAACCGGGCCAGGTCCAACATCAGGGGCCAGAACGGGCGGTTCTCCAAGACCAAGCCCCGTGTGATCGCGCTCACCTGCGCCAAGCGGCGCAAGGCGAAGAAGCGTCGCAACGCGAAACGCGCGAGCGTAAGCCGCGCCCTGATCGCCGAGCGAGCCGGGAGCGGGCGATGACTCGCGGAGCGCCGAGTCAAAGCAAACGACCCGCCGAAGCGGGCCGTTTGCAAAAGAAGCTGCGACCTCGCAGCCCGGCCGCGAAGCCGATCCTGCGCTCAGCGTCAGCAGCACTCTTGACTAGAGAAGGTCAAGATAGCGCGGATCGCCGGAATCCTCAAGCGAGGATTTACGCCCCCGGCAGGATTCGAACCTGCGACCTCGTCTCTAGTCAAGAGCGCGCTCTATCCACTGAGCTACGGGGGCGTTGCCGCTTTCGCGGCCCCGAGACCCTACAGGCGCCGCAACCGCCGGAGCCCCCCATGAGGGCGGTGCGCTCCTCTTCTGAGCCGCCCGGTGGCGCGGGCGGTGGCGTGCGGCACGAGGCGCAAGGCAGGGCGGGCGAGCGATGAGCCTCCTTTCACACCTTTCCCCCGCGAACGAGGTGAGGTAGACCAGACTCGAGCTGGATACGTCAGACAAAGCCGACCCCACTAGTCACAACACACATACCAACCAGTCAACACCTCCGTTCAGCGAGCCACCCCTGAGGGTGGCGTCAGCATGGCGAAACCACACAGTAACAAACTATTGAGTTTACGTTAACCGTCAACTCACCCTTGACACTGTGTAGGCGGTGTAAGAGAGTTGGCGAACTTCAAAGCAAAAGGCGCCGGGGCCTCAACAATGCCATGCGGAGAACCCCGACGCCACCACACCGGCGAGCCAAGGCCCACCGGTGCGCGACCAGGGAGGTTAGAGCAGATGGCGAGCAGCGTTGGGCAGGGGTTGGTAGGCGTCAGGGCAAGGTTCCTTCTCGCGTTCGGGACGGCGCTCGTGGTTCTGCTCACTCTGCTGCCCGCGGCCTCGCCCGCGCAGGCCGTTCCCCAGGCGCGCGAAGTCTCCGAATACCGCGAGGACTTCCCGGGCCTCTCCAGATCCCAGGCTGAGGCGAGGCTCGAGACCCAGCAAAAGGGCGCCGGCATCGTCAACCAGCTCAAACGAGACCTTGGCGCCGACTACGCCGGTGTCTGGTTCGACAATGAGGCGGGCGAATTCGTCGTCCCGCTCCTCCCCGGAGCAGACCGCGGCTCGGTCCATGCCGAGTTGGCCGGAGCAAAGGTCCAGAGCCATTACCGCACCTCTCCCGCGAACTACAGCTGGGCCGAGCTCCAGGCCGCCCAGGAGAGCATCGACAAGCGGCTCTCAGTCCAGATTCGACAGGGGCTTGTGCAGACCTCGCTCGATCCCCGCGCCAACTCCGTCGTGATCAGCTTGGCCAAGGGCGCCGATAGGGCCCAGCAACGTGAGGTCCAGAGCCTGGCGGCCGAGGAAGGCGCTTGGATCGATCTACGGCAGGCCAACGCCGACGATTTGCGTGTGGAGCTACGGGGTTGCCGCACGTACGCCCCTCGCATTTGCGACAAACCGCTCCGCGGCGGTGTAGGTATCGGACCCGACAGCAACAAAGAAGGGTTTGGAAACCAGGGTCTTTGCTCGATGGGCTTCAAGGCGACCGGCAGCGTCTACGGCAACCGATTTGTGCTGACCGCCGGCCATTGCACGCCTGGAATAGACAATTGGTCGAGCACCGTCTACGCCAGCGAAAAAGAGGAGCCCATCGGGGCTGTCGAGGAATCGACCTTCCCCGGCGGTGACTGGGCCAAGGTCAAAGCCAACGGCTCCTACTGGGACACCTCGCCCTGGCCTTCTCAGGTCGCCCACTACTGGGAAGACCAAGAACGCCCGATCAACTACGAAGCCTACAGCTACCTGGGCCAGTACGTCTGCCACTCGGGTACCAGCACCGGCACCAGCTGCGGCAATGTGCTCGCCTTGGACGTCACGGTCTCAGACGGCGAAGTCACGATCTATCACGAGACGAAGTTCGGCGAAGACTGCGGTGCAGCAGGCGACAGCGGTGGCCCGGCATTCACCGGCAACACTGCCCTTGGCATCTACAACGCGGGCGACTCCAACGGCAATGAATGCCCGCCCGGAAGCGGTCAGAAACACGGCGAGAACGGCTACTACACGGAGATCACCGAAGCCACCGACGCCCTGGGCGTCTCCGTCGGCACCCGCATCGGCGGCGCCCCCACCGCTGCCACCGGCTCGGCCACCAACCTACAGCCCTACCAGGCGACCCTGGGCGGCTCGGTCAACCCCAACGGGGTCGAAACCAAGTACCGCTTCGACTGGGGCACCTCCACGAACTACACCAACCAGAACCCTTACCCTGACGGCAACGCCGGTCACGGCACCTCTGCCGTCGGCGTCAACGAGACGATCTACAACCTGCAGCCGGTCACCACCTACCACTACCGCCTCTACGCGCACAACGCGGCCGGCGACAGCCACGGCTCCGATGCGACCTTCAAAACCCCGCCCGCGCCGCCCAAAGCCTCTACGGAAGGCGTCTCCAACGTCCACGTCGCAGAAGAAACCGGCAAGGCCACTCTGAACGGCAAGGTCAACCCCGGCGGCGCTGACACCGACTACCGCTTCGAATGGGGCACTGTCGCCAGCGGCAAATTCGAAAGCAGCGCTCCGGTCCCCGACGGCGACGCCGGCAAAGGCATCGCCTACGTCTCTGTGCCGACAGGCATCGAGGGCCTCAAAGGCCAGACCGAATATCAATACCGGCTTCGTGCCGAGAACTCGGAGGGCACCGTCACCAGCGGGGTGACGAAATTCACGACCCCCGACTGGCGCCCGGGCGTGACGACCGAAGGCCACGGGGAAGCCTACGTAGAGGAAGAAACCGGCAAGATCGAGCTGAAAGGCAAAGTCAACCCAAGGGGCTTTGCCACCGACTATCACTTCGAGTGGGCCACGCAAGAAGAATTCGAAGCCGAAGAATTCAACAACGCCACCTCCAGCGAGGGGATCGGCAACTGCACCTGCGGCGAAGAAGTCGAAGAGACGATCGAGGGGCTCAAAGGCTTGACCTCCTACCACTATCGCCTGGTTGCCGAAAACACCGAAGGCAAAACCGAAGGCGCCGACAAATCCTTTGAAACGCCAGACTGGAGACCCCATTTCGACTTTCTCAGGCCACGCTCGGTCGGTCGAGAGGAGGCGACCTTGACTGGCGGGGTTTTGACGGAAGGGTTCGCTACCAAATACCACTTCGAGTGGGGCGAAACCGACGAATACGGCAACAGCATCCCGGTACCTGACGAGGCGATTGGCTCCGGGCAGGAAGTCGTCCACGTCAGCCAGGTGCTCGAAGGCCTGCAGCAGCGGCAGACCTACCACTTCCGGCTCGTCGCCGAGAACGCAGAAGGCACGCGGGCCGTTGGCCAACGAACCTTCTCCACGTCAACGTCGGGAGTGGTGACCGACGTGAACGGCGGCTATCCCACCGCGTTCTTCTCCGGGACATCCCCGTCCGCCAAAATAGTGATCGCGGGTGTACCGTTTTTCTGTGGGTCGGCGGCCTTCGGGGGGAGCGGCGCGGCGGCGGTGTTTCCGCTGGTTCCCGCGGCCATGGAACTCGGAAACTGCACGTCAGGGTCACCTTCTTACGAGGATGCTACGTTTGATTCAGGTGACTGTGTGTTCATCTTCCGCCCGGGCTTTGAAACGTCTCCCGGGCACTTCGAAGGCACCTTCGAGGTCGGCCCTCCCGAATGCGGTTCGATGGTCTTCAGCGGGGAACCTTGCACTTGGTCGATCCCGCCCCAGACCGACGTCTTGGCCACCTATGAAAACGAAGGCTCGGGGGACACGGCGGGTGTGGGGATCGACATCAATGCCGGCATGGAAAGCTCAGTGGAAGGCCCGCCCGCTCTGTGCCCAAACTCTTTCTACTACAGCAGCCATTGGACGGTGCGCGCGCAAGATCCAAGCAGTGCGTCTGTGGGGGTGCACGTCACCGGCCTCTACCAGGTGGCCCCCGAAGCGACGACCGAGGCGGTGACCGGGCTGACAAGCACCGAGGCCACCCTCAACGCCACGGTCACCCCCAACCTGCTCGCCACGACCTACCAGTTCGAATACGGCACCACGGCCGGATACGGCTCCAAAGTTCCGGCCCCCCCCGCGCAAGCCGGATCGGGCGAGCAGGGCGTCGCAGTCCAGCGGGCTATCGAAGGCCTCGAACCCCATACGACCTACCACTACCGGGTGGTTGCCACGAACTCGGAAGGTACAGCCTACGGTGAGGACATGACCTTCACCACACCGCAGTACTATCCCACCAACCACTTGGAGGCCGAAGGCTACCCGGCGATCCTCGCCGGCTCCCAGGACCCCGAAGACGCCCACCTGTTGAGCTTCGGCTCGCGCACATTTGAATGCGCGGCGGTCGACTTCGACGGGGAAGCGGCCGCCGCCACCGCGTCCCT
>DASTVL010000319.1:0-9901 GCA_035759115.1 Solirubrobacterales bacterium | reverse complement strand
CTGGCAGGTGCTCGCCTCGATCAACAAAATCGAGACCGCCTTCGGCACCAACCTCAACGTCTCCAGCGCCGGCGCGATGGGCTGGATGCAGTTCATCCCCTCGAGCTGGGAGATGTACGGGCTCGACGCCAACGGCGACGGGCGCAAGGACCCCTACAACCCGGTCGACGCGATCTGCGCCGCCGCCAACTACCTCAAGGCCGCCGGCGGGCGCGAGAACCTCTACGACGCGATCTTCGCCTACAACCATGCCGACTGGTACGTGCAGGAGGTGCTGCTCTACGCGCGCGCCTACGGCAAGCTGCCGGCCGACCTGGTCGGCTCGCTCACCGGGCTGACCGAAGGCGCTCACTTCCCCGTCGCCGCCGACGCCCGCTACGCCGACGACATCTCCGCCCGCGCAGCGCTGAGCAAGGCGACGCCGAAGGCGCGCGAGAGCTACGGCAACGCCGCCGAGGTGATCTCCTCCTCGCCGACCCGGCGCGGGATCAACATCTTCGCCCGCGAGGGCGCCCCGGTCGTCGCCGTCAACGACGGCGTGATCGTGAAGATGGGCAAGTCGAAGCGGCTCGGCCGCTTCGTCGTCCTGCGCGACGCCTACGGCAACCGCTACATCTACGCCGAGCTCGGCTCGCTCGTGCGCAAGCACCGCCGCGTGGTGATGCCGAGCGGCAAGGAGAAGCGGATCCCCGTGAACAGCGAGGACATCCGGCCCCGCCTGCGGGCGCTGCCGCAGCGAGTCGAGAGCGATGAGCGGGGAGAGGCGAGCGAGGGCGTCGACCAGGTCGCCGCCAGGAGCGCCGACGGAACCCTCAAGGTCGGGTCGAGGGTGATAGCCGGAACGGTGCTGGCCAAGATCGGCGCCGGCGAGGACGGGGTCGACCCGCACGTCAACTTCGCGATCCGGCCGGCCGGCAAGGGCGCCCCGCGGATCGACCCGAAGCCGATTCTCGACGGCTGGAAGCTGCTCGAGGCGACGGCGATCTACCGGGCAAAGGGCAAGAACCCGCTGACCGCCAAGCTCAGCGGCGCCGGCGTGCTGCTGCTGCCGAAGTCGATGCTCGGCCGCCGCGTGCTCGCCGACGAGAAGATCGAAGTCTCCGACTGCGACCGGACCGAAATCCGCGCCGGTCAGATCGACCGCCGCCTGCTCGCCGCGCTCGCCTACCTCTCCGACCAGGGCTTCCGGATGACGGTCACCTCGCTGCTCTGCGGCCGCCACGGCAGCATCACGACCAGCGGCAACATCTCCAACCACTCCTTCGGCGGCGCCGCCGACATCGCCCTGATCGACGGCGTGCCGGTGCTCGGTCACCAAGGCCCCGGCTCGGTCACCGAAGACCTGCTGCGCGCGGTCCTGCGCCTGCAGGGGACGATGGTCCCCGACGAGCTGATCTCGCTGCAGGAACTGGGCGGGCCGAGCTTCGCGATGGGCGACCACGCCGACCACGTCCACCTCGGCTACAGCCCGGTCGGCGGGCCCGGCAAGGCGCGCTTCGTGCAGCTGCTCAAACCGAAACAGTGGTTGCGCCTGACCGACCGGCTCGAGCGGATCGACAACCCCGACGTGCCGACCGAGCCCTCCAGGTTCTCGCTGCCGGCCGAGAAGCACTCGCACAAGTCAGACAAGGGCCACTGACCCAGCTCTTCGGATTCGTGCAGTTCGAGCTCCCGGGCACGCTGGCCCTGCCCGACGGGCGCTACCTGGCCCGCGACGGGGAGCGCGAGGAGGTGCTCGTGGTCGAAACGCTGGCGGCGCCCCCTCCCCCGCGCCGCCGGCGACGCAAGCCGAAGGACGCCGAGGCCGGCGCCGAGCCCACCTCGCTGCCGCTGACCCGGGTGACCGCGGTGCGCGCGCACGAGCCGTTCGAGGCGGAGGCGGAGGCCGCCGGCTGGCTCGAGGGCGTCCTCGCCGCCGAGGACGAGATCGACGCAACCGTGGACGCTGCGATCGGACTGCTCAACCGTGCCCAGCACGCGCAGGCCGTCGCCGCGGCGGAATCGCACTGGCAGGAGCTGCGCCCCGAGCGGGCCGCGCGAGTCCTCGTCGGCCACGGCAGCGGCGAGCAGGTCGCCGCCGGGCGCTTCGTCGACGCCCGCGAGGTCGACCTCCGCGGCGGCGCCTCGCGGCGTCGGCGACGCGACGAAGAGCTGCGCCCCCAGGAGCGCCTGGCGGCGATACTCGGCAGCCGCGAATCGGCCGACACCTGCGAGACCCTCCTCCTCCGCGCCCGCGCCGACCTCGACGCCGGCCGCATGCGCGAGGCCGCTTTGCAGCTACGCGTAGCCCTCGAGGCCCTGTTGGTAGAGCTGGATGGCGCCCTCACGGACGCCGATCACGAGGCGGACATGGCCGAGCTTGCGGAGCGCCGCAAACAAGCCGGAGACGCCGCCAACGCCGCGATCACCGACAGCCTGAGCATCGAAGACGAGCGCCGCGTCACCGAGCTCACCGAGCTCTGCGAGCGAGTCCTGAGACGACGCCGCGTACTCAGGGGCTGACGCGGGGACCCACCGACCGGAGATACCCAAGCCGGCGGTGCGAACGCGCAGCGAGCGCTCGCTGCGCGACCGGGATCGGGTCGCGCTCAGGGAATCTGTCGCCGCAGCTCGCAGCCGGGGCTGCGCCGCCGGTCCCGGCCCCGCCCGCCGTTGCAGAGATCGGGCCGGTCCGCGCCACCGTTCAGGGCGTCGGCGCCGGCCTGGCCGAAGAGGCGGTCGGCCGCCGCCTGGCCGAAGATCTGATCGGCGCCACCGCCTCCGAGCACGGTGTCCCTCCCCGCCTGGCCGTGGAGGGTGTCCCCGCCTCCATGGCCGAGCAGGACGTCCTTGCCGCCACCGCCGAGGATGATGTCGTTGCCGCCGAGCCCGCAGACCAGGTCGTTGCCCCCGCGCGCCCGGATCACGTCGCGCTTCGGCGTGCCCATGATCACGTCGCGGCGCGCCGTGCCGTTGGTCGGGGGGCCGGGCTTGACGAAGATCGTCGGGGTCTTGCCGCGGCAGGTCGCCTTCCCCTTCTTCCCGGGTGGGACTTCGGGATCGTCCTTCGGCTTCGAGGTGGTCTTTTCTTCTTCTTCGCGCTTCTTTTCTTCTTCTTCCTTCTCTTTTTCTTCGTCTTCGGGGGTGTCGGGGACGGTGATGTAGATCGTGCCGCCGCCGAAGGCGTTTTTGTGGAACTCCAACCATCCCGGCACATACTCCCCGCAGTTGAGCGGATCGCCGTCTGGTGCTGGAAGGCCCGTTGCCACAGTGAGCCAACCGGTGAAGTACCAGTGAGCGCCTGCCGGGGGAGCCCAGCCATATACCGGGTGGGGGGCGTCGCTGAAGGGGGGTTTCAGGGAGTTGACTTTCTTCAGCGAACCGCCCATGAAATATTCGAGCCGCCACGCCTGCGCGCCTTCCTGGGCCGGCCACTCCAGATAGGTGATAACCGCGCAAGCGTTGCGCTCCTCATCGTATTTGTACCCGTCAAGCACCTTGTTCGACAGCGGCACCGCCACCTCTTTCGCGGTCGCCGCCGACACCGGCAGCGCGAGAAGCAGGCCAAGCGAACAGGCCAAAACAACGAAACGGCGCATCCATCCCCCTTGGGGTCCGTTGCCGAGCATCGGGCCAGCAAAGCGCTCTCGACCGAGCGCCGCAACCCCCGTCGCCTGGGATGGGCCGACCGGCCCAAGGGCTCGCCGCCTCCGGCTCATTTGACGGCCGCCTTCGCCTTGCCGCGCTTGCGTACGAGAAGGGCGCATTCGAACCTGTTGTCGTCGCCCGTCGGCCTTCTCTGAGCGCGGCGAGCTTCAGCTGAAGGGTATTCCCGGGCGCTGGGCCAGGGCTTACTCTTTCATTTCTTTCAATCCTTGCGCTACACTGCTCAGACCATGGCCACCATCGACGTCACCAGCAGCGGCTACGTTCGCGCCCTGCCGACCCTCTCGCGCGCCGCGGAGTTGATCGACATCAGCCCGGCGGGGATCACGCGGGGGGTCGAGGAGCTTGGGCTAGAGCCGGTCCCCTGGGGACGCCGCGAGAAGCACCTCGGCGTCGAGGATCTGATGCGCCTCGCCGCGCACCTGCGCCGTGCCTCCCTTGAGGAGGTTGCCGGCGGTCTTCAGGAAGACGTCGAGCGCGACCATCCTGAACAGGCGGAGGCGATCAACGCCGGGATCGACCGCTTCTTCAACTCGCTGCCTGCGCGCCGCGCCGAGCAGCCCGACCGCTTCGTGGCGGAGCTTCACGAGGCCTTGCCGGAGCGCTACGCCAAGCAGGCGGAGACGATCTACCTACGTCACGCCGCCAGCTCGTAGTAGCTGCCCTTGTAGCCGTCTCGCTTCCGGCCGCGCCTGAATCCCAGATCGGCGAGCTCCGCTCGCCCAAGAGCGATGGCCGCGTCGAGCACGACGCCGATCCGTCCCTTTTCCACGGTCCGCCGGTCGATCGCGAGGCCGATCATGCAAAGCAGCCAGCAGGCGACGAGGTACTCGCCGCGTAGTGGGCCTTCAGCGTCTTGAGCCATCGACAGGGCGGTGACCAGATGGGGACGGCGAGAGCCGCCCTGACGCGGTCGCGGCTCGAAGTGCCAGGCCATCAGCGCCGCGACCCGGCTCTGGTTTCGCAGGTCGACCGCCGTCAGCCGCCTGCCCTTCTGGGCCTCGGCATCGTGGAAAGCGGCGAGGACATCCCGCGAGAAAGGCGCGCGCGCAAGCCGGTGACGAGCGGTGCGAAGGCGCCAGCGCTCGGGCCCGCCCTGCTCCCCGTCGTCTGCCAGCTCGGGGTGGCGAAGGTCGATCGTGACGCGAGTCTCGGCGCCGCCGTCGCGGCGGCCGCCTTCGACAACGATCGTCTCGGCGAAGCGGTCTACCAACGCGTTTCGCTCGCCCCGCCGGCGGTCGATGATCGAGGTGGAGGGCATGCGGAAGCTTCTCCGATCATCCGGATGAGAAGGCGTCCGTCTCAGCACGCGATTCCCAGTGACGGACCGCGTGCTGGCGACCGTTCTCTTCACCGACCTGGTCGACTCGACGCGGCGTGCCGCGGAATCGGGCGACCGAGCCTGGCCCGACGTGCCCGAGCGTCACCTCGATCGCGCCCGGGGCGCTGGGCCATCTGGGTGGCGACTTGGGTTGCCGTTTGTCGGGGCGGGGTGTCCCCACCGCAACCCCTACAGCAGCAACCGGCGACTGACCACCTCGTCCACCAGCGAGGCGGCTATGTGGTGCGCCTCGTCGAGCGCGATCCCGTCGATCGAGGGGATGCCGATCACGGTCAGGCCGGCCGCGCGGGCGGCGGCGACGCCGGTCGGAGAGTCCTCGAGCGCGACGACTTCGGGGCCGGCCTCGACCGCGAGGCGGGCGCAGGCCTCGAGGTAGGGATCGGGCGCAGGCTTCGGCGCGGCCACTTCGTGGGCGCTGACGACGACGTCGAAGCGGTCGTGGAAGCCGGCGATCTGCAGCGAGCGGCGGACGAAGGCGAGCGGCGAGTTGGAGACGAGGCCGATCGGGGTGCCGCGCTGCTTCAGCGTGTGCAGCAGCTCGCGAGCGCCGACCATCGCCTCCACCCCGTGCTCGAGCTCGGCGACCACCAGCTCGTTCAGCTCCTCGATCAGCGCGGCGGCGCGGCCGGGCTCGGCGAGCCGGCGCTCGAGCACGCCGCCGGCGATCTCGGCCGAGGTGCCGACCAGCTCCAGCTTGTCGGCCGGGGTGAACTCGAGCCCGCGGCGCTCAAACAGGTCGCGCTCGGCCCGGGTCCAGACCGACTCGGTGTCGAGCAGCAGCCCGTCGTTGTCGAAGACGACCGCCGCCGGCAGGCCGGCCTCGCCGTTCCCCGTGCCGGCCATTCTAGACGAGCGCCGCGAGCACGGCGGCGAGCTCCTCGTCGACCTCGCCCTCGAGCTTGAGCACGGCCTCGCTGTCGTAGGGAGTCGGGCCCTGGGTGACGATCGCCAGGCTGCCGCCGGCGGCGAGGGTGAGGCCGGGCAGCCCGGCGACCGGGTGGACGACGAGCGAGCTGCCTACACAGAGCATCAGCTCGGCCCGCTCGGCCAGCTCCTGCGCCCGGCGCATCGCCGCCTCGGGCAGCATCTCACCGAAGAGGACGACGTCGGGCTTGACCGCGCCCTGGCAGCTGGCGCATACGGCGACGCCGTTCTCGTCGAAGAGCGCGTCGACCTGCTCGAGGCCGTAGGAGGCGCCGCAGCTGCGGCAGGCCGAGGTCTCGATCGAGCCGTGCATCTCGACCACGTTGGCCGAGCCGGCGGCGCGGTGCAGGCGGTCGATGTTCTGCGTGATCGTGCCCTCGAGCAGGCCGCGCCGCTCGAGCTCGGCCAGCGCCTGGTGAGCGCCGTTGGGCTGTTTCTCGCCGAGCGAGTGGAAGCGCGGCCGGTAGTAGGACCAGAAGCGCTCCGGGTCGCCTTCGAAGACGTCGATGTGGGCGACCTCCATCGGGTCGACGTTCGCCCACAGCCCCGTCTCCGGCGTGCGGAAGTCCGGGATCCCGGAGGGCACCGAGACCCCGGCCCCCGTGAGCGCCACCGTGCAGCCCGAGTCGCGGATCAGCTCCGCGAGTTCGGCCGACGGGCCGGAAAGCGGACTCATAGTCCGCTTTCCGGCCCGTCGGCGGGTGGTTGTTCCTACTTGCCGCTCCATCTCGGGGTGCGCTTGCCGAGGAAGGCGGCGATGCCCTCCTTCGCGTCCTCGCTGGCGAATGCGGTGGCGAAGGCCTGCTTCTCGGCCTCGATGCCCTCGTCGAGGTCGCCCTTGTGCGAGGCGGCCTTGATCTGACCGCGCGCGATCGGCGCCTGGCCGGCGAGCTTGCCGGCCCACATCAGCGCCGTCTCGAACAGCTCGTGGTCGGGCACGACGCGGTTGACCAGGCCGGAGTCGAGCGCCTCGCCGGCGAGCACCGCGTCGCCGACCAGGTTCATCTCCAGCGCCTTGTTGGGTCCGACCAGGCGCGGCAGCCGCTGCGTGCCGCCGAAGCCGGGGACGATCCCGAGCTTGATCTCGGGCTGGCCGAAGACCGCGGCCTCGGCGGCGATCCGCACGTCGCAGGCCATCGCCAGCTCGCAGCCGCCGCCGAAAGCGATCGAGTTGACTGCGGCGATCGTCGCGGTGCTGTCGGCGCCGAGGTCGCGCAGCAGGGCGTGGGCGGTGTGCAGCAGCTCCTCCCCCGCCCCCTCGTCCATCTGCGTGAAGGCCTTGATGTCGGCGCCGGCCGAGAAGACGACCGGGATCGAGGAGGCGATCACCATCGCGCCGATCGCGTCGTCGGCCTTGACCTTCGCCCAGACCTTGCCGAGGTCGCGGATCACGTCGGGTGAGATCGCGTTCATCGGTGCGTTGGCGAGCCAGGCGATCGCGACGTCGCCGCGCGTCTCCAGCTTCACCGTCTCGGGCTGATCGCCCTCGTCGGCCTGCGGGTAGGGGTAGAAGCCCTGGCCCGACTTGAGCCCGAGCCGCCCCTGGGCGACGAGCCGCTTCAGCGTCACCGGCGGGGCGAAGCGCTCGCCGTGCTTCTCCTCGAGCTGCTCGATCCGCTCGAGGATCGTGTCGAGGCCCTCGAGGTCGGCTTTCCAGAACGGCGGGAAGAGGCCTTTGCGCGGGTCGAGCCCGGCTCCGGTCATCATCCCGAGGTCGATGTCGCGGACCGAGCAGACGCCCTCCTCGACCAGCTGACAGGCCTCGATCAGCGCCCGGCCGGTGAACATCGCGACCAGCTCCTCGGCGTCGGGCTCGGCGTCGCCGGGGACGTTCTGCTCGCCCTCCTTGAAGAAGCCCTCGCCGCCGCTCTTGACGCCGAGCTTGCCGTCGGCGACCAGGCCCTGCAGGCCCTTGTGCACGTAGAAGCTCTCGCCGTAGGAGCGGTTGAGGTGCTCGGCGACGTGCAGCACGGTGTCGAGCCCGAGCAGGTCGGTGAGGAAGAACGGGCCCATCGGCGCCGCTTTCGCCGCCGCGATCGCCTCGTCGATCGCCTTCAGCGAGAGCCCCTGCTCCTCCTGGGCCCGCCAGATCTCCCCCATCGTCGCCATCAGCACCCGGTTGACGACGAAGCCGGGCACCTCGCCGCAGACGATCGGCTGCTTCTTGATCGCCTGGGCGAAGTTGTAGGCGGCGGTCGCGGCCTCCTCGGTCGTGTCCTCGCTGGCGATCACCTCGACCAGCGGCATCACCGAGGCCGGGTAGAAGAAGTGGAAGCCGACGACCTTGTCGGGCCGCAGCGTCGCTTCGCCGATCTCGGTGATCGAGAGCGAGGAGGTGTTCGAGGAGAGGATCGCGTGGCCCGGCGTCGCCGCGTCGAGCTCGCGGAAGACCGCCTGCTTGATCTCCATCTTCTCCGGCACGGCCTCGATCACGAAGTCGACGTCGGCGAAGTCGGCATAGCTCGTGGTCCCCACGATCAGGCCCATGACCTCGGCGAGGCGCGCGTCGGCCTGCTCCTGGGTCAGCTTCTCCTTCTTGACCAGGCGGGCGAGCTGGCCCTCGGTCACGGAGCGGGCCTTCTCGACCGCGGCATCGACGAACTTGCTGTCGATGTCCTTGACGACGACGGGGATGTCGGACGCGGCGATCGCCTGCGCGATCTCGCCGCCCATGGTGCCGCCGCCGACGACGGCGGCCTTCGAGACGAACATTGGTTGGGAGTCCTCCGGTTAGTTGACCGGGCAAGGCTATAGGCCGGCCCGCGCCGCCGAGTTCGTCCTTTGTCGCGCTATGGCCGACAAACAGCGAACTCGGCGATTGATCGCGGGGATAAACAGCCCGGGCGACGTTTGTACCGCCGTACAAAGACATCTGCGGCGCGCTCCCATTAGGCTCCCTTGGCTCTTTCAACCAAGCGAGGAACTGACACAGAGATGACCCGCATCCGCCAGCAGAACGTGACCGCCGCGCAGTGGAGCTCCAACGGGGGGGCGCTGGGCGCAACCGACCTGACCCTGCCCGAGAACAACCCCTTCGGCGCCAACGTCTTCTCCACGACCGTGCAGCGCGAGCGGCTGTCCGGTGACGTCTTCGAGAGGCTGCAGGCGACGCTCGAGGGCGGCGAGGCGCTCGACCCGAGCCTCGCCGACGCGGTCGCCGAGGCGATGAAGGAATGGGCGCTGGAGAACGGCGCCACCCACTTCACCCACGTCTTCCAGCCGCTGACCGGCTCGACCGCGGAGAAGCACGACTCCTTCTTCGAGCCCTCCGGCGAAGGCCAGGCGCTGGCCGGCTTCTCCGGCAAGGAGCTGGTCCAGGGCGAGCCCGACGCCTCCTCGTTCCCGACCGGCGGCGTGCGCGCGACCTTCGAGGCCCGCGGCTACACCGCCTGGGACCCGACCTCGCCCGCCTTCATCCTCGAGAACCCGAACGGGGCGCTGCTCTGCATCCCCACCGCCTTCGCCTCCTGGACCGGCGAGGCGCTCGACGGCAAGATCCCGCTGCTGCGCTCGATGGACGCGCTCTCGCGCTCGGCGATCAAGGCCCTGCGACTGCTCGGCGACGAGGACGCGCAGCGCGTCTTCACCACGGTCGGCCCCGAGCAGGAGTACTTCCTGATCGACGAGCAGTACTACTTCGAGCGGCCCGACCTGATCGCCACCGGCCGCACGCTGTTCGGCGCCAAGCCGCCGAAGGGGCACGAGCTCGACGACCACTACTTCGGCTCGATCCCCGAGCGTGTACTGGCCTGCATGCTCGAGACCGAGTTCGAACTGCGCAAGCTCGGGATCCCGGTCAAGACCCGCCACAACGAGGTCGCGCCGGCCCAGTACGAGATCGCGCCGATGTTCGAGAACTCCAACGTCGGCTCCGACCACCAGCAGCTGCTGATGCAGGTGATGGAAAGCGTCGCCCGCCGCTACGGCCTCGTCTGCCTGCTGCACGAGAAGCCCTTCGCCGGGGTCAACGGCTCGGGCAAGCACAACAAC
>DASTVL010000318.1:0-20940 GCA_035759115.1 Solirubrobacterales bacterium | reverse complement strand
CGTCGAGCGAGCGCAGCCCGTGCACCATCTCCCCCTGCATCGGCTCGGCTGCGACCAGCAGCGTCTCCGGATTCGCCTCCTTCAGCCGCCGCCCGTTGCCCATCAGCGTGCCGCCGGTGCCGAGCCCGCCGACGAAGGCGGTGACCTCGTCCAGCTCCTCGAGGATCTCGACCGCGGTGCCGTTGTAGTGGGCGAGCGGGTTGGCCTCGTTGCCGTACTGGTAGGGCATGTAGTAGCGCGAGTCCTTGCTCATCTCCAGCGCCACGTCGACGGCCCCGTTGGAGCCCTTGGCGCCCTCCGAGTAGACGATCTCCGCCCCGTACATCTCGAGCAGCTGGGTGCGCTCTTTGGTCACGTTGTCGGGCATCACGACCTTCAGGTCGTAGCCCTTGCGGCTGCAGATCATCGCCAGCGAGATGCCGGTGTTGCCCGAGGTCGGCTCGAGGATCGTCTGGCCCGGTTCGATCGCGCCCTCGGCCTCGGCGGCCTCGATCATCGATTTCGCGACCCGGTCCTTGACCGAGCCGGTCGGGTTGCGGCCCTCGAGCTTGGCGAAGATGCGCACGCCCGGCTTGGGCGAGAGCTTCGGCAACTCGATCAGCGGCGTGTTGCCGATCGACTGGACGATGTCGGCGTAACGCCCCCCGCAGGGCCTGTTCAGTAGCTCCTCCGCCATTACTTCAGAAAGTATAGCCAGGGATGGCCGCCCTGGGACGAGGAGTACTGGAGGCTTCTCAGCCCCCTGCCATCGCCGGCATGATGATCACGGTATCCGTGTCCTTGACCCCGGTCTCGAGCCCGTCGAGCACGCGCACGTCCTCGTCGTTGAGGTAGACGTTGACGTAGCGGTTGAGCTCGCCCTCGGGGCCGAAGAGCTGCTCCTCGGTCGCCGGGTGCTCGGCGGTCAGCGCCCGCAGCACCTCGCCGACGTTGCCACCCGCGGCCTCGACCTCGGTCTGGCCGCCGGTCTGGGCACGCAGCACCGGGGGTATGCGAATCGTTGCCATTGGACGCGATCCTAATCGAGGCGGGAGGCGCGGGCCTCAGCCGGCGCAAAAAGCGTCGTAGTCGGGGAACCTGCCGAGGTCCTCGTCGGCGATCTCGGGCGCGTTCTCGCCGCAGATCGGGCAGTCGGGGTCGCGGCGGACCTTGAGCTCGGTGAACCTCGTGCTCAGCGCCTCGTAGAGCAGCAGGCGGCCGACCAGCGGCTCGCCGATCCCGAGCACCAGCTTCAGCACCTCGTTCGCCTGCAGCAGGCCCATCTGGCCGGCCATCACGCCGAGCACGCCGTTGGCCGAGCAGCTCGGCGCCAGCTCGGCCGGCGGCGGGGTCGGATAGAGGCAGCGGTAGCAGGGCCCCTCGAAGGGGACGAAGGTCGAGATCTGCCCGTCGAAGCTGAGGATCGAGGCGGAGACGACCGGCTTGCGCAGGCGCACCGAGGCGTCGTTGAGCAGGTAGCGGGTGGGGAAGTTGTCGGCGCCGTCGACGATCACGTCGTACTCGCTGAGAATCTCGACGATGTTGGAGGAGTCGAGGCGGAAGTTGTGCTCGGCCACGTCCACGTCGGGGTTGAGCGCCTCGATCGTCAGTCGCGCCGACTGGGTCTTCGGCGTGCCGATCCGTTCGGTGTTGTGGATCACCTGGCGCTGCAGGTTGGAGGCGTCGACGACGTCGTCGTCGACGAGGCCGATCGTGCCGATCCCGGCGGCGGCGAGGTAGAGCGCGGTCGGCGCGCCGAGCCCGCCGGCGCCGACCAGCAGCACCTTGGCGTTGAGCATCTTCAGCTGGCCGTCGACCCCGACCTCGGGCAGCAGCGTGTGGCGCGAGTAGCGGTCACGCTGCTCGGCGGTCATGCCGCTGGCGGCGACGACCGGCAGCCCCTGCTCCTGCCAGGCGAGGATCCCGCCGGCCATCGAGGCGACGTCCTCGTAGCCGAGCGCTTCGAGCTGCTGGGCGGCGATGTAGGAGCGGTTGCCGCTGCGGCAGTAGAGGATCGTGCGGGCGGACTTGTCGGGCGCCGCCGCGGCGATCTCGTCGGCGAGCAGGCCCGGCGGCACGAGCCTGCCGTTCTCGAGATGGGCCTCCTGGTACTCGTGCGGCTCGCGGGTGTCGACCAGGACGACGTCGCCGTCCTCGATCTCCTGTGCGGCCTCGAACGCCTCGATCTCCTCTACCTGCTGCTTCGTCTCGGTGGCCATGCCTCGCGCTCTCCTATTGGCTTCGGGAGGGAAATACCCTAATTCCGATCCGGCTTTACTTCAAAAAGTATAGCGAGTGCGCCGGGGCGGCCGGCGCGAGAAGAGACCGGGGGCCGCGAGACGCGGCCCCCGGTTCTGAGGCGATTGCCTACGCGACCGAAAGGCCGCTACAGCTCAGGGCCCACGCAGATCGTAGGTCCCGATGGCGATTTCGCCGTCATTGTGTTCTTCGCCGAGCAGCACGCAGAAGCCGCTTTTGTAGAGGTAGGTGAGACCTTTGACCGCGGTCCCGATCGACTTCACGTAGCGGGTGCTCCCCGAACCGAAGTTTTCGAAGGTGGCCAGTGATTTGCTCAGAGTCTGCGGCGGAATGTGCGCGACGCAGTTGCTGGCTTCGATTTCGATCACGTCGCCTTCTTCATCGCACTCGATTGCCTGTCCCCCGCTTGCGAAATAGAGCCATCCCGACGTGAGATTGGACAGGGTGTACTTGAGATGACAACTGTTCATCGAGACGACCGCTTCGGAATTGCAACCGGAGAGCGACGCGTCGACCTGAAGCTGCGTGCCGGCTTCGGCGAGGCTTCCGGTGAAATCGCCGCTATTGCAGGTGTAGGTCACACCTTCCAGGATGAATTTCGCGGTTTTGGATTCGACCAGCGAGCCGGTGACGGTGTTCGGATATTCTTCCGACTCGAATTTCGGCTGTTTGGATTCTTCTTCGGATTCTTCCCCGGTGATGAAGAAGGCGTTGAGCCCATCGACTCGGTAGATGTCGATTTGAGGGCCGGATTCGCCTTCTATGCTTTCGAATCCGCTGACGTCCCAAGTTGCGTTGAGCGTCGGATCGCCACTGACCCATGCACAGTGTTCGCTTTCTATCGGGCTGTTGATCGTCGCCCGAATCGCTTCCTTTTCGTTGACCATGACGTCTTCGTATGTGACGGGAATGCCCGTCTGGGCGTAGAAGTTGACGAAACAGCTGCCGATCTTCAGCCCTTTGATGCTGCATCCGGGCGGTCCCAGGTCGACGCTGTTTTCGGAGCCGGGGTGGAATTCCCAGCTGCAGGTGCTTTCGACCGTTTCTTCTTTACATTCCCATTCGGGCGAGCTCAGGGCCATCGTCCCGGTGGGCCCTTCCGCTTCGCCCGCAAGAGACGCTTCGCTGCAGGTGGTCGGTGAGAGGCCTTCATAGCTGAAGGTGACCGTGCCGACAGGTTCTGCGCTGAACTGGACCGGATAGCTGTCGGCTTTGACGCCACCCTGGGCAACGGCGGCCGCGGGAAGCGCAACCGATGCAAGTGCGAAGAGGCTCACAAGCCCCAATGCTCTGATGCTTCTCATCTCTACCTCCTGCCGGCCCAGACGGCCGGCACTCGAATGTTCCGACGCGAGGTCGGCGCTTGCGACGAGCCTCTTGCAAGTCGTCGCTTGCGTGCCTGCGCAGTACGCGCAGGTGGGGGAGCGTTGACAGCACGGCTTGCTCAGGCCGGGTCTCAGCTGTCGAATTCGTCGAGGCGTAGCGCCAGTTCGAGCGCCGCACCGATCGAGTCGGGTGGTCTGCCCAGCTGGTCCTCAATCGCTCGGAGCCGGCTCATCACAGTGTTGCGAACCACACCGAGGTCTGCCGCGGTGGAAGTGACGTTCCGACCGCTGGCGAAATAGGCGCGCAGGGTCGCAAGCGCCGCCTGTCCGCCATCGGGCTCTGCCCGCAGCGGCTCGAGGTACAGCCGTCGGAGCGAGGTCGCAAGCAACTCGTCGCGGATCACCGCGGCCGCCAGGGGTACGTCGCGGTAGCGCACCGCAGACCGGGTCCCCCGCTCGGCCACCGGCAGGGCGGCGAGCGCCTGACGGTGGCTCAGGCGCCAGCCCTCCTGCCCCTGGCCGGGCTCGCCGATGGCGAAGGCGGCGCAAGGGGCGCCTTCGGCAAGGGCGGCGATGAGGCGGTCGATCTGGCCGGGCTCAAAGGCGAGGCGACCGCCGAGCCAGGCCCAGAACTCTCCCTCGCCGGGGGAGGCGATCAGCAGGCGGCGATCGAGCGGGGCCGAGAGCTCGCGGATCGCAAGCTCTGCCTCGGCGCCGCTTGCGACGATCGCGAGATGGTGGGCTCCCAGCTCGTAATCGAGCGCGGCGGCGTCGACCATCTCCCCGGCCAAGAGGCGCTCGATCTGCTCCACCTGGCGGCGCCCGGAGCCCATGCGCCGGGCCTCGGCCTCCCGTCTGTGCTCCTCGCCCACGGCGGCGAGCAGGCGATCGAAGGTCCCCGCCTGGTTCCCGACCAGGCGCTGCAGGGCCGGCCCGCTCAAGCCGTCCTCGCTCGCCTCCTCGACCAGGAAGTAGCCCAGCAGCGAGTAGCCGGCGAAGTAGCGGCGCAAGACGGTGTCGAGGCTGACCCCTCTGCGAGCGGCGAGGCGCGCCTGGGCGAGCAGCGCGACCGGCACCGGGGAGCTTTGCTCAGAGTTCTGCCCGATCGCCTCCAGGGCGTAGTCCAGCGCGGCCAGCACAGCCGTGCGCAGCCCCGCCGCATAGGTGGGGTCTTTGTGCTCGTCGGACTCGCCGATCGAGCCCACCCTGGCGAGGGTCGCGGCTTCGATCTCCCCGCGGCGGGCGGCGAGACGCTCACGGAGGACCGAGCGCGCTTGGCTCTCGGTCCTCCGCTTCAACTGACGGGCGGGGCGGTAGCTAGCCGGCTTTGCTCGCCCCGGCCACCCGCGACACGCGCGAGTGGCTGGAGCGCTTGGCCTTGCGAGCGCACTGCGGGCGCAGCACCGGGCGGCGGGAGAACTGCTTGCCGTTCTGGCCGGTGAACTTGGCGTTGGCCCTGCCCTTGCGCTTGGTGCAGAGGTTGCGACTGTTGACGATCAGGCCCTTTTTGCCGCCCTGCATGTTGAGGATCACCCGTGAGAGCGGGGCGTCGGGGGCGTTTTCCACACGAGCGCGGATCCCGCCTCTGACCGAGTCGATCCTGGTCTGCACCTCGACGTCGACCAGCCCGTGCAGGTCGAAGACCAGGTCGGGCAGTTTGTGGTTGGAGGACCTGAGGTAGACGGGTCCCTGCAGGGGCTCGTCCAAGAGCGGGGTCCAGGCGCGGATGTAGCCGTACTGGGCGCCCTTGGGGCAGTTGTCGGCTGCGAACTGCACCCTGGTGCAGATCGTTCTGATGTGGCCCTGTTCGAGGAATGCGCTGCGCGGCAGGCGCACGACCAGGTCCTTGACGTTGGCGTGGCCGGCGAAGGGCCTGTAGTGGGCCTTGAGGCCGGGGAAGTTGCCTCGCTTGGTCCCGCCCTTGAGCTTCAGGCCCAGTTTGGGCGCGAAGCCCAGGTTCAGGCAGTTGGCCGCCTGGTAGCGCGTCGCCAGGTCCACGGGGACGTCGTCTGCGGGGTCGAAGACGTCGATGTAGGAGCCGAAGATCCTCGCTTTGGCCGAGCTCTCGTCACACGAGGTCGGGTTGAGGGTGAAGTTCGGCCGGTTGACGTAGACCCTCAGGTCGCGCAGCTTCAGCACGATCCCTTTGAGGATGTGGGGGATCGGGTCCGATGCGGCTCCGTCGACCTCGACTTCGGCGGTCACCGGGTTGAGGTCGAGGCCGAGCCTGATGGCGACGGTGCCCGCGTCGAAGGGCCCGGCCACCGCGGGGGTGATCGAGACCACGCTGAGCGGCGCTCCTTTGTAGGGGCCGGCGAGGAAGATCTTGCCCGGGACGTAGGTGAGGGCCGAGCCCACGCCTGCGCCTGCCAGGGTCGATCCGATCTCCGAGTTGGCCGGGCAGCTGGGACTTGCCTGCTCCTGGCGGCCGGTCTTGGCCTTGGCCACCGCGACCGCGGCGTCGGGGCATTTCTCGATCCCAGCCAGCGAGCCGAGGACGCCCGGGGGCAGGACCGAGGAGAACTTGGTCAGGTCCTGGTCGCCGTCACGGCGCTGCAGGCGCATGTTGAAGGGGCTGAACGAGCCCGCGTTGTTGTTGATCGAACCCGCTTCGAACCTGGGCTCGAAGGGCGGCACGCCGCCCGGTGGGCAGGGGCCGCCGCCGACGCCCTCGGTGATCTCGAAGGAGGAGGTCAGCATCCTGGGATTGCCCGGGTCAGACCAGGGGTAGAGCTCAGCCTCGGCGGTGTAGGTGCCGCAGGTCGCCGGGGTCACCAGCGGCGCCCGCTGGCCTTCGCGGAAGTGGAAGTTGAAGCTCTCCACCGGGATCTGGGGAACGCCGTCGACGGTGGTGACGAGCTGGCCGGTCTCCTCGTCGGGCTCGACCTTGGCGGGCAGTTTGACGAAGGCCCCCAGCTTCTCGTTGCGCAGCACCAGGTACATCGCGATCAGGCTGTCGAAGGGGTTCTCCGCGCCCGGGGTGCTCGTCGTCGGGTCGTCCTGCTCTGCGAGGAAGACCGAGCCGTCGATGCCCTCGTCGACCACCGGGGTCTCGACGTGCAGGTTGCCGATCTTGGAGGAGTTGGGGCAGCCCTTACCGGGCTCGGTGTCGAGCTTTTCGCGGTCGATGTCGGCCGGGGTGCAGACACCCAGGCCTTCGCCGATCGAGGGGTTGATCGTCACCCCCTGGGGCAGGGTGGCGACGGCCTTCTTGATCTCGGTGTCGGCGATGCCCTCGGGGCTCTCCAGGCCCTCGCTGTCGAAGCTGATGTCGAAGTCGAGGCCGGTCGCGGTCTCCGCCGAGTCGGCGGTCGACTTGGCCTCCACCTGTGGATCGAAGCCAAGTTTGCCGCAGCCGCTGAAGCCGGTCGGGTTGGTCGGTTCGGCGTCGTCGTGGGTGAGGACGCTGCCGCTCACCCATTTGCCCGGTTCCTGCCAGGAGTCGGTTTCATAGGAGGTGGCGAGCGGTCCCTCACAGGAGCGCGGCAGGGTGAGGAAGGCCTTCTCCAGCGGCTCTACCGGGCAGCTCGGTTCGCTGAAGGGGCCGTTCGCGAAGGTGACTTCGTCGATCGTCACCGGGATGAGTTTCTGAATCCCGCACTCGCCCCTGACTTCGTCGTGGCCGGGGTCCGACGGGTCGCCCCATAGCTGGGCGATGGAGCCGAAGAATTTGACCACCTGCGGGATGTTGCGCAGGTTGGCGAGGACGTTGTAATCGCCAGAGGTCTTCGCCGCGACATCGATCGTCACCGGCACGCCTTCGACCACGAAGCCGAGCCGCGCCGGCACGCCGGGCGGCGGGGTCAGGTTGTACACCGGGACCGTGATCCAGGCGATCGGGGCGAGCACGGCGGCGGCGTTGATGCCGACGATCGTCGACTCCGGGCAGGCGGTGTGTTGGGCGCCGAGGGCCTTTTTTATGATGGTTGCGAAGTCGATGTCCGAGCACTGCGGCACCGCGGTCGCGTTGCCGATGAAGCCGGCGACCTGCTCGATGAAGAGGTCGCGGGCCGCCCCGTCGGGCTGCCACTGGAAGAAGCCGGTTTCGGTGTTGGCGACTTCGAACGTGGTGGTCATCGCGAAGGGGTGGGAGCCGGCCTGGGTGGCCGGCGTGCCGTCCTCGTTGGTGAACTCGACGTCGAAGCTGGTGAATTCGTAGTCGGCCTGGGCGGGGGCGGCGGCAAAGCAGGCCGCCAGCACCGCGACGCAGGCGATCAGGGTGGCGCACATGTTGCGCCCGAAGGACTTCGGCGGTCGGTTCATCTTCTGGGTCTCCTTGTCGAGCGTCTCCCTGTTCATCGCTGCGCCCTCCGGTTGTTGCGCCTACAGCGCTTCGCGTTGCGGCTCAGGCGCTTGGCGCTCCTCGCCAGCCGCGCCGAGCGCTTCCTGAGGCGCTGGGAGCGGCGCGTCGCGTCGGAGCGCTTGGCGGCGCCGCGCAGGCGCTTTGCCCGCTTGCTGAACTTGACCGCGCGGCGTGCCGCGGCGGCGCAGTTGGCCCTCGGCGCCGGGTCGCCCGCTCCCCGGAACCCGGCGCTCGCCGGGGTCGGGTCGCGCGGCGGCTCGGGGACGTTCTGGCAGGCGTCGCCCAGACAGGGCAGCGGCGGCGGGGGCGGGGGCGGGTAGCCGCCGCCCTCACGGGCGTCGTAGATGTCCATCAGCCCCGGGTCGTCGGGGTGGATCGAGCTTTCGGTGCGCACGAAGACATCGGAGCCGTCGGCGCTCGCGTCGATGAACTCCGAGTAGGCGCTGCTCTTGCCGGTGGTCAGCAGGCTGATGCAGCCGCCTGCCTCATCGCAACTGCCGGTGCCCTCGGCCTCCCACTGGTAGACGTCGAGGCGGCCGTTGGTGTCGCGCGGCACCAGGGCGTCGACGGCGTTGAAGAAGACCCGGTTGCCGTCGTCGCTGATCACCCGGGCGGCGTACAACTCGCGTTCCCAGCCGGGGATCCAGGCGGCGGTTCGCCAGCTGGTAAAGTTGGGGCCGGTGCGCGTCTCTTCCGGGCTGCCGACCGGGTGGGTTCCCGTGAGCCCACCGGAAGTCATGTAGGCGCTGTCGGGCCGGGCCCCGGAGGGGTTGCAGGAGACGCAGCTCAGCTCGCCGGCCGCGGCGTCGTAGCGGAAGACCTCGGTCGCCGCTTCGCCGGTCTCCGCATCGGTGTTGTCGTAGCCGGTCAGCGGCGCATGCGACATGAAGACGAAGTGGGCGCCGTCGGGGGTCAGCCTGCTGACCCGCAGCGCCGGGGCCCCGGCCCCCCCACCGTCAATCGTGGCACTGCCTTGATTGCGAACGACATCGCGCGCGGCCAGCGTCGCAATGAACTCGTTCGTGCCTTCGCGACGGACGTAGAGGTTGCCTTCGCCTTCGGTCGCCCCGGCGTCGAGCACGTCGCGGGAGACAAAGTAGAGGTAGCCGAGATCCTCCCCCGCACCGGGCACGGCGGTGACTTCGTGGGCGATCAGGGTCGGTTCTTCGCTGTCGACGTCGAACTCGTAGAGGTCCGACTCCTCAGTACTGAAGACGACGGTGGCGCCGTCGACGTCGGCGGTCTCGAAGATCGCGTCAAGGCTCGTCACCGACTCGGAGACCGCAACGGTTGTTTCGCCGTCGATGCGGGCGTAGATCTTGCCCTCGGGTGCATTGCCGCCCTGCATGGTCCAGAAAACGCGCGAGCCGTCCTCGGAAACCCCCCGGTCGGGTCGGGTTAGCATGAAGCGGACTTGCCCGCCGCCGCCGCCGCTGGACTGATCCAGGATCTTGGCCCCCACCCAAGAGCTTTCCGTGCTGGCGGCACCGCCGGGGAGCACACTGACGAGCTCCAGTTCGCCATCGTGGGCGTCGTAGATCTTGCGGGTAAAGAGGTCTGCCGGCGCGTCGGGGGTGAGCTGCGCGCCCGCTTCGAAGATCAGGTGCCCGCCGGGCCGGGGCTCGTTGGCGGCACGGATCCTGTGTGAGCCGGAACCGGAGGCGTAAACCGCGCCGTAGCCGATGATGGTCGTGGACGTCAGCGGTTCAGTGGTGATCGCCGTGTCGTGGTAGGTGTCGGTCAGGTTGTCGCGACGGTAGGCGTTGGCGAACCCTTTGACCCCGTCCGGGCGCAGCGGCGGGTCGGTGTAGTCGAGCAGCCAGGCGCTCGAGAGGTCGTCGGAGAAGGCGAAGAACGGGGTGTCCCAGGCGGTTGCGTTGGCCAGCGATACCCCGGCCAGCACCGTGTCGGGCGAGTAGGCCGAGATGCTGTGGGTGTTCCAGCCCCCGGCCCCGCGGCCGGCGAGGTACTGGTTGGAGTTGCGGTTGCCGAGCGCGTCGCCGAAGGAGGAGGCCGAGGTGTAGGTGATCTTGTCGCCGTTGACCGAGGCCTGATCGAAGGAGGAGCGGCCCTCGCCGGCGGTGGTGTTGGGCCCGGCGACGATCCCCCGCCCGCCTTTCTCCAGCGGACTGACCAGCTCATAGGCGCGGCAGTCGGGCAGGTTGGCGCCGGCGCCGTAGCGGTTCTCGCGGTTGGGGCAGTCCGTCTCGGGGACGAAGCGCTCATAGGTGGCGAAGGTCTGGTCGGGACCGACGTTTTCGGCATCGGCGTTCGTGGCGATGAGGCGGAAGTGGTAGGTGGTGTCCTCCTCGAGGCCCTCGAGGAAGCGGGTGAGCTCGTGCACCGAGCTGTCGGAGCCGACCGCGAGCTCGGGGGTTTCGGAGCCGTAGGCTTCGCTGACGCCGTACTCGAAGCGGTAGGTGGTCGCCTTGCCCTCGGGGTCGATTTCGGCCTTGAGGATCGCTTCGGTGAAGATGACGTCCTGTGCCCATGAGGCGACGATCCGCGGGCCCGAGGTCTGCACGGTGGTGTCTTCGCCGAGCTCGGGGCCGGTCGGGTAGGTCGCCTTGAGGCGATAGTGGTAGGTGGTGCCGGGGTGCAGCCCGGTGAGGTCGGCTTCGACCGCGACCGGGCTTTCGCCGGTGATGGCGCCGGGGCCCGGCACGCAGGGCAGCGTTTCGGGGTACTTCTGGATTTCCTCGCCGGGCGCTTTGACCGGGCCGGCTTCGAAGACGCATTCGGAGATCGTGGCGGTGTCGGGGTTGACCGAGCCGTTCAGGGTCGCTGCGGTCGGCGTTATGCCCGAGGCGGCTTCGGTGAAGACCGTTTTCGGGGTGTTGAAATCCTGATCTGCACCGTTGATCGTCGCGTTGGGGTTTTTGGCGACAAGGCGGTACTCGTATCTGCCGGGCGAGTCGAACGGCGCCTCGACGCCGTGGGGCTTGAGTCCGCTGATGTCGGCGTGCACGGCGACCGGGCTGGTGCCGGCGCCGATTTCGGCCGGGGTCTCCGCGCAGGGGACGGTGTTGCCGTAGACCGGGTTGCCGGAGACCCTCTGGCCCCACTCGAAGAAGCATTCGTCCAGTTCGACCCCGTCGGGGTTGACCGTGCCGGCCAGGGTGGCGCGGGTGCCGGTGTTGGAGGCGACCGGGCTGGTGACGACGTCGGGGGCGACCAGTGCCGGGCCGAAGACCTCGACGTTTTCGGTCCCCGAGCGCGAGACGTAGACCCTTTCGGCGCTGTCGTCGGTTGCGACGCCTTCGACCGTGGAGCCGGGTTTGAAGGCCGAGACTTTGGTCGCTTCGGCGCCGCCCGATGCGTCGTACTCGACCACTTCGGAGTTTTCGCCCGTCAGGCGGGGGACGAAGACGTGGCCGCTTTCGGGATCGACCCTGACGGTCGAGGCCGAGGTCGTGATCTGGTATTTGATTTCGCCGCTGGTGTCGTCGAGCTTGAACAGTTCGCCGTTGAAGCGGTTGACGAAGATGAAGCCCGCGGTCGAGCCCACGCCCGCGGCGAGGGTGCCGGGGCTGGAGGTGCCGGCGAGGGTGGCGAAGGAGGCGACGTTGTCGGCGTTGACCGGCGGGTTGGCGGCCGGTTCGTATTTGTGCACGAGGTCGGCCGAGGAGAAGTCGCCGACGTAGACGTTGCCCGAGGGGTCCACCGCGACGCCGAGCGGTTCGTTGAAGGAGCCCGTTTCGAAGGCATTCAGCTCGCCCAGGTAGACGCCTTCGGAGCTGAAGATCGAGACCTGGTCGCGGCCCCTTTCGGTGACGTAGATGTTGCCGTCGGTTTCCCCGCCCGATTCGTCGATCGCGATCTGGGATTCGGTGCGGCTCGAGGGGAAGTCGAGGCTGCCCTCGGGGGTTTCGTCTTCGGCGCCTTCGCCGTCGATCGCGTTGGAGCCCAGAGCGCCGAAGTTCGACGGGGTGCCGTCGGAGTTGTAGCGGCGGATCTCATCGGCGCTGGACTCGAGGACGTAGAGCTCGCCGCTGGCCTGGTCTACCGCCATCCCCCTGTCGCCGGGGAACGTCGGCTGCGCGGAGGAGCCGAAGACTTCGACCAGGAAGCGGGTGGTCGCACCGCTGGCGGAGCCGACCACTAGTGCGAGAACGGCCACGGCGGCGGCCAGGACGCATGCGAGCAGGGCCGGACGGCTCTTGGTGCCCAGGCGTTTGGTCGATCCCGCGGTCGGTGCCTTCGCGTGGCTTCTCACGTAGCTCTCTCCTTGTCCCTTGAGCCCCTCTGCCGGCCGCTTCCCTTGCGGCCCTCCCGGTGCTCGGTTGTCCCTGATTCCCTGTTTGGGTATGTGGATGTGTATACCGTCTTCATTCCCAATTGAAGACAGTTGCGAGTGTAAACATGCCTGTACCCAGTTGTCAAGGTACACGCGTGTTTGAACTCGGTGAGAGCTCGGTACGTGCGTGCTCAGGGCAAAGAAAAAGGCCCGCATATGCGGGCCTTTAAGAGGGTGTGCGCGGCTGTTCAGCCGAGGCTGGGGCGCATCTGGCGCAGGCGCTTGACGCGCTCTTCGATCGGCGGGTGGGTGGAGAAGAGGCCGGCGATGCCCTTCGCCGCGAACGGCTTGACGATGTAGAGCGGCTCGGAGGCCTGGTTGACCTGCATCGGCATGTCCGCCGCCCCCTGCTCGAGCCGCAGCAGGGCGCTCGCCAGCGACTCCGGGTTGCCGCAGATCTGGGCGCCGCCGGCGTCAGCCGAGTACTCGCGCTGGCGCGAGATCGAGAGCTGGATGATCGTCGCCGCGAGCGGCGCCAGCAGGACCATCGCCAGCGAGGCGACGAGGCTGAGCGGCGACTCGTTGTCGTTGCCGAACCACATGAACATGTAGGCGAGGTAGGTGATCGCGGCGCCGATCGCCGAGGCGATCGTCTGGATCAGGATGTCGCGGTGCTGGATGTGGGCGAGCTCGTGCGCGAGCACGCCGCGCAGCTCGTCCTCGGAGAGCAGCTTGGTGATCCCGGCGGTGACCGCGACCGCGGCGTTCTTCGGGTTGCGGCCGGTGGCGAAGGCGTTCGGCTGCTCCTGGGGGATCAGGTACATGCGCGGCATCGGCAGCCGGGCGCGCGTCGTCAGTTCGCGCATGATCTGGTAGAGCCGCGGCGCTTCGGCCTCCTCGATCGGCTTCGCCCGGGCCATTTTCAGCGCCAGCTTGTCGCTGAAGAAGTAGGAGCCGAGGTTGATCAGCAGGGCGATGCCGAGGAAGATCGCGGCGGTGCTGGGGCCGCCGATCAGGGCGCCGATCAGGACGAGCAGGCCGCCGAGCGAGGCGAGCAGGATCGTCGTCCTGACGGCCGCGCCCCAGTTGGATTGCTTGGTGGTGCTCATCGCATCGCTCCGATCGTCGCTTGAAAGTGTGTCCGGAGTATCACGACCAGGCGCCGATCCGGCCATAGGTGCCAGCCCCTATTCTCGCCCGATGACGACCCTGGTAATCGTCGCCCTTGCGATCGTCGCCGCGGCGCTCGCCTTTCAGCTCGTCGCGACGCTGCGCCGGCTGGCGCCGCTGGAGACGCTGATCGACGACATGGAGAAGGTCGACCTGAGCCGGCCGGCGCCGCTGCTGCCCGACTCGATCGACGGCGTCGCCGAGACCGAGGAGGTCGAGCGGATCGAGCTCGCCTTCCTGCGCATGCTGCGCCGGCTCGAAGCCGAGCGGCGGCGGGCCGGCAGCGCCGCGCTGCGCGCCCAGGAGGAGGAGCGGGCGCGGGTCGCACGCGACCTGCACGACGAGGTCAACCAGTCGCTGACCGGGCTGCTGCTGCGGTTGGAGGCGGTGCGCGAGGCGGCTCCGCCGGAGCTGCGGCCGGAGCTGGCCGAGACCCGCGCGCTCGCCAACCAGGCGATGCAGGAGCTGCTCTCACTCGCCCGCCAGCTGCGCCCGACGGCGCTCGACGACCTCGGCCTCGCCGCCGCGATCGGCGGCCAGGTCGAGCAGCTCGAACGCTCCGGGCTGGCCGCCGAGCTGCGCGTCGAGGGCGAGCTCGCCGAGCTCGACGAGGACGTGCAGCTGGTCGTCTACCGGGTCGCCCAGGAGGCGCTCAGCAACGCCGCCCGCCACAGCGGCGCCGAGCGGGTCGACGTGCGCCTGCGCCGCGCCGGCGAGGGAGTCGAGCTGGAGGTCGGCGACGACGGCAGCGGCTTTGCCTTCGACCGATCCGAGCAGGGCCTCGGGATCGGCGGCATGCGCGAGCGGGCGCTGCTGATCGGGGCCGAGCTGACGATCGAGTCCCGCCCGGGCGAGGGCACGACGGTGAGGCTGCGCAAGTGAGGGTGCTGATCGCCGACGACCACGGCATCGTCCGCTCCGGGCTGCGGCTGCTGCTCGAGCGCCAGCCCGACATCGAGGTCGTCGCCGAGGCCGCCGACGGCGCCGAGGCGCGCGAGCTGGCGATCCGCGAGCGGCCCGACCTGGCGATCCTCGACGTCAAGATGCCGAAGCTGACCGGGCTGCAGGCGACGCGCGAGATCAAGGCGCAGGCGCCCGAGGTCTCGGTGCTGATCCTCTCGATGCACGACGACGACCGCTACGTGGCCGAGGCGCTCAAGGCCGGCGCCTCGGGATACGTGGTCAAGACCCAGGCCGACGCCGACCTGCTCGCCGCGGTGCGCGCGGTCGAGCGCGGCGAGCCGTTCCCGGCTCCGGCGTCGCCGGGCGAGCTGACCCCGCGCGAGGAGGAGATCGTCAAGCTCGTCGCCGAGGCGCACACGACGAAGCAGATCGCCGCGATCCTCCACCTCTCCGAGAAGACCGTCGAGAACCACCGGGCGAACGCGATGCGCAAGCTCGGCATGCGCGACCGGGTCGAGCTGGTCCGCTACGCGATCCGGCGGGGACTGATCGAGCCCTGAGCCGCCCGCCCTCGTTTGCTTGACTTATGCCGCGATGAGCAGCCGTGAGGATTTCCGCGAGAAGCGCTGGCTCGCGCTGGTGCTGCTCTGCTCGGCCCAGTTCGTCGTCGTCCTCGACGCCTCGATCGTCAACGTGGCGCTGCCGACGATCGGCAGCGCGCTCGACTTCTCCCAGGAGAATCTGCCCTGGGTGGTCAACGCCTACATCCTCACCTTCGGCGGCTTCCTGCTGCTCGGCGGGCGCACCGCCGACCTGCTCGGCCGGCGGCGGGTCTTCATGGGCGGGCTGGCGCTGGTCGCGATCGCCTCGCTCGCCGCCGGCTTCGCCGCGACCGAAGGGCAGCTGATCGCGGCGCGGGCGGCGCAGGGGCTGGGCGCGGCGATCATCTCCCCCGCCGCGCTCTCGATCGTCACCACCACCTTCAAGGACGGCGCCGAGCGCAACAAGGCGCTCGGGGTCTGGGGCGCGGTCGCCGGCTCCGGCGGCGCCGCCGGCGTGCTGCTCGGCGGCGTGCTCACCGACGGGCTCGGCTGGGAGTGGGTGCTCTGGGTCAACGTCCCGGTCGCCGCGATCGCCTTCTTCCTCTCCCCCAGGCTGATCGCCGAGAGCCGCGCCGAACACGAGACCCGCGCCTTCGATGTCGCCGGCGCGGTGACCGTCACCGCGGCGCTCTCGATCCTCGTCTACGCCGTCGTCGACGCGACCGAGTCCGGCTGGGGATCGACCAAGACGATCGGTCTGATCGGGCTCTCGCTCGCCCTGTTCGCAGCCTTCGTCGCGATCGAGCTGCGCTCGAGCAAGCCGCTGGTGCCGTTCTCGATCTTCCGCATCCGCACCCTGACCGGCGCCAACGTCGTCGGCCTGCTGGTCGGCGCCTCGCTCTTCTCGATGTTCTTCTTCATCTCGCTCTACATGCAGCAGGTGCTCGGCTACAGCGCGATCAAGGCAGGCCTCTCCTACTTCCCGCTGGCGCTGACGATCATGCTCTCCGCCGCGATCGCCTCGCAGCTGGTGACCAAGCTCGGCTACAAGCCGGTGCTGGCCGCGGGCATGCTCTTCATCGTCGCCGGCCTGCTCTGGTTCAGCCGCGTCTCCGTCGACGGCGGCTTCACGGTCGACATCCTCGGGCCCTCGCTGCTCGCTGCGGTCGGGCTCGGCTTCTCCTTCGTGACGACGACGATCGCCGCGGTCTCCGGCGTGCAGGAGACCGAGGCCGGCCTCGCCAGCGGCCTGATCAACACCTCGCAGCAGATCGGCGGCGCGCTCGGGCTCGCCGTGCTCTCGACGATCGCGACCTCGCAGACCAACGATCTGCTGGCCGAGGGCACGGGCCTTACCGGCGCGCTGACCGACGGCTTCCAGGTCGCCTTCCTCGGCGGCGCCGGGTTCGCGGCGCTCGGCTTCGTCCTCACCCTGCTGCTGATCCGCAACAGCGACAGCCGCGCCCACGTCGAGATCGGCCGGCTCGAAGCCGCCGAGGGCGAAGAGGCGACCGAGCCCGCATCCGCATAACCGACCGCTCGGGTAGGATTTGGACGGATGCTGTTCTCGACCAAAGCCGAGTACGGAGTGCGACTGATGGTCGAGCTGGGCCGTCAGCCCGGCTCCGCCCCGGTCTCGCTCAGCGCCGTCGCCGAGGCGGAGCGGCTGCCGCTCTCCTACCTCGAGCACCTGGTCGCCAAGCTGCGCAACGCCGAGCTGGTCAGCTCGACCCGCGGCGCCCACGGCGGCTATCGCCTCGCCAGGCCGGCGGAGACGATCACGCTGGACGAGGTGGTCGAGGCGCTGGAAGGGCAGATCGCGCCGATGGAGTGCTTCCACGAGACTCCCGAGGGCAAGGTGCTCTGCTCGCACGAAAGCGACGGCGACCGTGCCTGCGCGACGAAGCTGCTCTGGACCCGCGTCCAGGGCGGCGTCACCAAGGCGCTCGCCGGCACCACGCTGGCCGAGCTGGTCGAGTTTTCCGGCGGCGCCGCGGGCGCCGAGCAGACGCCGGTCGGCAGCGCCGCTTAACCCCCGAAACCCCGAAGGAGATGCATGGCTGAGCTCGAGATACGCAACCTGCACGTCAGCGCCGAGGGCAAGGAGATCCTGCGCGGTCTCGACCTCGACGTCGAGAAAGGCAAGGTCCACGCCCTGATGGGGCCGAACGGCTCCGGCAAGTCGACTCTGGCCAACGCGATCATGGGCCACCCCTCGCTCGAGGTCACCGAGGGCTCGATCGTCTTCAAGGGCGAGGACATGACCGAGGCCGATCCCGACGAGCGCTCGCGCGCCGGCCTCTTCATGGCCTTCCAGTACCCGGTGGCGATTCCCGGGGTCTCGGTCAGCAAGTACCTGCGGATGATCCTCAACGCCCGCCGCGAGGCGCGCGGCGAGGGCGAGATCAAGATCAAAGAGTTCGCCAAGGTCGCCCAGGAGGCGATGCAGCTGGCGAACATCCCCAAAGACTTCTCCAGCCGCTACCTCAACGACGGCTTCTCCGGCGGCGAGAAGAAGCGCATGGAGCTGCTGCAGCTGGCTCTGCTGCGGCCGGAGATCGCCGTCCTCGACGAGACCGACTCCGGCCTCGACATCGACGCGCTGCGGGTCGTCGCCGAGGGCGTCAACGCCTTCGCCGGGCCGGACATGGGCGTGCTGATCATCACCCACTACCAGCGCATCCTGCACATGGTCAAACCGGACTCGGTCCATGTCATGTTCGACGGCCGGATCGCCAAAGAAGGCGGGCCGGAGCTGGTCGGGCAGCTCGAGGAGAAGGGCTACGGCTGGATCGGCGAGGAGGTCGAGGCGGGCGCGAGCGCCTAGCCTCGAAGCGATGGAGCCGGCGACGACCGAGACCGCGTCGGCCTTCCCGATCGAGAAGGTCCGCGCCGCATTCCCGGCCCTGGAGCGCGAGGTCCACGGGCGTCCGGTCGCCTACCTCGACAGCGGCGCCAGCGCCCAGCGGGTGCTGGCCTCGATCCAGGCGGTCGACCGCTACGAGCGCGCCCACCACTCCAACGTCCACCGCGGCTCGCACACGCTCTCGGCCGAGGCGACGGCGGCCTACGAGGGGGCGCGGGCGACCGTCGCCGACCACATCGGCGCCGCCGACCGGCGCGAGGTGACCTTCGTCCGCAACGCGACCGAGGCGATCAACCTGGTCGCGCGGGCCTGGGGCGACGCCAACGTCGGCCCCGGCGACCGCATCGTGCTCACCGAGATGGAGCACCACTCCAACATCGTCCCCTGGCAGCAGCTCGCCGAGCGGGTCGGGGCGGAGATCGACTGGGTGCCGGTCGGCGACGACGGCACACTCGACCTGGCGGTGCTCGCCGAGCTGCTCACGCAACGGCCCAGGCTCGTCGCCGTCGCCCACGTCTCCAACGTGCTCGGCAGCGAGAACCCGCTCGCCGAGATCTCCCGCCTCGCCCACGAGGCCGGCGCGCTGGTGCTCGCCGACGGCGCCCAGGCGGCGCCGAAGCTGCCGCTCGACGTCGCCGAGCTGGGCGTCGACTTCTACGCCCTGACCGGCCACAAGCTCTACGCGCCGACCGGGATCGGCGCGCTCTGGGGCAGGCTCGACCTGCTGCGCGAGATGCCGCCCTTCCTCGGCGGCGGCTCGATGATCCGCAAGGTGACGACGGCCGGCACTACCTTCGCCGAACCCCCGGCCCGCTTCGAGGCCGGCACGCCCGCGATCGCCCAGGCGGTCGGCATCGCCTCGGCGCTGCGCTGGCTCGACGGGCTCGGCATGGAGGCGGTGCGCGCGCACGAGCTCGAGATCGCCGACTACGCGCTGGCCCGCCTGGCCGAGGTGCCGGGACTGCGCGTCTTCGGCCCGCCGCGCGGCCCGGAGCGGCTCGGCCCGGTCTCCTTCGAGCTCGAGGGCGTGCACGCGCACGACGTCTCCGAGATCCTCGACCGCCACGGCGTCGCCGTGCGCGCCGGCCACCACTGCGCCCAGCCGCTGATGGAGCGGCTCGGCGTCGCCGCCACCGCCCGCGCCAGCTTCGGCGTCTACACCACCCCGGAAGAGATCGACCGCCTGGTCGACGGCCTCCACGACGCCCGCAAGGTCTTCGGCCTCTGATGGAGGACCAGCTCTACAGGGATCAGATCCTCGAGCATTACAAGCGGCCGCACAACTTCGGCCGCGTGGAGGCGCCCGACCTCGAGTTCGAGGACACCAACCCGTTCTGCGGCGACGAGCAGCGGGTGACGATCCGGCTCGACGAGGGCGGCCGGGTGGCCGAGGTCGCCTTCGAGGGCCAGGGCTGCGCGATCTCAACCGCGGCGACCTCGCTGCTGACCGATGAGCTGGTCGGCAAGACGCGCGAGGAGCTGCTGGCGCTGCCCAAGGAGGAGGTGCTCGACCTGCTCGGGATCGAGATCTCGGCGACGCGGATGAAGTGCGCGATGCTCGGACTCAAGGTGGTCAAGGGCGCCTCGCTGGGCGAGCCGGCCGAATGGGAGGACGAGGGCCAGGTCGGCGACCCCGAGGCGGAGCGGGCGCGGGACGGGATCTAGGCGCCGGCCTGGGCGCCGAGCCAGCGCAGGCCCGACTCGAAGGAGAAGGCCTTGGCGGCGCGGTCTTTGTGCGGTCCCCAGATCTCCCGCAGCGATACGTTCGGGTCGCGGCGGGAGAAGGCGAGGTTGATCGCGCAGGGGACGACCGTGTCGCCGCAGCTCTGGTAGATCCGCACGGGTCGCAGGCTGCGGCGGAACGCCGTCGAGTACTTGCGGCGGACGCGCGGTGTGGCGCGCAGGTGGCGCCAGGAGCGCCGGTCGCTCGCCTCTGCGGTGGCGTAGTGGCGCGCGGTCGCCGAGCGCCACCCGACCAGCGCCGTCGGCGGCGCTTTCCCCGCCGCCGCCTCGACATAGCCGTTGGCGGCGAGCCAGACGGCGATCGCGCCGCCGGCCGAGTCGCCGTAGGCGTAGACCTTGCGACCCTGAGCCTCGAGCGTGAGCGCGACATCGGCAAGCCGCTCGAAGGCGCCCGCGAGGTCATCGAGCGGGTAGGCCGGTTGCAGCGTCGCGAACTCGCCCTCGCGCGCGGCGATCGTCGCCGCGTAGTCCATCATCGCCGGCGAGCCTTCGACGAAGCCGCCGCCGTGGATCAGCAGCAGCACCGGTCGTGGCGCGGCGGCGTCCCCGGCGCCCGCGAAGGGAACCAGGAAGGCGGCGGCGAGCAGCGCCAGGGCGAGCGCCGAAAGCAGTCGAAATGGAGTCACGGCGAGATTCATCGGCAAGCAAAACCGTCGAGTTGAGCAAAGGTGCGGTGCCCGGACGCAGCACCGCGCTCGCCCGTCGTCGCCTTTCTCTAAAATCCGACTGGAGAAGTAGGATTAAGTCTCAACCCGCACGAAGCGCGCTGGAGGTTAGCGTCTCGCCCATGTCCGATTCAACTGGAACCAAGATCCCCGTCTGCCCGCTCGCCGAGCTCCCGCCCGGCGCGATGCACCTGATCGAGCACGAGGGGACGAAGATCGGCGTCTTCAACTGCGACGGCACGCTGCATGCGATCGAGGATCGCTGCTCGCACGACGACGGGCCGCTCGCCGAGGGCGAGTTCGACAAGGACGCCTGCACCGTCGAGTGCCCGCGTCACGGCTCGCTCTTCGACCTGACCACCGGCAGGCCGAAGACGCTGCCCGCCTATGCTCCGGTGCGGACGTTCGCGACGGCCGTCGTGGACGACACCATCGTCTTGGAGGTCTGATTCGAAGATGGCAACGCCAGAGGCAGTAGCGGAGAAGAAAGAGCTCGCCGGGATCAACGCCGACTACAAGGAGAAGTTCGGCTTCCACGATCCCGAGAGCGGCTACGCGTACAAGGCGCCGAAGGGCCTCTCGCGCGAGGTGGTCGAGTCGATCTCCGAGTACAAGGACGAGCCGCAGTGGATGCGCGACTTCCGGCTGAAGGCGCTGGAGCACTTCGAATCGCGCCCGACGCCGAACTGGGGCGGCAACCTCGGCCAGATCGACTTCGAAGACATCCATTACTTCGTCCGCGCCTCGGACAAGAACAGCCGCGACTGGAGCGAGGTCCCGGACGACATCAAAAACACCTTCGACCGACTCGGCATCCCCGAGGCGGAGCGCAAATTCCTCTCCGGGGTCGGCGCCCAGTACGAGTCCGAGGTCGTCTACCACCAGGTCAACGAGAAGCTCGAGGCCCAGGGCGTGATCTTCACCGACATGGACACGGCGCTGCGCGAG
>DASTVL010000317.1:0-2605 GCA_035759115.1 Solirubrobacterales bacterium | reverse complement strand
GCAGCTCGAACTCGTGCTCGCCGATGCGGACGTCGTCGCCGGGCTCGAAGCCGGCGCCGTGCAGGGCGGCGACGACGCCCATCTCCCGCAGGCGCTGCTCGAGGTAGGCGAGCGCCTCCTCGTTGGCGAGGTCGTGGCGCTCGAAGAGCAGCTCGACGCCGCGGCCGAGCACCCGGTAGCCGCCGTCGTTCTCGCGCTCGACCGAGTAACCGCCCTCGCCCACGGGACGGTAGACGCGGTGCTCGGCCTCGAACTCGGCCGGGCCGAGGTCGGCCTTCTCGGGCCGCGCTGGGGCGTCCGCCGGCAGGTGCGCCCAGAGCGCCCGGCGCAGCTCGTCGAGCCCCTCGCCGGTGGCCGACGACACGGCAAGCACCGCCGCGGCCTGCGCCCCGAGCCGCTCGTGCCAGCGCTCGACCTCCTCCGCCACCCGCTCAGGCGCCAGCAGGTCGCGCTTGGAGAGCACGACGACCTCCGCCAGCTGCTCCAAGCCCGCACCGTAGGCGGCGAGCTCCTCGCGCACCGCGGCGTAGTTCGACTCCGGGTCGCCTTCGGCCGGAGCCAGGTCGACGAGATGGACCAGCATCGAGCAGCGCTCGACGTGGGCGAGGAACTCGTGCCCGAGGCCGGCGCCCGCGGCCGCCCCCTCGATCAGCCCGGGGATGTCGGCGATCACGGCCTGCCGGTCGGCGCTCTCGATCGTGCCCAGCACCGGCGAGAGGGTCGTGAACGGGTAGTCGCCGACCTTCGGCTCGGCCCGCGTCAGCCGCGCCAGCAACGAGGACTTGCCCGCGTTCGGCAGCCCGACCAGGCCGACGTCGGCGAGCAGCTTGAGCCGCACCTCGATCCACCCCTGCTCGCCCCCGGTCCCCTGCTCGGCGAAGCGCGGCGCCTGCCGGGTAGAGGTCGCGAAGCGCTTGTTCCCGTGCCCCCCACGCCCTCCGTGCGCGACGACGGCCCGCTGCCCCACCTCGACCAGATCCACCCGGCTGCCGTCAACGCTTTCCGCCTGCGTCCCCGCCGGCACCGCGATCGCCAGATCCTCCCCCCGCGCCCCATGCTTGTTCGCCCCCTGCCCATGCCTGCCCCGCTGCGCCCGAAAATGCCGGCTCCCCCTCAGGGCCCCGAGATCCCGCCGACTGGCATCGCAAACGAGCACCACATCCCCCCCGTGCCCACCATCGCCGCCATCCGGCCCCCCACGAGGCACATGCGCCTCCCTGCGGAAGCTCACGCACCCGTTCCCCCCGGCGCCTCCCTCAACCCAGATCTTCGCCTTGTCGTCCACGGCGAAGAGCGTAGTCGTCACAAAACACAAAATCTTCAATCACAGAACTGTCATTTCTGAACCGCCCCGCCAGAAATCACGAACTCAGCCAATACATTCACGCCGCCGCCACGGCGGCACGCGCCGGCCGCCGGACGCGGGCCCTGCCATGACTAAGCGGGGTTGGCGGGTTCGACTCCCGCTCGGCGCGTTATAGTTCGACTCAGATGGCAGGGTCCCGATTCGTTCGGCGACACCCCGCTTAGTCAGTCAGAGGGCGACTTCCGAGTCGCCCTCTTTCGTGTAGGCTTTTTGTCGTCGTAATAGTTGTCCGGATTCGTCCGGTGGCGCCTCCCCGGCTTGGCTGGGGGCAGAAGAGGGCGGTCATTTGACCGCCCTCTCTCTTTTCAGCTCGCACGCGAGGTTCCGCCGGAGCCGGATGGGGGCGGGATGCCCCTCTCATGGAGGCTCCCGGACATGCACCTGAGCCCTGACAGGCGATCCAGCGGCGCGACGGCCTCCAGGGGAGGGGCATCCCGCCCCCTCTAAGGCCTACTCCGACAGAACCGAGATCGTGCGGCCCTTGCGGGCCTGCTTGAACTCCACAACCCCCGCCTGCTTGGCGAAGATCGTGTGATCGCGGCCGAGGCCGACGCCGTCGCCGGGCCAGAAGCGGGTGCCGCGCTGGCGCACGATGATCTCGCCGCCGGTGACCTTCTGGCCCGCGAAGACCTTGACCCCGAGCATGTTGGGGTTCGATTCGCGGCCGTTGCGGCTCGAGCCGAGTCCTTTCTTGTGCGCCATCAGTCGTCCTTTTTAGCAGCCGGTTTGGCTTTGGCTTTTTTGGCCGCCGCTTTTTTCGGTTTGGCGGCGGCTTTTTTCTCGGCTTTCGGTTTCGCCGCTTTTTTCGCTTTCGGCTCGGTTTTCTCTTTCGGCTCCGCTTTCGCTTTCGCCGCGGCTTTGCCGAGTTTGAGCTCGGTCACCTCGAGCCGGGTCAGCTCCGAGCGGTGGCCGGCCTTGCGGCGGTAGCCCTTCTTCGCCTTGTATTTGAAGACCTTGATCTTCGGGCCGCGCAGGTGCTCGGCGACCTTCGCCTCGACCTTGACCTTCTCCAGCTCCTTCGGCGCGGCGACGACCTCCGTGTCGCGGAAGAGCACGGGCCGGAGGGAGACGCTGTCTCCCTCCTTGGCGCTCAGCCGGTCGACGAGCAGCGAGCTGCCCTTCTCGACCTTGTACTGCTTGCCACCGCTCTCTATGACCGCGTAGGTGCTCATCTGGCGGCGGCGGATTCTAGAGCGTCTGCCTCGGCGCCGTTGCTCGCCGGGTCGCCGAGCAGCGAGG
>DASTVL010000316.1:0-8048 GCA_035759115.1 Solirubrobacterales bacterium | reverse complement strand
GGTTCTCACCTTTGTCGAAGGTCAGCGCCGCCGGCGAGACGACGAGTTCGGCGTGCGAGTCCTGGTCGTTGACCAGCTCCTTCAGCGTCCGGCCTTCGGTTTGCGGGAAGGCGCTTTTCGGCGGGGCGGGCTTGCCGGCCGCGGTGGCTGCGGTCGAGGTCGAGGTATCGGAGCCCGCCCCGCAGCCGGCCGCGAGGAAGGCGGCCGCGAGCAGGCAGGCTGAAGCGCTTGTGGCACGGCGCCAAGACATGCGACCCGTCATGTTATTCGGCCGGGGCGGTCGAGCGGCCTATAGGGTGCGTGCCCGGCAACGACGAGCGCGAGGAGCGGGATATGGCGGATCGAGCGGCACTGATAACCGGGGCATCGAGCGGAATCGGGCTGGCGATCGCCCGTACGCTCGGCGAGGAGGGGCACGCGCTGACGATCTCCGCGCGGCGGCCGGAGAAGCTCGAGGCCGCGGCGGAGGAGCTGCGCGCCGACGGGCTCGAGGTGCAGAGCGTCGCCGCCAACATGACCGACGAGGAGGACGTGGTCGGAGTCTTCGCCAAGCACCGGGAGGCCTACGGCCGCCTCGACGTGCTGGTCAACAACGCCGGGGTCGGGATCGGCGCGCCGATGGAGGAGATCCAGACCAAATACCTCGATATGCAGCTCGCGGTCAACCTGCGGGCGCTGATCATCGGCACCCGCGAGGGCCTGCCGCTGCTGCGCGAGGCCGGCGCAGAGCACGGCAAGGCCCTGATCGTCAACACCGCCTCGATCGCGGGCAAATCGGGCCAGGCATGGCTCTCGATCTACGCCGCGACCAAGGGCGCGGTGATCAACTTCACCCAGTCGACCCACCGCGAGGTAGGCGGCGACGGGATCCAGTGCACGGCGCTGGCGCCGGGCTTCGTCGACACGCCGATGACCGAGTTCGCCAAGGGTCAGGTCCCCGCCGAGGAGATGATCCGGCCGCAGGACATCGGTGAGGCGGTGCGCTTCCTGCTCAACGTCTCGCCCAACTGCCACATCCCGGAGATCGTCTTCACCCGCCCCGGTGAGGGACTCGATACCCCCTAAACGCTTCCTGGTCGCCGCCTTCGGCGATCCGGGGCACGTTTTCCCTGCGATCGCGCTCGGCCGGGCGCTGGCCGGGCGCGGGCACGCGGTCACGATCGAGACCTGGGAGGAGCGGCGGGCCGCGGTCGAGGGCGCGGGGCTGGGCTTCGCCGCAGCCGAGGAATACCGGATGTTCCCGCCGCCGGACCCCGACTCGGCCGAGGGCTCACACGCCGCCGAGGCGGCACGGGCGCTGCTGCCGCTGCTGGAGGAGATGCGCCCGCACGTCGTCGTCAGCGACATCCTCACCCTGGCGCCGGCGCTGGCCGCCGAGGCGGCCGGGATCCCGCGGGCGACGCTGATCCCGCACATCTACCCGGTGGTCGAGCCGGGGTTGCCGTTCTTCGCGATCGGCCTGCGGCCGCCGCGAACGCCGCTGGGGCACGGGGTCTGGCGGGCCGGACAGCGGGCGCTGAACCTCGGGCTGGAGCAGGGCCGGGACGACCTCAACAAGCAGCGGGCGCGGCTCGGGCTGCCGCCGACCGAGCGCTTCCACGGCGGGATCAGCACCGAGCTGGTCCTGGTCGGCACCTTCCCCCAACTCGAGTACCCGCGGCGCTGGCCGGCCGGGGTCGAGGTGGTCGGGCCGATGAGCTTCGAGGTCCCCCACCCCGAGATCGAGCTGCCGCCGGGCGACGATCCGCTGGTGCTGGTCGCGCCGAGCACGGCGCACGACTCGCGCAACCACCTCGTGCGCACGGCGCTGGCGGCGCTCGCCGGGGAGCCGGTGCGGGTGGTGGCGACGACGAACCGGGTCGTGCCGCAGAGCCCGATCGAGGTGCCCGGGAACGCCGTTTTGGTCGACTGGCTCAGCTACAGCCAGCTGATGCCGGCGGCGGCGCTCGTCGTCTCCCATGGCGGCCACGGCACCGTCTGCCGCGCCCTCGGCGCCGGCACGCCGCTGCTGATCAGCCCCTTCATCGGCGACATGAGCGAGACCGCGATGCGCGTCGGCTGGGCCGGCGCGGGCCTCTCGCTGCCTTGGCGCCTCTGCCGCCCGGCCCCTTTGCGCTGGGCGGCGCGGCGCATCCTCGACGACCCGGCGTTCACCCGGCGAGCCGCAGAGCTCGCCGCCTGGGCCGGTCAGAACGACGGCGCCGAGCGCGGCGCCGAGCTGGTCGAGCGACTCGCCGCCAAGAGCGGCAGCACAGACGAGAAGCTCCGGGGGTGGGACTCGAACCCACAACAACTCGGTTAACAGCCGAGTGCTCTACCGATTGAGCTACCCCGGAATGCAGGAGAGGAATTTAGCGACTAGCCGCCGACGCTCTCGGTGCGGGCTATGCGCTCGACCAGGGCGGCGCGTTCGCGACTGAGGGCGGCGCGGCGCTCGTAGTCGCCGGATTCGCCGGCCGTTGCGATCTGGGACTCGATGCGGCGCTGCTCCAGCAGCAGGTAGTTGAGCTCCATCGACTCGGCCGAGGCGGGCTCGTCGTGGGCGAGGATGACCAGCTCGGCGATCAGGCTGGCGAGCTGCTCGTCGTCGTGCGGGAGGTTCGAAGCCGGGTCCTCGGGGTGCTCGCGTAGCCAGGCCGCAGCGCGCGCCCCGCTCGGCGAGAGGTGTTCGTCTCCCAGCCGGGCCAGGTAGTCGCGACCCTGCTCGGGCAGCGCGATGCACATCGCCAGCAGCGCCCGCTCGCGCCGTTCGCGCGAGGTCAGCTCGCCGCCGCTGCGCACCGCCGGCGCCGGCGCCCCGGCGCCATCGCGCCGCCGCGGCGACTCCACCTCACCGCCGCTCGGCGGCCGCGCCGCGGTCACCCGGCCCATCACCAGCGCCGGCTCGAGGTCGAGCCGCCCGGCCACCCGGCGCACGAGGTCGTCGCGGCTCGCGGTCTCGCCCATCCCGGCGAGGATCGGCGCGACCTCGCCCAGCGCCCTGTCGCGCTCGGCCGGCGAGGCGACGTCGGTGCGCTCGAGCACCAGCCCGACCTGGAACGCGGGCAGGTCGACCGCGTCCTCGACCAGCGCCCGGAAGCGCTCCGCTCCCCCCTCCGCCGCAGCCATCTCGGCCGGGTCCTCGCCCGCCGGCATCGCCGCCACCCGCAGGCGCATCTTGCGCCCCGCCGCGACCCGCTGTGCGCGCAGCATCGCCTCCTGACCGGCCGAGTCGGCGTCGAGCGCCAGCACGACCTCGTCGACCATCCCCGAGAGCGCCGCGACCTGCTCCTCGGTGATCGCCGTGCCCATCACCCCGACCGCCTCGGCGATCCCGGCCTGATGCAGGGCCAGCACGTCGGTATAGCCCTCGACCACGACGGCGCGGCCGCCCCTGGCGATCGCCTCCTTGGCGAGGTCGATGCCGTAGAGCATGCGACTCTTGTGGAAGAAGTCGGTCTCGGCCGTGTTGACGTACTTCGCCCCCTGATCGGAGCGCATCGCCCGGCCACCGAACCCGAGCGTGCGCCCGCGCCGGTCGCGGATCGGAAACATGATCCGCTCGCGGAAGCGGTCGTACTCGCCGCCGCTGCGCCCGCGCTGCGCCAGCCCGACCCCACGCAGCTCCTCGACCTTGAAGCCGGCGCGCTGGCCGCGCAACAGCACCGTGTCCCAGGCGCTCGGCGCGTAGCCGACGCCGAAGGCGCGCAGCGTCTCCTCGCCCAGGCCGCGCTCGCCCAGGTAGTCGCGCGCCCTCCCTGCCTCCTCGGAGTCCCAGAGGTAGTGCGCGTAGAAGCCGGCGGTGCGGTCAAGCAGCTCGCCCAGCCGGCGGCGCTGCCGGCGCCGCGCCTCCGCCTGCGGGTCCTCCTTCTCGCGCTGCAGCTCGACCCCGTAGCGGTCGGCGAGCAGCTCGACCGCCTCGGCGAAGCCGACCCCCTCCTTCTCCTCGACGAACTTGATCGTGTCGCCACCCACGCCGCAGCCGAAGCAGTGGTAGAGCTTCTCCCCCTGATCGACCGAGAACGAGGGCGTGCGCTCCTCGTGGAAGGGGCAGAGCCCGACCCAGCGGGCGCCCTGGCGGCGCAGGTCGGTGTGGGCGGAGACAACCTCGACGATGTCGGCCGCCTGCTTGACCCGCTCGAGGCTCTCGTCGGAGATCAGCGCCACTAGAAACGGGCCGCCTCGGGGATCGTCAGCTCGGCGAAGCGGGCTATGCAGAAGCGGTCGGTCATCCCCGCCAGGTAGTCGGCGATCCGCTGACACTCGCTCGCCCCGGCCTCGCCCTCCGGCACCTCCTCGGGATGCTCGGCGTAGTGGTCGAACAGGCCGCGGATCGCCCGCTGCGCCCGCTCGTGCTCGCTGCGCGCCGCGGCGCCGAGGTAGACGCGGTCGAACATGAACTTGCGCAGCCGCAGCATCGCCCCGCCGACCTCCTCGCTCTGCGCGATGTCGCCGGCCTCGGTCGAGCGCTCGACGATGTCGCGCACGAGGGTGTCGATCCGCAGCGAGCCGGTCGGGCCGAGCAGCTCGATCTCCGCCGCCGGCAGGTCCTCCGGGCGCAGGATCCCGGCCCGCAGTGCGTCGTCGATGTCGTGGTTGATGTAGGCGACGCGATCGACCAGCTTGACGATCCGCCCCTCCAGCGTCGCCGGTCGGTCGGAGCCGGTGTGGTTGAGGATGCCGTCGCGCACCTGCTCGGTCAGGTTCAGCCCCTGCCCCTCGCGCTCGAGCACGTCGACCACGCGCAGCGAGTGGACGTTGTGCTTGAAGCCGTGCCCGCAGCGCTCACGCAGCGCCTCGTCCAAGGCCTGCTCGCCGGTGTGGCCGAAGGGCGGGTGGCCGAGGTCGTGGCCGAGCCCGATCGCCTCGGTCAGGTCCTCGTTGAGCGCGAGCGCGCGGGCGACCGTGCGAGCGATCCCGCAGGCCTCCAGCGTGTGCGTGAGCCGCGTCCGGTAGTGATCGCCCTCGGGCGCGATGAAGACCTGCGTCTTGTGCTTGAGCCGGCGGAAGGCCTTCGAGTGGACGATCCGGTCCCGGTCGCGCTGGAACGGCGTGCGCAGCGGGCTGTCGGGCTCCTCGACCCGGCGCTGCGCCGGGTAGGAGGGCGTCGCGTGCGGGGATAGGAACTCCTCCTCCCAGGCACTAATCCGATCCTCGAACGTAGTCACGGCAGGCACGACCCGATCATAGGCCCGCCGGGTGGTCTGAGACGCCGAAAACCAAGCAGGTCAAGGACGAGGGAGCGCATGTGCTCTGCACATAAGCGACCGAGGACGCCGAGATGCGCCGGTTTGCAGGCGTCTCAGGCCGCCCGGAGCTGCACGTGCGCGTGGTGCTCCAAGGTCTCGCCGATCGCCCGCTCGGCCTGGCGCAGCTCGAGCTCGCCCGCCTCGGGGGCCTCGGCCAGCGGCCGCGCGATCGCCTCGACCATGAAGCGGTGCGCGCCCTCGGAGAGCGGAAAGGCGCCCGCTTCGCAGCTCGTGCAGACGACGCCTCCGGCCGCCCCGGAGAAGCCGGCCAGGTGCTCGGCCTCGCCGCAGCGCGCGCAGGAGGCGAGCTCGGGTGAGAAGCCGGCGACGAGGGCGAGCTTGAGCCGGAAGGCGAGCGCCGCCGACAGACCCGCGGCGCCCGGCGCGGCAGCCGGGTCATCGAGCAATGCCAGGTAGCGGCAGAGCAGGTTGTAGGCAGGCGGGTTTGACTCGGCCGAGTCGAGCAGGCGCAGCACCGCGTCGCAGGCCCTGGCGCCCGCGGTCAGCGTCGCGCCGGCGGCGCGCAGGCGCGGGTAGCCATGGACGGTCGCCGCCTGGGTGACCGTGAGCAGCTCGCCGCGACCTTCGTGCAGCAGCAGGTCGAGCCGGAAGAAGGGCTCGAGCCGCCCGCCGAAGCGCGATTTCGGTCGCCGTGCACCCTTCGCGATCGCCCCCACCCTGCCCCGCTGCGCCGTGTAGAGATGGAGGATGCGGTCGGCGTCGCCATAGCGGATGCTGCGCAGGACGATCGCCTCCGTCTTCACCGTCTTGCCGGGCATAACCCGCCTAAGGTGAACGACGGGCCGGACGGCGACGCCGCGGCCTGCGGCGCAGCTTCGCCTGGCAGTCCGGGCAGAAGTAGGTCGAGCGGCCGGATACGACGATCCGCTCGATCGTGCCCTCGCAACGCGGGCAGGGCTCGCCCTCGCGCGTGTGGACGAGGAACTCGTCCTGCATCCGTCCCTTCTCGCCGCGTCCGTCGCGGTAGTCGTCGATCGAGGCGCCGCCGCCGTCGATCCCGGCTTCCAGCGCCGCGACGATCGCGTCGCGCAGCTCCAAGAGGTGCTCCGGTTTCATCGACCCGGCCGGCGAGAGGGGGTGCAGACGCGCCCGGAACAGCGCCTCGTCGGCGTAGATGTTGCCGATGCCGGCGACGCCCTTCTGGTCGAGCAGGAACGACTTGAGCGGCGCGGTGCGGTTGGCGGCCATCTCGCCCAGACCCTCGGCCGTGAAGTCCCCGGAGAGTGGCTCGACGCCGAGCCGCGGGGCGAAGTGGGCGTCGAGCTCGTCGTCGCCCAGCAAGAGCGCCTCGCCGAAGCGGCGCGGGTCGGTGAACCAGAGCTCGCGCCCGTCGTCGAGGACGAAGCGGGCGCGCAGGTGGCGCTCCGACGCCGAGCGCTCGCCCTCGTAGAGCCGCATCCCCTCCGAGGGGTCGAGCTTGTCCTCGCCCTCGACCAGGACCAGGTTGCCGGTCATCCGCAGGTGCATGACCAGCGTCTGCCCGCCGTCGAGGCCGAGCAGCAGGTACTTGCCGCGCCGCCCCAGCCCCTCGATCGTCCGCCCGGCCAGCGCCCGTTCGAGCTTCGCCGCAGCCATCGGCCGGCACCAGCGCGGGTCGGACACCTCCAGCGACTCGATCCGCCGCCCTTCCAGCTCCGGCTCGAGCTGGCGGCAGACGGTCTCGACCTCGGGCAGCTCGGGCACTCCCCCTTTCTACTCGACCGCCCGCGGGTGCGCCTCGAAGTAGACCTCCTTGAGCCGCTCGCCGGAGAGGTGCGTGTACATCTGCGTCGTCGCGATGTCGGCGTGGCCGAGCATCTCCTGCACGGCGCGCAGGTCGCAGCCGCCGGCGAGCAGGTGGGTGGCGAAGCTGTGGCGCAGGGTGTGCGGGCTCATCTGCCCCGCCAGGCCGGCGTCGCGCGCGTGGCGCTGGACGATCTTGTAGAGGCCCTGGCGGCTGAGCGGGCCGCCGCGGAAGTTGACGAACAGCCGCACCTCGTGGCGCTCGGCCGGGACCAGCTTCGGCCGCCCGCCGCGCAGATAGGCGGAGATCGCCGCGATCGCTTTGCGACCGAGCGGCACGATCCGCTCCTTCGAGCCCTTGCCGCGCGCTCGCAGCAGGCCCTCGCGCAGGTCGACGTCGGAGAGCTCGAGCCCGATCGTCTCCGAGGCGCGCAGCCCGCACGCGTACATCACCTCGAGCAGCGCCCGGTCGCGAAGCGACGTCGGCTCGCTGCCGCGCGGCGCCGAGAGCAGCTTCTGCACCTCGGCGTAGTTGAGCACCTGCGGCAGCTTCTTGGCCCGGCGCGGGGCGCTCAGCGCCGCGGTCGGGTCGTCGCCGATCAGCTCGTCGCGGCGCAGGTGCTTGTAGAAGGAGCGCAGGCAGGCGGTCTTGCGGTGGACGGTCGAGGCCGAGCAGGCCGGGCGGCCGTTGCCGGTCGCGAGGTCCGCGAGGAAGTCGCCGATGTCGGCCGGGCGCGCTGCCAGCGGGTCGAGCTCGTGCGCATCGAGGTACTCGCCGTACTGGAGCAGGTCGGTGCGGTAGGCGTTCAGCGTGTTGCGCGAGAGGCCGCGCTCGAGCTCGAGGTAGGAGAGGAAGTCGAGGACCAGGCCCTCGAAGCGCGAGCCGATCTGAGGCGGGGTCTCGACGGCGGCGGCCATGACCGGGGCTTCTCTGCCGGCCGGCGTTGACCTTGAACCGCAAGGGACCATGCGTTGTCGCCGTGGGTCCTGTCGTGGACAGGGGGTCCGGACGGGCGCTGGGTTTTTCGCCAGCTACGTAGATAGCTCTCGGGAGTGGGTAGGGCGAAAAACAGGACG
>DASTVL010000315.1:0-3332 GCA_035759115.1 Solirubrobacterales bacterium | reverse complement strand
CGCCGCGCACGACCTAAATAGAAACTGGCTCTGCGGTCGAGATGGAGCAGGTGAAGCCGAGGCGTTCGATCTGCCTGGCGAGTGCCTTTGCGCGGGTGATGGGCTGGGTCTTCCGGAAGTGATCGGGTCCGGGGTCGGCGTAGAAGGTGCCGTCCTTGAGCATGTGGTAGGCGGCGGTAAGGATTGAGGCGGCGACGGCGCAGATGGCCTTCCTTGGTCCGCGGCGGGCGCGCAGGCGCTGGAACTGGGCGTTGAGGTAGCTGTGCTTCTTGCGCACGGCGGCCCAGGCGGCCTGGACGAGGGCGGTTTTCAGCCAGGGGGCGCCCTTCTTCAGACGGTTCGAACGGCGCTTGCCGGCGCTCTCGTCCTGGCGGGGGCAGAGGCCGGCCCACGAGATCAGGTGTCCGGCGGTGGGGAAGCGGCTCATGTCGGGACCGATCTCGGAAAGGACGACCTCGGCGGTGAGCTCAGCGACGCCCGGGATGGTCGCGAGCAGCGCGACCGCGTCGCGGAAAGGGCCGAGGTCGCGCTCCACCTCTGCGTCGACGGCGGCGACGGCGGCGGCGAGCGCGTCGATCTGGCCGAGGTGCAGGCCGATCAGGAAGCGGTGATGCGGCCCCGGCCTGCCGGTCAGCGCGGCGCGGATCGCCTCGGGGCTCGCCTTCACCCGCGGGCCGACCAGCGCCTGCAGCCGCCCCGGATCGGTCTCGCCGGCCGCGAGCGCCTCGAGTACGGCGCGACCCGACTGGCCCATGATGTCGGTAAGCACCGAGGCGAGCTCGAGGTTGGCCTCTTCGAGGGTCTTCTGGATGCGCTGGACGTGGCTGGCCTGTTCGCGCACCAGTTGCTTGCGTGTGCGGAGCAGGTCGCGCATCGCCCGGGTCTCGGGGTCGGGCACGAAGCTCGGGCGGATCAGGCCGTGCGCGAGCAGGTCGGAGAGCCAGACCGCGTCGGCGACGTCGGTCTTGCGGCCCGGCACGTTCTTCACGTGCGCGGCATTGGCGAGGATCAGGGTGCGGCCCTCGCCTGGCTGCTCGGCGGCGAGCACCTGCCAGACCGGGCGCCAGTAGATGCCGGTGGCCTCCATGGCGATGCTCGGACAGTCGTGCCGCTCCAGCCAGTCCGACAGGGCCAACAGCCCCGGCGTGGTGGTCACGAAGGTCTCGACCTCCCGCCGCACCGATCCGTCGCCCTCGATCAGGCGCACCGCCGCGACCACGGTGTCCTTGTGCACGTCCAGTCCCGCGCAACGGGGATGCAGAACTTCCATCTCGGTCTCCTCGAGCTCACACCGCCGACGCAGGCTCCCGAGAGAGTCAAAGTCTGAATGGCGCGCTCTCAGGCCAGCGGGACGCCGGCCCCCGACGCAAACGAGGGTGCTTCAGGGAGCCCGGGTCCAACTGATACGCGGGTTGCGACACACCAAGGACAAAAGCCCGACCTCTCCGCCGACGGCTTCCCCCAGGATGCCACAGGTTTCATCCCTCAGGGTCCGCGAAGTCGGTGGCAACTGATATGATACGGCCTCCGGGTGATCACTTCGCCCGGTCACGAGCGCGCGCCTTTGCGACGCCTGCCGAGGCACGGCCTGCGCCTGCCTGGGCGGGCGCACGCGCAGCCTGCGCGCGGTTCGAATAAACCCCGGACGCTTCAGCGAGTCGAGACGTCGTGTGCAACCGGGGACATGGGTGACAGATCTGACCGACGACATGGGTGACACAATTCTCTCTATGTTCTCGGCGGCTGTGGCTGTGGGGGCTGTGGACCCTGTGGGCAGCGCGCAGCGTTGTCCACAAGTCCACAGCCCTTCTGCGGCAGCCGGATCAGCGTGTCACCACGGTCGGCGAGGAGACCGAGCAGGATCGGGCCGTAGCGCACCGTCCAGAGGCCGTCGTCGCCCTCGTCGAGGCCGATGGGCTCGCCTGCCAGCGCCTCGCTGATGTAGACGAGGACGCCGTGCCAGCGGATCAGCCCGTTGCTCTTCACCCGGCGGACCGCGTCGACCGCGGGCTCGGGCGAGCGCAGCACCCCATCCCAGCGCCGTGGCGACGGCGCGTAGCACTCGGCCGGAGTGGCGTTGCCGAGGGCGGCATGCGGCCGGTCCTGGTTATAGGTGGCTCGGAAGTCCCGGAACCGCGCTGCCTGCGCGCGCAGCGTGGCCGCCGGCGGGCTCGCGGTGTCCTGCAGGAGCGTCAGGTGCAGCCGCTCGAGCCGGCCGTTCTCCTGCGGCTTGCCCGGGGTGATGCGTTCGGGAAGCACGCCCGCCTTGACCGCCCTGACCGAAAGCCGCGACAGTCCGCCGGCGCCGGTCGTCGCGAACGGGGAGCCATTGTCCGAGCGCAGGCGCAGCGGCAGCCCGTACTCGCGGAAGGCGGCGTCGAGGATCGGCCAGACATGGGTCGTGTCGGGGCGGCCGACCACCTGGCAGCGCAGGAGATACCGGCTGCAGGCGTCGCTGAGCGTCAGCGGGTCGACGCGGATGCCGTCGCCGGTGCGGAACCAGCCCTTGAAGTCGATGCTCCAGACGTCGTTCGCCGCCTCGGCCGCGAACAGCGGCCCGCCGGGCGGGGTGCGCCGCCGGAGCTTGCGCCTGACCGTCAGCCCCTCGCGGTCGAAGAGCGCGCCGATCGTGCTCGCCGCCGGCCACGGCTGCCCGGGGCTCCGCCGCCCGAGCGCCGCCTTCACCTTCGCCGGTCCCCAGGTCGGATGCTGGCGCCGCAGCGCGAGGCAGGCCTCGAGCAGCTCCTCCGCCACGGCCTGGGGATGGCTCCGCGGCGCCCGCGACCGGTCGGCCAGCCCGGCGGCGCCCTCCGCCTGCCACCGTCGCAGCCACTTGTAGCCCTTGTCCCGGCTGATCCCGAAACGCCGGCACACCGCCGCCACCGGTTCCTCGCCGGCCTCGACCGCCAGCACGAAACGCGCGCGCTCATCCATGACACGGGTCTCCCTCCACGGCATCGGCAAGGTCCTCCTCGCCGACAGAATGACCTGTCACCCATGTCGTCGGTCAGATCTGTCACCCATGTAGCCGGTTTGGACCGTCGCGTGCGCCTGCCGGGGGGCAGGCAGGCGCAGGCCGTGCTTGCGCACGGCCGGGAAAGGGGGCGGCGATGCGCTCCATCCGGACGCGAAGGGATCACCCCCCGAGCCGTGGTTGAGGTCGAGCACGGCGACACCGACCTCAGAACGGAATCTCGTCCTCGAACGGATCGCGGGGCGGCGCCTGCCGCTGCATGCCCTCCTGGAAGCCGTCGACGCAGGCCTCGATGATGAGGTCGATCTCGGCGGCGCTGCGGCTGAAGAATGCTCCCATCAGGCCGAGCGTGGTCAGC
>DASTVL010000314.1:0-2590 GCA_035759115.1 Solirubrobacterales bacterium | reverse complement strand
CGAGGACGGGCCGCAGGAGCACCACGCCAAGGCCGGCACGCCGACGATGGGCGGCCTGATCGTCTTCGCCGCGATCATCGTCCCCTTCCTCGTCCTCTCCGACCGCGACGCGCAGAGCCTCGCCGTCTTCGGCGTCGCGATCGGCTGCGCCGCGCTCGGCTTCGCCGACGACTTCACCAAGATCGTCAAACGCCGCTCGCTCGGCCTCTCGGCGCGCTGGAAGCTGGTCGGGCAGCTGCTGCTCGCGCTCGCGCTCTGGTGGGTCGCCCGGCACGAGGTCGGGCTCGAGCCGGTGCTCGAGTTCCGCATCGGCGACGGCAGCCTCGACCTCGGCCCGGTGCTCTACTTCGTGCTCGTCTTCCTCGTCATCGCCGGCACCTCGAACGGGGTCAACCTGACCGACGGGCTCGACGGCCTCGCCGCCGGCTCCTGCGCGATCGTCCTGCTCGCCTACACGGCGATCTCCTTCGTCACCAACGAGCAGCAGAACCTGGCGCTGCTCTCCGCCTGCCTGGTCGGCGCCTGTGTCGGCTTTCTCTGGTTCAACGCCTTTCCGGCCTCGATCTTCATGGGCGACACCGGCTCGCTCGGGCTCGGCGGCGCGATCGGCGCGCTCGCTGTGATGACCCAGACCGAGGTGCTGCTGATCATCATCGGCGGCATCTTCGTGATCGAGGCGCTCTCGGTCGCGATCCAGGTCTTCTCTTTCAAAACCTTCCGCCGCCGCGTCCTGTTGATGGCGCCCCTGCACCACCACTTCGAGATGATGGCCTGGTCGGAGACGAAGATCATGCTCCGCTTCTGGATCATCGCCGCCGTCTGCTCCGGCATCGGCTTCACTCTCTACCAGCAGAGCATCGGCCGCTGAGCGGCTAAGGAGCGCGAAGGTCAACGAGGTCTTCGACGATCTTGAAGTCCTTGGCGTTGTAAGTCACCAGTTCGGCACCGTGGACGTTGGCGGTAGCGGCAATGGCGAGGTCTGCGGTGCGCTTGCGGGGTTGGCCGCCGCGCTGGGCGACGGCGGCTTTGAGCCGTCCCCACTCGCGGGCTACGCGGTCATCGACGGGGAGGGGGTTGGGGAACCGCGCCTCGATCAGGCCCATCCGGGTTACCCGGATGGCGCGCGCCTCATCGTCGGGGGCGACGAGGAGCCCGAAGTGCAGCTCGGCGATCGAGACCGTGCTGATCGATGCTTCGACCCCGGGTGGCAGCTCTTTGCCGTCGATCAGGACCGAGGTATCGAGGACGACACGCACCGCTACTCGGCCCAGGGGTCGCGAAGGTCGGTGTCGTCCATCTCCTCGATATCGCGCATCAGAGTCGGGTCCGGCGGCAGGGCCCAGAGATCCTTCAAGCTCGCGGTGTCCACCCATTGACCTCGCCGGCTCGGGCCGAGCTCGGCCACCGGTCGGCCGGAGACGGTGATCGTGAACTCCTCGCCGGCTTCGGCTCGGCGGAGGACTTCGGCGACGTTGTTGCGCAATTCTTTCTGGGGGATCGTGGCCATATGGGCAAGGTAGCAGAACTGCTACCGGCCACCGTTTTGCCGGTGTGAGCGGTATTGCCGCCCCTGGCGAAGGGAACGTCTGTTCGTCTGGGTAGACTCGGTCCAGTGGCTGCCTCTGAGCGGATCGTCATCTCCGGTGCGCGCGAGCACAACCTGAAGGACATCGACGTCGAGCTGCCGCGCGACGCGCTGATCGTGATCACGGGGCTCTCGGGCTCGGGCAAGTCGAGCCTCGCCTTCGACACGATCTACGCCGAGGGCCAGCGCCGCTACGTCGAGTCGCTCTCGGCCTACGCGCGCCAGTTCCTCGGCCTGATGGAGAAGCCCGACGTCGACTCGATCGAGGGGCTCTCGCCGGCGATCTCGATCGACCAGAAGACGACCTCGCGCAACCCGCGCTCGACCGTCGGCACCGTGACCGAGATCTACGACTACCTGCGCCTGCTCTGGGCGCGGATCGGGGTTCCGCACTGCCCCGAGTGCGGCGCCGAGATCACCGGCCAGACCCAGGAGCAGATCGTCGACCGGCTGATGACCCTCGACGAGGGCACGAAATTCATGGTCATGGCGCCGGTCGTGCGCGGGCGCAAAGGCGAGTACGGCAAGTTGCTCGAGCAGATGCGGCTCGAGGGCTACTCGCGGGTCAAGGTCAACGGCGAGCTGCGCCGCCTCGACGAGGAGATCGTGCTCGACAAGAGGTACAAACACGACATCGCCGTGGTCGTCGACCGGCTGGTGATGAAGCCCGACCTGCGCCGCCGCCTCTCCGAGTCGGTCGAGGCCGCGGCCGGGCTCGCCGGGGGATTGGTCGAAATAGAGCCGGTCGGCGACTCGGGCGAGACGATGCTGTTCAGCGAGCAGTTCGCCTGCCTCAGCTGCGGCACCTCGATTCCGGAGCTGGAGCCGCGGATCTTCTCGTTCAACTCGCCCCACGGCGCCTGCGACCGCTGCCACGGGCTCGGCTTCCAGCGCGTGATCGACCCCGAGCTGGTCGTCCCCGACCCGACCCTCTCGCTCGGCGATGGCGCGCTGCAGCCCTGGAATCGCGGAATCAGCGCCTACTGGAAGCGGCTGATCGCCGAC